>JAITQC010000047.1 GCA_031289115.1 Planctomycetota bacterium
TTCCCGCCCCGTTTTCACCCATCAGGGCGTGGATCTGGTGGCGTTTGACCGTGAAATCGACGTCTTTTAGTGCCTGGACGCCAGGGAATATCTTGTTGATGCCACGCATTTCAAGAAGAACTGGCTCGGACATGGTGGCGCTCCCGAATAGTGGGGCCGGTTGCCGCCCGGGTAAACGCTTAAAGACGGGTTTTCCGAGGGTAAACTAAAGGGGCGAGTCCCCGACCCTTGGCCACTCCCAGGAAAACCCTCCCCCGCCGCGCTATCGGTGGGGGAGGGTGGCTATTGGCATGACAACTGTTAACTAGTAAAGGGAACGACGCCAGGGGAGAAGAGCGGCGGCGCAGTAGTAGTCGTAGGTGCCTTCGTTGGAGTAGACAATCTTGGGAATCGTCTTGCCGGCGACCAGGGCTTCGACCATGTCGTAGAACTGGGGACCGATAAGCGGGTTGCATTCGACCGTGACGTGCATCTTGCCCTGGGCAATGGCTTCAAAAGCGTCGGCGATGGCGTCGACACCAATGATGATGCATTCTTTGCCCGGGTTGACGCCGGCTTCTTCCAGGGCCTGGATGGCGCCGAGGACCATGTCATCGTTGTGGCCGTAAATGATCTTGGTCTGGGCCTTGGTCCATTCTGGCGACTTGATGAAGGCTTCCATGACTTCCTTGCCCTGGGCGCGGGTGAAATCGCCGGACTGGGACTTGACGATGTTCAGGTTGGGATAGCTGGCGATAACGTTCTCAAAACCTTTTTTGCGGTCGATAGCGGGGGCGGCGCCGACAGTCCCCACCAGCTCGAACACTTCGCCCTTGACGTCGCCGTACTTGGCTTTAAGTTCGCGAACCAGCCAGTTGCCAGCGCTTTCGCCTTCCATGATGAAGTTGGAGCCGATGAAGGAGACATAGAGGCTGTCGTCTGAGGTGTCGACCGTGCGGTCGGCGAGGATGACGGGAATCCCGGCTTCCTTGGCTTCGCGGAGAACCGGTTCCCAGCCAGAGTTAACCACTGGCGGAAGACCAATGACGTCCACGCCCTGAGCGATGAAGGACTGGACCGCCTTGATCTGGTTTTCCTGTTTCTGCTGCGCGTCTGAGAAGATCAGGTTGATGCCGCGGCTCGCCGCCTCGCCCTTGATGGAGTCGGTGTTGGCGGTGCGCCACATGCTCTCCGCCCCTAGCTGGGCGAAGCCAACGGTGATTTGACCAGCCATGGCGGAAACGGAAATCGCCATGACGACCAGAAATGCCATAACCTTACGCATGTTTTCTCTCCTTAAAAAAAGCTAAAAAAACCACAAACGACAAAAGAATAAACTAACCCCGGAAAGGGGCGAAAAGCGCCTTCTTGGGTTGCCACGTTATCACTGCTTTTGGAAAGGGTAAAGGTGTTGAAGTGAGACAAAAGCTTGCCGGCCGGGCCTGTTTCAGGAAAGAAAAGTGGTATATTACATCCTTGGTGGGTAGTGAGTTAAAAATAGTCAGAGGGTATAGTGGTTGAGGAAAAAAACCGAGTGGCCAGCTAACTGCCTTAAATTATTACCTGTTTTCCGATAGTCTGTCCATGTTTTTCCCAAAAATATCTCGCCGTTTAACTGGGGCGGGCGGGGAAAGGAAACCCCCGACCGCCTTAGGGTGTTAACGATAGAACCGGAAAAAATCGCCGGTGGCTGGGGCGTAACCGGCGTTACTTACTAGCCGGGTTAGCCAGTAGGTCGGCCAGGGTCGTTGGCGTCGCTGCCAGAAGTTCTGGGAGCTTCTCGGTATTTTTTCCGCCCGCCTGGGCGAAGTCCGCCCGCCCGCCGCCACCGCCGCCGATGTGGGTGGCGAGTTTTTTCACCAGGTCCCCCGCCTTGGCCCGGCCACTGGCGAGGCCTTTCCCAACCGCCACTGCCAGGGCGGCTTTACCGTTGTCCTGGCTCGCAAGAACCACCACTCCCAAGTCCCCCAGGCCACGTAGCGCCTCCCGGGCGAGGTCGCCCAGTTCCTTACCGCCGATTTCTCCGACATCGGCGGCGAGTAGGCTAGCTCCCGCCACTGTTTGGGTCTTGACCTGGCTCAGACGCTGGCGGGCCTGGGCGGTTTTAAGCTGCAGGAGATTTTTTTCCAGCTCCCGTAAGCGAGCCGTCATTACTCCTAGCCGCTCCCCTGCTTCCCGGGCGGGGACTTTAAGCTCCCGGGCGATGGCGTCCAACCGCTCGCCTTGTTCCCGGGAATGCCGGAAGGCGGCTAGGCCTGTCACCCCCTCCAGTCGCCGCACTCCGGCCGCCACCGCCTCTTCGCCGAGGATTCGGAAAGCGCCGATAGGGGCGGTGGCGTCCATATGGGTGCCACCACAAAACTCCACTGAGAAATCGCCGACCGAGACCACCCGGACAGTGGCGCCATATTTTTCCCCAAACAGGGCGATAGCCCCGGATTTTTTAGCTTCCTCCAGAGGGAGTTCCCGGGTCACCACTGGAGCGTTGGCCAAAATACTCTGGTTAACCAGTTCCTCCACCGTCGCCAGTTCAGCCTTGGTCAGGGCGGCGCCATGCTGGAAATCGAAGCGCAGCCGGTCGGGGGCGACATAGGAGCCTTTCTGCTCCGCCCGGTCGCCCACTACGCGACGCAGGGCGTGGTGCAGGAGGTGGGCGGTGGTGTGGTTGCGGCGGATGTCCAGGCGGCGGGAAGCATCCACCCGCGCCTCCACCTGGAGGCCGGGAGAAACCTCCCCCGACTCCACCACTCCGAGGTGGAGATGGATACCGTCCACTTTCTGGACGTCCTCCACCCGCACCACCAGGTTACCGGGTCCGACTATTAGGCCAGTGTCGCCGACCTGTCCCCCGGACTCACCATAAAATGGTGTTTCGTCAAGAACAAGGGTTACCGGGTCGCCAGGAAGCGCCTTGTCCACCAGGTGCTCGCCCTTGACCACCGCCAGCACTTTGCCGCTCGCCGCCTCGCAGTCGTAGCCAAGGAACTTGGTTCCGGCGCTCAGTTTCTTGATTTCCTTAAGGGGGCCGCCGACAAAGACTTCGCCCCGCATTTTCGCCCCTTCCCGGGCTTTTTCCCTGGCCTGGTCCAGGGCGGCATCGAAACCGGGACGGTCGATACTCATGCCGTGCCTTGCCACCACCTCCTCCGCCAATTCGTAGGGGAAGCCGTAGGTGTCGTGAAGTTCGAAGGCGGCGGCGCCGGGGATGATGTCACGCCGGTCCTGTTTCGCCTCTGTCACCGCCCGGTCGATCAGGGCGAGGCCCCGGTCGATGGTGGAGAGAAATTTCTCCTCCTCCAGGCGCACCGTTTCCTCGATCCCAGCCGCCTGGGCCAGGACCTCGGGATAGGGCTCGGCCATCGCCTCGCCGACCAGCGGCACCAGGCGGTGCAGGAAGTCGCCCCGGATTCCCAGGTTGCGTCCGTCAAGGACAGCCCGGCGTAGCAGACGTTTAAGGACATAGCCGCGGTGGGAATTGGCGGGAAGAACACCGTCGGCGATACAGAAGGTGACAGCGCGGGCGTGGTCGGCGATACGCCGCATCAGGACATCGTCCTCCCGGCGTTCGCCATAAACCCGGCTGGAGAGTTTGGCCACCATCGCCACTAGGGGCTGAAAAATATCGATATCCATGTTGGTTTTAGCCCCCTGGAGGCAGGCGGCCATGCGTTCCAGTCCCATGCCGGTGTCGATGTTTTTCTGGGGCAGGGGGACGAGGGAACCGTCGGGATGGCGGTTGTACTGGGTAAAGACCAGGTTCCAGATTTCCACCCAGCGCCGGCAGTCACAGGTTATGCCGCAGTCGGGGCGGCCGCAGCCGTATTCAGCCCCGCGGTCGAAGAAGATTTCCGAACAGGGGCCGCAGGGACCGTTTGGACCCAGTTTAGGAGCGTCGGCTGGCCAGAAGTTGTCGTGGTCCCCCAGGCGGCTGATGCGGGCGGGAGCGAGGCCGATGTCCCGCTGCCACAGGGCGTAGGCCTCGTCGTCGGAAGTGTGCACCGAGACCTGGAGGCGATCCGGGTCGATACCGATCTCGCGGGTGAGAAACTCCCAGGCCCAATTGATCGCCTCCTGCTTGAAATAGCCGCCGAAGGAGAAGTTGCCCAGCATTTCAAACATGGTGTGGTGGGAAGGGGTGACCCCCACGTTCATGATGTCGCCAGTGCGGATGCATTTCTGGCAGGAGGTGGCGGAGCGGTATTCGATCCGGATTCCCATGAACTGGTCTTTGAACTGGTTCATGCCCGCCCCGGTGAAGAGGAGGGTGGGGTCGTTACTGGGAACCAGGGAGTCGGAAGGCACCACCCGGGCCCCCTTGGAGGCGAAGAAGTCCAGATACCTGGCGCGGACGAGGTTTGTTTTCATGCCGTGACTCCTGCTGAGACGTTAAGGTGACTGAGGACGGATTTAACAGGCGCGGAAAAAACATGATAGCGGAATTCCCGGCGCTTGCAAGCGCTTCCCGCTTTCCTTGTCTGGCCAGGCAGGGGAAACGCATCAAATTATTTCCCCGGGTAAAACAGATGAGCTGACCCGGTTTTTTTGCCGTCACGCCAAGGACTGATAAATTGATATCCCAGCCAGATCTTTCTAGTATCTTTTGCTGGTCTTCTTAGTCGCTAACCATGTATATCGACATGGCGGGAAGCGCCATCTTTTAATTTTAACCATCACTGGGACGCTGCCATAATTACGACTGGGACCGGCTGGGGATCTTCGGAAGCATTTGGGGGCAAAGCGGGGTGGTCCAACTCGCTTTCAGGTATCTAAAAGCGGGGTTTTTTAGTGGATTTATTGCTTTTTACCCGGGAATAGGGAGCACTTTTATACATAGTTCCGGGCCCAACAAATAAATCCCTATCGGGAGCATTGTGATCGAAAACCAAATCGGTTAAAGCAGGCAATTCTGGAATATCGAATTTAGCGTTAAACAAATTGATTCTTTTGCCGCGCATTTTCGTTCTCCCATCGTTCTTCGCTAGACAAGCTGTTTATTAACTTACTAACCTCCAGGGATCAGAGGTTATTTTGGAGCAACATTTTTTGGCTCTTCGGGAGCATTTGTGGGTAGTAAAACTGGGTGAACCACCTCGTTTAAGCTATCTAAAACCCGTAATCATGCTTCCTCAACCTCAAACAACTGGGTTCCGGGGGCTTAACCAGCACCCTGCGTTTTACCAAACATCTTTCCTTTAAATCTATGCTATCACCTTTTCATTTCATGATCATGAACCGCACTATTGTTTCATAGATCATCGTCCGCTTGGTCGTGATTTTTTCGCGGGGAAGATTTTCAGCAAATCCAAGATCTATGTCCACGGAAAGGCGTGGGATATTGAAGATGGTCAGATTATCGCCGGGTTGCCTTTGAGGGCAAGATATTTCGCTAGCGTAGGGTCGTGTTCAAAAAAAGCCAAAACCCCTGCTAAACAAAGCATTTTTTCAAACGGGTCACGGCTAAAGCCAAGCTCGGCAGTTTGTCTACCAATTTCTCTGGGGCTATACTCGCGCATTATAAATTTTAATATTAGTGCAAAAAGGTGTTTGAGGCAACCTTTATGAGCTAATATGTAAATTTATTTTATCACATCAAGGGCCGTGTATTCCACTTATTGTGTAGGCATCTTAGGGAAAGAAACTTTAGTAAAAAGGTTTAGCTTAAAAGCTGATCTTAGCTGAAAATATGCGACAGTTTTTATAATTTTTCTGAATAAGCTACACGGCGTGTAGCTTATTTGCCTTGTCCGAAGCGTCGGCAAAATACTCATTTATGAATAATAGGCAACAGCTTTTTGCTAGTAAGAATAAAACTATTCTATTTGTCAAATGTTTCACGGATAAAGTCAAGTTCAACAGCCTGTCTGCCAATCTCTTAGGAAATGAGATTTTGGTGAAAAAGCCTATCTTCCAAATCCATTCTCCTACCCCGAGTTTCGCAGTTACGGAATTATTTTACGCCAACTTCTTCTGGTAAATGACTTATATAAAAAACCTTTTGTAGATATAATAAAAGTGTAATTATATACCTTGCAATATAAAGGATTAACAGCATAATGTCATAGTTGTGAGTGTAATTATATTCCAGAACTCAGGGGATTGGCTATGGCTTTCATCTCCAAGCGTAAAATTAACGGCAAAATCTATTACTATCTGGTCGAATCCCAACGCATCAATGGTAAATCCTGCAAAGTCAGGCAGGAATGCCTGGGGACTGCTGATAAAATTGCCCAGAAGATGGCGGCCGCGAATGGCGGCATACCCGATCCATTGTCCAGCACCGTTTTGGATTTCGGAGCGGTAAGCGCGCTCCTCGACCTGGCTACGCGTGTCGGTATACGCCAGATTATTGAGCGTCAGACTGGGAAACAGGACCAGGGGTTACCGGTCAGTGATTCGATTCTCCTTGCCGCTATCAACCGGGCTGTCGCTCCCACCAGTAAAAAGTCCTTGTACCAATGGTTCGAAAGGACAGTGTTGCCGGGATCTTTTCATCAGGCGGATCGGGAAAACCTCTCAAGCCAGGAGTTCTGGAACAACCTGACTAGCCTCAACCAGGAAAAGATCACCGCCATTGAAGACGAACTTACCCACTGGCTGGTGGAAAAATACCCTCTGGCGAATGAATGCCTTCTTTTTGACAACCGCAATTTTTGCACCTACGTCAATACCATCAATCCGGGAACCCTGCCGAAAAAGGGCAACCACAAGGAGAAAAGACGCGACCTTAAAACTGTCGGGCTGTCCCTCCTGGTGTCATCGTCTGACAATATCCCGCTTTTCCATGAAACTTACGCTGCTGACGCCAAGCGGTTTTCCGAAATAGTGGACGCCCTGAAATCACGTTATGGCAAACTCGGACGAGGAGTTGCGGACATTACCCTGGTTTTCGACAGAGACAACAATTCCCCGGAAAATATCCAGCGGCTCCTGGAAGACAAGTCCCGCTCCTTTCATTTTGTCGGTAGCCTTAGATCAAATCAATGCCCGGAGTTAGGGGTGGTACCCCAAACCGCCTTCGCCCCTCTTGCCGGGGAAGAGTTTGCGGCAACCAAAGCGTACCGAACAACCATGGAAGTCTACGGTTTAAAGACCACCGTGGTGATTACCGACAATCCAGATCTCTTGGCCACCCAGATGCGTGGAGTAAAGTCTGTTGTCGCCAAATGCCAGACAGCATTGAAACAATTACAGGACACCCTGGCAAAGTGGGCCGCGGGAGGGTTAAACCAAGGTAAAAAGCCAACTTTCGCATCAGTTGAAAAGAAGCTGGCCGCGATACTGTCACATGAACACATGCAGGATATATTTGACTGCCATATTGACGCCAGTGACCCGGACCACCTCAGTCTAGATTATTCCTTGAATCGGGAAAAACTCCGGCGGGTTCAGGAAGAAATACTGGGTAAAACAGTACTCTTCACGGATCAGGATACTTGGTCAAACGAGAAGATCGTTGGCACCTACCGCTCGCGGTACCAGGTCGAGGAGAGCTTCCGTCAATTGAAAGATACCAAATATCTGAGTTTTCACCCGGTCAGGCAATTTACCGAGCAAACCATACGGATACATGCCTTTTACTGTGTCCTGGCGCTTACCCTATGCAGTGTCCTAAAAATGGAACTTGCCCAAATGGGTCACCCAATGCGCATTCACCGCGTGCTGGAAATGCTAAGCGATGTCCAGGAAGTAATATCGGTTTTTCCCGGAAATGCAAGTGGCACAACGGTCGTGAAGCCTTCGTTTAGCCGACTCGAGGGGGTAGCCAAGGAATATATCGAAAAGTTTGGGCTAACGAAATATGCGGAAAAAGCATAATTTATATCTACCCTCTGTGCTTTTTAAAACAATCTATTTCAAGACGTTGCAAGGTAGTATTTTCATAATTGCGAAACTCGGCTAGAAGATCTTGGGAATGTTCGGTTTTGCCCAGTTGATATGCCGAACGCAGAAATTCCCAAAATAATTGGCATTTTGAGTTCTCTAAGGTTTATTGTTCCGTAAAGAAACAAGAATATGGCAAGCATAACAAAACAGGATAAGCAGTTTTTTGCAGACGTCGCCGCGCTGTTGGCTGAGGCGCGTGGCACCGCATATCGTGCGGTCAATTCGATTATGGTTGAAACATACTGGCACATCGGCCGGCGAATAGTAGAGCAAGAGCAAAGTGGCAAAGAGCGTGCGAACTATGGCGAAAAACTGATAGAGAACCTGTCGCGGTATTTAACTGATACTCTTGGGAGCGGATTTTCCGAGCCGAATCTGAGAAATATGCGACAGTTTTATATCACCTTTCCTGAATTCGCTACACGGCGTGTAGCGAATTTGGCTTGGTCGCATCTGACGCGGATAATGCGGCTGGACAGCGCGCAAGAACGCGAGTATTACCTGCAAGAAGTTTCCCGCCAAAATTGGAGTGTATTGCAACTTGAACGAAATATTGCCAGCGGCTACTACCGCCGTTTGCTTTCCACGCAAACGGTCGTAACATCCGAAAATGAGCTGACGGTTCCGTATCTGGCGGAACATTTTGTCAAAGACCCATTGGTATTAGAATTTCTTGATGTACCCGAAGATTTAACTGGCAAGGAAACATTGCTTGAAACAGCCACTATAAATAAATTGCAAAAGTTCCTGCTGGAACTGGGTAAAGGATTCTCATTCGTTGCCCGTCAACAACGAATCAGCACGGAAACAGACCATTTCTATGCCGACCTTGTCTTCTATAATTATCTGCTAAAATGCTTTATAATCATTGACCTTAAAACTACAAAATTGACGCACGCAGACATTGGTCAAATGGATATGTATGTTAGAATGTTTGACGCACTGAAACGGGGTGAAGGCGATAATCCAACTATCGGATTAATTCTTTGCTCGGACAAATCCGAAGCGATGGCAAAATACTCATTTTTGAAAGATAGTCAACAGCTTTTTGCTAGCAAATATAAAACGATTCTACCGACAGAAGATGAATTGGCGGCAATGGTTGGACAAGAAATCCGGAAACTTTTAACCTCGGAAGCAATGCCATAAAAAAGCCGAAAATAGCATTTTCCCGATACTGTCGGAAAAATCATAAAGCCGCCCTAACGACTCACTTTTCAAACGTTTCATGGATATAGTCAAGTTCAACAGCCTGCCTGCCAATCTCTTAGGAAAGGAAATTTTAGAGAAAAAGCTTATCTTCCAAATCAATTCTCCTAGGAAAACAAGGGAACAGGGTTTTACAATCGGTCAATTGGACAATCAACTCTTGGCGAACCACGGGTTAGCTAAAAACCGCTTTTGCCCGGTCCGCCTGGATTTTCCGGGGGGCGGGCGGAAAACAATTTGCCAACGCCGGGGGTTGGTGGTTGCGCCGCCTAGCGCCAGTGGCTATACTTTAAGCGGCGGGGGCGGCGGCAATTACCCGGATTGGCGTAACCAGCCGTCCTGCCGCTGTCACCCGGGAGGGTTATAGACCCCCCGACGACTTGGGCGCGGGACGGGGAGGTCTCCAGGCTATGTCGGCGTTTGTAACCGCCTTCATGAACCAAAAAGGGGGAGTGGGTAAAACCACGACCACCGTTAACCTTGGCTCCATCCTTGCCAATGAATATGGCAAGCGGGTGCTTCTGGTCGACCTCGACCCGCAGGGTAATCTTTCTGACCACCTGGGTATCGACCCGGCGGTGGGGGGTGACTCGATTTACGATGTTCTGGTCGACGGAGTCGACCCCCGTACCGTCATCCGCCGGGTGCACGGCCTGGAGGTTCTTCCGGCCAACATCGATCTTTGCGGGGTGGAGATCGAGCTCGCCATGTCGGAGCGCCGGGATACGCGTCTGCGTGACGCCCTGGCTGGCGTCAGCCGGCAGTACGATTATATCCTGCTTGACTGCCCTCCCGGCCTTGGCCTCCTCACCTTGTCCGGGTTGGTGGCGGCCAAGTCGGTGGTGGTGACGATGACTGCCGAGTATCTGCCGTTACGCGGAGTGGGGCTACTCTCGCGAACGGTGGAACGGGTGGCCGCCTCCCTCAACCCCGCCCTCACCCTGTCGGGGGTTATTTTCTGCATGTATGATTCCCGCCCTATTATCGCCCGCGACGTCGTGAAGCAGATGGAGAAGTTTTTTCCCGGCAAGATCTACCGGGCGATGGTGCGCCGTAACATCAAAATCCAAGAGGCCTCTAGCCACGGCCAACCCATCAACCGTTACGACCCCAAGTCCTCCGGGGCGTCTGACTACCGCCAAGTGGCGGAGGAGTTTCTTGAGCGGTCAGGGGAAGTAGAAGTGGTGGAGGCGGATATCGAACATGATATCATCGCCGCGACCCCGGTGGTCCCGGACGATGAGGGCGGCCGGGGGGCTTGGCAGCGTATGCCCCGCTGGGAATAGGATAACCCCACCCACCCGCGGCTTTTCCTGGGTGGCTTTTTTACCTCTTGCCTTTCACGCGCCAGACAGCGGAGGAACGCATGAACCTTTATCCGCTGGTGGTGGTGATAGACCTGGAGACCACTGGGGCCGATCCCTTTCGCGACCGTATCATCGAGGTGGGGGCGCTTGTTCTCCATAACGGCGTCCCGGGTGAGACGTTTGACCAGCTGGTCAACCCCGGGGTCACCCTTTCCACCCAGATCATCCGGATAACCGGCATAACTCCCGACATGCTTGAGGGCGCCCGCTCCCAAGAGGAGGTGCTGGAGGAGTTCCTCGCCTTTCTTCCCCCCGACGCCATGTGCATCGCCCACAACGCCACCTTCGACCGGCAGTTTCTGCGCCAGGCCACCCACGAGCGTTTCCGCCACACAGTGATGGACACGGTGGAGCTTTCCCGCATCTGTTTCCCAGCCCTACCCAGCCACAGCCTGACAGTTCTGGCGGAAATCTTCGGGGTGGTGAGCGACAAACCGGCTCACCGCGCCCTGGCTGACTGCGAGGTCCTGGCCGGGGTCTGGAAACACCTTCTAGCCAAGGCGGCCACGATTCCTCTCCCGGCCCTGGGTGAGATGAACCGCCTCCTGGAGGTTAACCCCCGCCATCCCTACCGCGACTTTTTCCAGCGCCTGGCGGCGGAGCAACTGTCCCATACGCTGGGTGGCGACGGCGATTTCCGCCAGTTGTTTACTGTTCTGGCGCCGGGGGAGCCCCGGCCACCCCGCCTGGCGGAACCCCAGCTTCTGGACCGCCAGATGGTGCAGGATTGGTTCGGGCCGGGAGGGGAATTTTCCCGCGTCTTTCCCGGCTATGAAAACCGCTCCGGGCAGGCGGAGATGGCGGTGCGGGTGGCGGACGCCTTTAACCAGGGAAGCCACCTGATGGTCGAGGCCGGCACTGGTATTGGTAAAAGCCTGGCTTACCTGGCGCCCGCCCTCTCTTTCGCCCTTGCCAACCACACCCCGGTGGTGGTGTCTACCAACACCAAGAATCTCCAGGCCCAGCTGTTCGACAAGGACTTGCCGCTTATCCGTAAAGCCCTGGGAATGGAGTTCCGGGCCACCCTTCTCAAGGGCCGGCGTAACTATCTCTGCCTCCGGAAGCTGCTCTACCTCCTGGACCAGGTGGAGGCGGAGCTAGACCAAGACGAGCGGATGCGCCTGCTTAACATCATACCCTGGTCGGTCTGGACCGAAAACGGCGACATTGGCGAGAACATCGTGGCTGGCCGGCCGCATTTCGCCCCCTTGTGGGGGAAGTTGTCCAGTTCCGGCGACGAATGCCTAGGCCGCCGGTGCGGGCAAAACCGCATCTGCTTCCTCCGTAAAGCCCGGGCGGAGGCGCAGGCAGCCGACCTGGTGGTGGCCAACCACTCCCTGGTGATGGCTGACCTTAATTCCCACCTCCCCACCCTTCCCGACTACCAGCAACTGATTTTTGACGAGGCGCACAATGTCGAGGACGCGGTGACCAACCAGTTCACGGTGGAACTGACCCACAACGCCTTTACCATTCCTCTCCAGCGCCTGCATCGGGCTGGCCGAAAAACCCCCACCGGCCTTCTTTCCGGCATCGCCGCTGGGCTGGCTGGCTCCACCCTTCCCGAGGGTTTCGCCGGTTCCGCCGGAGAGGTTATCGAGTCCACCCGGGAGGCGGTCTACCGCGCCCTCCAGAAGGTGGAGCCGTTTTTCCTCACCCTGGAGGCGGTTCTCGCCAACCGCAAGACTGGCCAGTCCGCCCGCTACACCGCCCTGGACAAGCGTCCCGACCTTTGGGCCGAGGTGGAGAAGAGCCGCATCGCCCTGTTTGTCGAGATAGCCGCTATTCTCCACGGCCTGGAGGCCCTGGTCACCCTGATCCAGGAGCTTGACGACGGAAGCCTGCCTTACCAGATGGAACACGGCCGCGAGCTAAGCGCCGCTGTCCAGGGGCTAAGGGAACTTACTAACGACACGGTTTTTGTTCTCGATGCGGCTAGTCCCGATTATGTCTACTGGCTGGAACGGACTGGACAAAAAGCTGGTTACGTGCGGGCGGTGGCGGCCCCGGTGGCGGTGGGGGCGCTTCTTTACGAGCAGCTTTACCAGAAAAAGGACTCGGTGGTTTTCTGCTCCGCTACCCTGACGGTGAAGGGAAAGTTTGATTTCATGGCCCAGCGGCTCGGGGTGTCGCTGATTAACAAGGAACGCCTGGTCACTTTTAACGCCGGCACCCCCTACGACTATCACCGGCAGTGCCTGGTGCTGGTGCCGGTTTTCCTTCCCGAACCAGGTGAAAAGGACGGCAGTTACGCTGAAGAACTCGGTTATTTCCTGTCTGATGTCTACCGGCGTACCGAGGGCCGGGGGATGGCCCTTTTCACCAGTTATGAAATGCTTTCCCGGGTGTCTGACATCATGGAGGGGGAGTTCCTGGGCGAAGGCATCAACCTCCTGACCCAGGGACGCTCCGGGTCGCGGGAAAGCATCACCGCCATCTTCCGGCGCGGCAACCGTTCCGTGCTTCTTGGCACCCACTCCTTCTGGGAGGGGGTGGATATTGTCGGCGACGCCCTTTCCTGCCTCGCCATCGCCCGACTCCCCTTTGGCGTCCAGACCGATCCGGTGGTGGCGGCGCGCTGCGAGCAGGTGGAGCGGGAGGGGGGTAACGCCTTTACCGACTATTCCCTGCCCTCGGCGGTGATCCGTTTCCGCCAGGGTTTTGGCCGGCTGATCCGCTCCCGCGAAGACCGGGGGGTGGCTATAATCGCTGACCGCCGGGTGGCGGTCAAGCGTTACGGCCAGTGGTTCCGCGACTCCCTTCCCACCCAGATGGAGAATTTCACTGACCGGGAGAGTTTGTTGGACGCTATCGGAATGTTTCTGGGAAACAGGGGTTAGCTTCGCCAGGCGCGGGGGCACAGGCGAAAAGGCGCTGGGCAAGGTTAGGGGTTGGCTAGACCCGGGGAAAAGGGTCTTTTCTCCTTAACCCCATAAAGGGGGAAATATACCCAACCCTCAGGTTTAGTGTTTTGGGAGTCAGCATGGAACAATTCTTCCAACTGGAAGGACACAAGCTGGCGTATCATCCCGACCGGGTGGCGGATTTCCTGGCGGGGTGCCTGGTTTGGCCAATTTACGCCGAGATATCCCCCACCTCTGACTGCAACCACCACTGCCGGTTTTGCAATTTCAACTATCTTGGACACCAAGGCGCCTATTTCCCCTCGGGCCGCCTGTTGACTTTGGTGGATGAATTGAAACAGGCGGGGGTAAAGGCGGTGGTCTTTGCTGGCGCGGGTGAACCTAGCCTCCATCCCGACACGTTTCCCGCTATCCGGCGGGCTAGGGAAATAGGCTTGGATGTCGCCATGAGCAGCAACGGCGCCGCTTTGCAGGACAGGCAATTGCGGGAAATGGCACAATACCTGACCTGGGTGCGTTTTTCCGTCAACGGCGGGACGCCAGCGGCCTATGCCGCCTGCCAGGGGACCGGGGCTGGCGACCTTAATGTCGTATTGGACAACATAACGCGCCTGTTTAAATACAAGGAGTCTTTTGCCTCCAGCCTCACTATTGGGGCGCAATGTGTTTTGTTGCCGGAGAACCAGAACACCCTGGTGGAATTGGCCCGGCGCCTGAAACAGGCGGG
>JAITQC010000064.1 GCA_031289115.1 Planctomycetota bacterium
AAAGCGCGGCTGGGGAGGGGGGTGGCTTGGCTAGAGGGGAAGGAGGGGTCGGTAGTCCCAGGCCACACCAAGCTGGTCATGCAGGCGTTTCAACTCTTGGTGCCAGGCTTCGGCCCGGACGTTCCACTCCTCGGGAGCGTTGTCCTGGCAGAAAAAGAGGCGGCAGCCAAGCGTTCGGGCCTGGCGGGCGGCGCAACCCTGTTTCACTTGGAAGGGGCAGCGTTCGCCCCGGGCGAGTTGGGACTGGCTGGCGTCGGGGTGGGTGGGGCGTGCTTGGCGGGCGAGAAGAGAGCGCTCCAGGGTGCTGGCGTAAAGCCGGTGTCCGGCGCTTTCGAAGTGGCAACAGTCACCGCAGGTGGCGCAACGCTTCCCCGCGTTTTGGGCGATTTCCTGGTCGAGGCGGGCGTATAAACAACCTAGGGCGGTCAGGCCCTGGGCGCTAACCGGGTCAGGCGCGGGCTGGGGCGGGTCGTTTTGCTCCACAGCCGTTTCTCCCATTCCGACCGCGGGTCGGGGCGACTGGCCGCTACGCCGGCCGCTCTAGCGGGCGTATTCGGTGATACGTAGTTCCCGCACCAGGGTGACTTTCACTTCGCCGGGATAGGTGAGTTCGGTCTCGATTTGCTTGGCTATTTCACGGCACATTTTGGCCGCCTCGCCATCGGTAACTTTGTCCGCCTTGGCGATGACCCGGAGTTCCCGGCCAGCTTGGATGGCGAAAGAGCGTTCCACATTGGGATAGCTGTTGGAAATAGCCTCCAGGCGCTCCAGGCGTTTGACATACTTTTCCAGGGTTTCCCGCCGCGCCCCGGGCCGGCCGGCCGATATGGCGTCAGCCGCCTGGACAATGGTGGCGTACAGGCTTTCCGCCGCGGTGTCACTGTGGTGGGAGACCACGGCGTTTATCACTTCTTCCGGTTCACCGCAACGCCGGGCGATCTCGCCCCCGAGTTCGGGATGGGTACCCTCTTCCTCGTGGTCGACTGCCTTACCGATGTCGTGGAGGAGACCGCAGCGCCGGGCGAGGATTTCGTCCATGCCAAGTTCAGCGGCGATGATACCGGAAAGGAAACCAACCTCGCGGGAGTGGTCGAGGACGTTCTGGCCGTAACTCATGCGAAACTTCAAGCGGCCAAGAAGCATTATCTCGCGGGGCTTCAAGTTACGGACATCAAGTTCCAGCGCCACTGCCTTACCCGTTTCCTCAACAATTTTTTCCATCTCGTCCCGGGTTTTCAGGACCATTTCCTCGATACGGCTGGGATGGATGCGGCCATCCGACACCAGCTTTTTCATAGTCCTTACCGCCACCTCCCGGCGGATTGGCTCGAAACCGGAAAGCACCACCACCCCCGGGGTGTCGTCGACAATGACGTCGACACCGGTGGCGTTTTCGAAAGCGCGGATGTTACGGCCTTCGCGGCCGATGATCCGGCCCTTCATTTCATCAGAGGGGAGTTCGACTGTTGACACCACATGTTCGGTGGTGTAGTCAACCGCCAGGCGGTTGAGGGCGGTGGAGATGTATTTCCGGGCGACATCATCGGCGGTTTCCTTGGCCCTGACGTTGGCCCGCTCCACCATGACGGCAATTTCATGGTCGAGTTCCAGGGTGGTAGCCTCCAGGACTTCTTTACGCGCTTCCTCGGGGGAAAGTTGGGAAATGCGAAACAGGGCTTCCTGTTGCTGGCTGGCGGCGGACTCTAGCTCGCTCTCGCGAATGGCGATCTCGCTCACCCGGTTTTCCAACCGATCCTCCTGAAGCCGGAGCTGCGCCTCCTTTTCGTCTAGGATGGTGTTCTTGCGGTCAAGGTTGTCCTCGCGTTTCAGCAGGCGTTTTTCTGTTTGGCGTAGCTCGTTACGCTCGCTCTTGATATCGTTTTCCAGTTTTTCCCGAGCGGAAAAAAGCTCGGTTTTCATGCGAACCGCCGCTTCTTGCTTAAGGTTTTCCGCCTCAATCCGTAATTTTTCCGCCGCATCGGCCCCGGACTTGATAAGCGCCTGCGCCACGTTTTCGGCTGAACTTATCCGGCGTTTCCCATATAAGTGGCGGATAAAGCCACCCAGGAGACTTCCTAGCAATATAAGCAGAAAATAGGTAAAAATAACCATCAGACACCACCTTCCCCGATATTTATGATCTGACTTCGCGGGCTTAGACTTCAGGACGCCCGGAAGACAAGGAAATAGGCTGTCACTGACAGCCAGCGGATAGACACGGCGAGACCACCCGCCAAGGTCCGGCAGTCCGGACCAGGGTGGCGGGGGATATTGGTCGCCAGGGAGGCGCGTCTAACCTACTTGGAAAGATGACCTGGGGGGTAATTGTCCATGTCTATCCCGTCGTGAACAGATATGAGAAGACACCAGGGGTGCCTGGCGGGGAAGACGGGAAAAGGTCAGGACGATCAGCTTTATCGCGAAAACGGGTAGCGTTGAGGGTGTAAGAACCCGGGAGAGGTGAACTCGTAGGCAAATGCTTTCCCCGCCCGCGCTCCAGACTTCCTGGAAGACAGAAGTGCCGGTAACGGTGGAGAATAAAAAAAGAAATAAAATCAACCATCCCAGGGAGATCAAGATAAGGCCCCTCAATGTTTCACGAATAATTTCCAAGTAAAGTTGTAGGATTGCCTTTTATTAACTAAGGCAATTGGCGACAAATATGTTCCTTTATATGATTTTTCCACCGCCTTGTCAATAAGTTAATGCGGAGGAGAAACACGATGGGGTATAAGGTCGATGTTGAGATGGCGCTGTGTTATGCTTCCGGTCTCGGGTGATTCCCCTTTTGGGGGCCTTTCCACCCCGGGTCGCTTGGGGGGCGACCAACTTCTTTGGCGCTGGGATGGGCGCCACCGGGGAGGAGGGAAAAAATTTTACCAGGCTAACGCTTTGAGCGGGGTTCCCCTTTCCCGCCGCCTTGGGGGGGGACGCCTAGCAATTCAGGTGCGCCACACTGGTGGTTAAATTGTCGCTGCGTCTTGACGCCCACCACGGGAACAGTTCGCTTTCCCTTACGGTAGCCTGTTTAGCGCCAGGAAGTTTTCCCGCTAAAAACGCCGTATTTCACGCTGGTGAAGTCATTTAATGCCGACTCGCCAGGTCCAAATATGGCTTTACCAATAGAGTTCACCTGTAGCAAATAATCGGGTTAACATCCTGAACAAGACGGGTGAAGCCAAAATACGCCTTAAGTATTTATAATAATGCCAATTAAAGAAAACTCGCCCGCGAATACTTTCTGTGACGACTGGAAAATATTTTTCCTAACTCCAACCCGGGGTGAAACACGCCCTGACTCTTTGGTGCTTGCAGTGTCCTGACCGAAGGCGGGATACCCGCTGTTTTTCTATTGACTTTGTTTTTAAGCTTAATACTATTGCTTTACACACTTGAAAAGATTCATTCGGCCTTCCCTGCCTGAGCAATTCTGCCGCTTGGAGCTAGGCATGTCCGCAACTGTACGGCGTCTGCCGGTACTTTTTCCACCTTCACGACTCAACCCTATCGCCACCGCTAGTTTCCCCTGATGTACCGGTATCGACCCACGGTTATCCAGACGCCGCTTATTTTACCGGTGTGATAATGTTCGTTCGGGAAAGGCACCGGTATCTCTGGTGATTCATTCCCGTGCGCCCTACTTTCCGGCCCGGTTTTCCGGCCGGTGTTTAGGTTAAAAGGAGATGGAAAATGGTTGAAGCTAAACGGCACTCCGGCGGCGAAGGTCTCTCTTTCCTCATGGTGGGCGGTGGTCCCGGCGCCTTTATCGGGGCAGTCCACAAGGCGGCGGTTGACCTTCTCGGGCGGGCGCGGCTGGTGGGTGGTTGTTTCTCGCAGTCCTTCGACAAGAGCAAGGCCCAGGGGAAACTCTGGTCAATCGCCCCTGACCGGGTTTACCCAACCTATGCGCAAATGTTGACGCAGGAAGCGGCTCGGCCGGACCGGCCGGATTTTGTCACCATTGTCACTCCCAACAACACGCATTACCCGGTGGCGAAAATGGCGCTGGAAAAGGGCTTCCATGTCGTCTGTGACAAACCCCTCTGTCTCACTGTCAAAGAGGCTAGTGATTTGGTGGCGACTGCCCGGCAGAAGCGTCTGGAATTCCTGGTTACTTACACCTACGTGGGCTACCCCATGGTGCGCCAGGCCAGGGAAATGGTGAAACGGGGCGACCTTGGCGACTTAAGGCTGGTCATAGCCGAATACGCCCAGGACTGGCTGGCTGACCAACCCAAGGACAACAAGCAGGCAGGCTGGCGCACCGATCCAAAAGTTAGTGGTCTGGCTGGCTGCATGGGTGACATTGGCACCCACGCCGAAAGTCTGGCTAGCTTCATAACCGACTTAAGCCCGGTCTCGCTCCTCGCCAACCTAGACACCTTTGTCAAGGGGAGGAAACTGGACGACAACGGTTTTGTCTGGCTTAAATATCCCCGTGGGATAAAGGGAAGCATCTGGGCTAGCCAAGTGGCGGTCGGCAAGGAGAATGGCCTCACCATCCGACTGTTCGGCACCAAGGGTGGACTCGAGTGGCAACAGGAAAATCCCAACCTCCTTTATTTCATGCCTAAGGGAAAACCAGTAGAACTCCTTACCCGGGCTCAGGGCTACCTGCATCCCCACGCTGGTCGCTATACTCGCCTGCCCACCGGGCATCCGGAAGGGTTGTTCGAGGCCTTCGCCAATCTTTACGATGGCTTTATTTCTACCATCATCGCTAAGCGGAAAGGGACTAAACCCTCCGACTTCGATCTTTTCCCCAATGTCGGCGATGGCGCCCGCGGGGTGAAATTCATCCACGCTCTTATCAAGTCTAATAAAAACAAAAACACCTGGGTAACCCTGGACAAGTGAGTTTTTCCGGAGCTGGCCGGCCGGGTTATCCCGGCCGCCTGTTATGAAAGGATCCTTCCATGGGGAAACGTCCTGTAACCCTTTTTACCGGTCAATGGGCTGACCTCACCTTTGACACTGTCTGTCAGAAAGCCGCCGCCTTTGGTTATGATGGCCTGGAACTCGCCACCTGGGGCGACCATATGGAGGTGGGCAAGGCCGCTAGCGACCCCGCCTATGTCAAGGCCCACCTGGCTACCCTGAAGAAGTACAAGCTTAAATCCTGGGCGATCGGGAGCCACTTGATTGGTCAGTGCGTGACCTCCCGCTATGACCCGCGTTACGATGGTTTCATGCCGGCCGCCCTCAAGGGCCGGGGTGTCGACGCTATGCAGAAATGGGCTAGCGAGGAAATGCTGGTGGTGGCCAAGGCCGCCAAGGCCATGGGGATAAAAGTGGTGACCGGTTTTACCGGCAGCCCGATCTGGAACTACTGGTACAGCTTCCCGCAGACCTCGCAGCAGCAGGTTGACGATGCCTTCAAGGAAGTGGTGGACAAGTGGACCCCGATCCTTGACGCCTTTGACCAGAACGGGGTGAAGTTCGCCCTGGAGGTGCATCCCACCGAAATCGCCTTCGACTTCTATTCTACCGAAAAACTTTTAAAAGCCTTTGGTTACCGGGAGACTTTCGGACTCAATTTCGACCCTTCGCACCTTCTTTGGCAGGGGGTCAACCCGGCCCTCTTTGTCCGCGAGTTCGGTAGCCGCATCTACCATGTGCATGTCAAGGACGCCCAGGTCACCCTGGATGGACGGGCAGGAATTCTAGGCGGCCACATCGAGTTCGGGGACACCCGGCGGGGCTGGAATTTCTGTTCCCCTGGTCATGGCGGGGTCAATTTCGACGCCATTGTCCGGGAGCTAAACGCCATCAACTACGATGGACCGCTGTCGGTGGAGTGGGAAGACAGTGGCATGGACCGGGAATTTGGGGCCAGCGAAGCCTGCGAGTTTGTCCGGAAGTTCGACTATCCCGCCTCCAACGTTGCTTTTGACGATGCCCTGAGGAAAGACTAAGCCGATGCCTGACCCCACGCCAGTGTTGTCGGTAAATGCCGTATCCAAGGAGTTTTCCGGGGTACGGGTGCTTAACGCTGTCTCCCTGACGGTGGCGGCGGGGGAAATATTTGGCATTATTGGCGAAAACGGGGCGGGTAAGTCCACACTCCTCAAGATCATTAGCGGCGTCTACACCCCTACCGAGGGAAGCCTTAGCGTAGGGGAGGTGCCAGTGACGCGTTTCGACCCTCAGGTCGCCAAAAGCCTGGGGGTCACCATGATCCCGCAGGAGTTCAACCTGGTGGGCGATCTGACTGTCTTTGAAAACATTTTCCTGGGCCAGGAGCAGCTGGGGCGTTTTGGTCTCCTCAACAAGCGTTACATGCGCGAGCGCTCCCGGGTCATTCTGGAGGGCCTTAACGCCTCCTACATCAACCCCTCTTCCCAGCTGGACAGCCTGTCAGCGGCGCAACGGCAGATGGTGGAGATCGCCAAGGCGATAGTGAACGAGAAGTCGCGCATAATCATCATGGATGAGCCTACCACCGTCCTTAACCAGACCGAGGTGGAAATACTTTTTAACACCATCCGCGACCTGAAGGCGCGGGGGGTGGCGGTGATCTACGTTTCCCATAAGCTTCGCGAAGTCAAGGCGGTCTGCGACCGGGTGCTGGTGCTCCGCGACGGCAATTTTATCAGTGTCGACCCGGTTCAGGATCTGGACGAGGTGCAAATGGCGTCGCGGATGGTGGGGCGTGAGTTGACCCAGGTTTTCCCCCCGAAAAGCGTCCCCACTTCGGAACCAGCCCTGGAGGTGGAGAACGTCACGGTTCCGGGCTTACTAAGAAACATTACTTTCACGGTGCAGCGGGGCGAGGTCTTTGGCCTGGCTGGCTTAATGGGGGCGGGGCGGACCGAGACGGCGGAGACCCTTATCGGGATTATCCGGCGCTCCACCGGCCGGGTCCGGGTGCGTGGGGTGGAACTGGCCTCGGGACGGCCGCAAGAGGCGGTGGCGGCAGGTCTCGCCTACCTTTCCGAAGACCGCCAGGGCAAGGGTATTCTGGTCAAGGCGGACATGGTGGAAAACATCTGCCTGTCAAGTCTACGCTTCTATGCCCAGAACGGGTTTATAAGCAACCGGCGGCGGCGCCAGGCGGCGGGGAAATATGTGGACCGGTTTTCCATCCGGGCCGCCAACCTGGCGGCCAACCTCGAGTTTTTCTCCGGCGGCAACCAGCAGAAGGTGTCCCTGTCCAAATGCCTTGACACTCACCCGAAGGTGATCATTTTTGATGAGCCAACCCGGGGTATCGACATCAAAGCCAAGTCTGACATTTACAATTTCATCCAGAGTCTCGCTGGCGAAGGACTGGCCTGCATTCTTATCTCCAGTGAACTGGAGGAGGTGATCGGTCTTTGCCACCGGGTGGCGGTGTTGCATGAGGGTGAGATAACCGGTATTCTGGAAGGGAAAGACCTTACCGAGGAGGAGATAATGCTTTACGCCACCCGCTTGAAAACCACCCCCGGGACAACGGGGGGTGAATCACCGCGGCAAGTGGAGGCTAGCTGATGATTCCCCAACGCTCCCGTTTCAATCTGGTCGCTTTCGCCCCCTATATCGCTCTTCTCCTGATGCTCCTGGTGGGCTCCCTCACCTCCGAACACTTCTTCCAGCTGCGTAACGTCCTAAACATCACCCGCCAGGTGTCCTATACCGGCATCATTGCCCTCGGCATGACCTTTGTGATCATCGCTGGCGGCATCGACCTCTCGGTGGGGAGCGCCGTGGCCTTTATCGGTGGCGTAGTCGTTCTTAGCATCAACCACATCTTCCTGGTGGTCTGGCCAGGAGCGGAATACACCGCCTTCTGCCTGGCGTTTATAGCCGGCCTGGCGGTGGGTCTGGTTGGGAGCGGCGTTTCCGGGTTCTTAATCACCAAGTTTAACATTCCCCCCTTTATCGCCACCCTGGGGTTTATGGGGATTTACCGCTCCCTCGCCCTCTATATCGGGGACGGCGGCGAGTTTAGGGTCACTGGTTCCTTCGGCATTTTTTCCCGCTTTGGCACCGGTTTGATCCTTGGCGTCCCCACGCCCTCGATCATCTTTTTCCTGCTGGCGGCGGTTTTTTCCCTGATTCTCAACTGGACCCGTTTCGGGCGCTATGTCTGCGCCATTGGCTCCAATGAAAAAGTGGCGTCCTACGCGGCGGTGCGGGTGGCGATGGTGAGGATGCTCACCTACATAATCTGCGGCGGCACGGTGGCCCTCTCCACTTTCCTGCTGGCGGCGCGGATGAATTCCATCAACTCCACCAACGCGGGCAATCTCTACGAACTTGACGCTATCGCCGCCGTGGTTATTGGCGGCACCGCCATGACTGGCGGCAGCGGCTCCATGGCCGGAACCGTGGCCGGGGCGATGATCCTCGGCATCATCAACAATATCCTCAACATGTGGGGCGTCTCGGCCTACCTCCAGGGAACGGTGAAAGGCCTGATTATCGTCCTGGCGGTACTGATCCAGCGCCAGGAGTTCCAGGACCTGGTGAAGGAGGGGATTATGCGAATCTTCCGCCTGCGGGAAAAGGCGAAGTGACACTTGGGTAGTTTTTTTCGGGTTTTCCAGTTTTTGGTTTGGGTGGTCTTTTTTGTCTATGGAGGAAGAATATGAAACGTCTCATGTTGGCTCTGGCAATAGTGTTGTGTCTGGGCGTATTCGCCCCGGCCGGTGAAAAGGTCAAGATAGGCATCTCGGTGCCGACCGCCGACCATGGCTGGACCGGTGGCATTCTTTGGTGGGCCCAAAAGGCGGTGAAAGACTTTTCCGCCAAATACCCGGGGGCGGAATTCCTGCTGGTCACTGCCGACGCTCCGGCCAAGCAGATTTCCGACGTCGAGGACCTGGTGATCAAGGGCATCAAAGCTTTGGTGGTGCTACCCCATGAACCGGCCCCGCTCGCCCCGACTCTGAACGGGCTGTCCGCCAGCGGAATTTACATGGCGGTTGTCGACCGGGTGGTTCCGGAATTGAAGTACGACCTCTATGTCGCTGGTGACAACCCGGGTCTCGGGCGGGTCTGCGGCGAGTTCCTGGTCCGCGAACTAGGTTCGGTCAAATCGGATCTGGTGGTTATGACCGGCATCCCCTGCGATGTCGACACCCTCCGGGTTAACGCCTTTAACGAGGTGGTCAAGAAAAACTCCAACATCAATATCCTGGAGTCGCAACCCGCCAACTGGAGCACCCAGAAGGGTCTGGAAGTAATGGAAAACTACCTGCAGAAATATCCCCACATCGACGCTGTGTGGTGCCAGGATGATGACGTCCTGAAAGGGGTGTTGCAGGCTTACAAGGAATCCGGCCGTAGCGATGTTAAGTTTATCCTGGGTGGCGCCGGTTCCAAAGACATCGTCAAGATGGTTATCGATGGCGACAAAGTGGTGCGCGGCACTGTCACCTACCATCCCCGCATGATTTACGAAGCGGTGGACCTGGTGGCTGCCCACCTGACTAACAACAAGTCGATTCCCAAAGAGGTCATCCTCTCGGCTGAGTTGGTCGACCGCAGCAACGCCAAGGATTTCTACTATCCGGATGATATTTTCTAGGAAGATGCCACGCGAGTTTTGCTGGTGTGAAGGTATTTGACAGGACCGGCCGGCCAGGATAACTGGCCGGCCGGTCTTTTGGTTGGGGGGGAATTTTTCCTAAGCCTTGGGGAAGGCCTCAGGCGCTACGGTCGAGTAGCGAGGGGCCGCTGACGTCCCGTTTACCTGAACGGGTGTAGTTACTGTCGGGATGGGTGACCTCGGCCACGGTTCTAAGAAACGCCTCCATGTGCTCCAGGCTAACTTTAAGAAGTTCGGCGTTGTGGCGGACTTTGCGCCGGCATTCCTCGATAACGGTTTTCAACGCTTCCCGTAGGGTGGGGAGGTTGCCGCGGTCCCCCTCTTCCAGGCTGTTGATAAGGTCGGAAAGTTTTTCCGCCCCTTCCGGGCGGCCGGCGCTACGTTGGATTAGGGGCATTACTGCCAGGCGCTTTTTTTCCTCTTCCTCGATGGCGGAAACCAGTTTGTTTTCCTCGCTCACGCTTTTTTCCAGCCCGGCCAGGTCGGCGCGGATAATGCATTGACGCTTGGCTTCCGCCACCCGGAGCATGATCCGGTGGAGTTCAAGCTGCCTTTCCAGGGTAGCCTCCAGCATACTGATCGCCCGCTTCAGGGCTGCCTTTTCTGCCAAGTCCGCCATGCCATTCTCCTCCGCCTCTTGCCACTATCCTTCACCGGTGTAACCGCGTTCCGGCTGGTTCTACTAAAGTTCGCCACTCTCCGCCGCCGGCGCCACTTCCACCGCCTCCACCTCTTCCCCAGCGCCAGTGGCGTCGGGTTTAACCCGGGTTTTGGCCAGCAGGGCCTGGTAGACCAGGTCGGTCAGGCCGTAGCCGGAGCCGCCGGCGAGTTTTCCCGCGTACTGGCTGTCCAGCATGTCGGTGAAAAACTTTTCCCCGTTATCGCCGTGCACAGCCGGGTTTTCCTGGACCGTGGCCCGCATTGACTTCATGACCTGGTTCATGAAAACGCTGACAAAATCCTCCGCCACTCCCCGTAGACGCTCTGGGTCGGTCTTGGCGGCGGCGCCGGTGTTGGCCACTTTCTGGCCCAGCCGCAACGCCTCCTCCTTGTCCTCCTGGTCGTTCTGGCGGGAAATACTGGTGAGACTCACGGGATTTAGGCCGCCTGAGTAGATATCCATGATGTTCATTGCCGACTCCTTAGAATGCGCTATTGGCCGATGAATTCGGCATTAATCGCCCCAGCCTGCCGCAACTGCTCGAAAATGGTGATTATTTCCTCGGTTTTCAGACCCATGGAGTTAAGGGTGTCGATAAGGCCCTGGAGGTCAGCGAAGCTACCTGGACCATCCATTTCCACCAGGCTACGCGGGGTGTCGTCTCCCAGGGTATAGGTGGCGGGCTGGTCGTCTTGCTCCGGTTGGATAGTGACTGTCTTGTTCTGCAGACTCACCACCGCGTTGTTGACCCGGACGTCACCGGTTACCACAATGGAATTCTGGGAGCGGTTGACCACGATCCGGGCCGGCCGGTCGACCGCCACCGGGACCGCCAGCACCTGGGCAATGTAACGTGACTGGTCAAACATGTGTTCGCTGGGGATTTTTACCAAAACCTGCACTGCGTCCTTGGCCCAGGCCACCAGCTGCGTCGGCGCTTCCTCGGCGAACATGGTGGATTCCTGGAAATAGGGGTTAAGCGAGGGGGTTTGGTTGATCTGCCGGGCTATCGCCACCGCGTCGGCGTAGTTGGCGCGGTTGAGGTTGAGGCGGATAAAGCCATCGTCAGACACCACCTTGCCAAAAGGATAGGGGGCCAGGAGTTTGGCGCCGCTGGACTCGCCGGCTGGTATTATTCCCCGGGTCTGGACATTCGTTCCCACCACCACCTGGCCGGTGGCGCGGGCGTAGAGTTCGCCGTCCCCGCCGATCAGGTCGCAACCGAGGAGCTCTCCCCCCGCCAGGTTTTTGGCGTCGCCGATAGAGGTTACGCTTACCGGAAACACTTTGCCGGGACGTGCGAAAGGCGACATCTCGGCCGTGACTCTCACTATAGCGATATTGCCAAGCGCCAGGTTCTTGGTGTCAAAGTCCTGTCCAAGGTTACTTAGGTAACGCCTTAGCATTTCCAGGGCGGCGTCTTTTTTGTCGCCAGTGCCAGCTAGGCCGGTGACAATGCCAAATCCTTCCAGTTGGATAGCCGGGGCGCCCTGGATGGTCACCAGTTCCCGCACCGCCTCAGCCCGGACAACACCGGGGAGGAGGACACCAAGAACCAGAATCACCAACAACCGCGGCCAAAAAGACATTTCTCTCTCCTGGAACCGGTGAAGGACACCGGTCACTAAAAATATTATCGGCCATTCCCCGGTTTGACTACAGGCTAATTTCCCCGGGTTCCGCCCCGCTTCCCAAGAAGGGTAGACACTACCCTAGAAGGGATTGATGAAGTCGATGATCTTGGACCCCCAGCCGCGGCGGTCCATGCGGGTCATTGGGCCGTTACCGGAGTAGCGCACACTCATGTCCATGACCTGCTCAGCCTTGATTGAGCTATTGGAATCCAGGTGGTCGGGATTGACCGTGCCGGTGACGATGACGGTCTGGGTCTCGCCGTTAATTTCCACGCTTTTCCTGGCCTGCACCACCAGATAGCGGTTGGGCAGCACCTCTACCACTTCACCAGTGAGGGTGGTGGAGAAATTTTGCGTTCTTTCAATGGTGGAATCGGATTTGTGGGAACGGGCGGTGTTGTAAGAGAGGGTCGGGGTGTTGCCGTTCGCCTCTTCGCCGCGCTGCGTCAATTTCATCGACCCTAGGCTAGGAGTAAGCCAGTTGGTGAGGTTCATGTTGTTGCTACTGTCGCGTTTCAGGTCATTGGAGCTACTGATGTCGCTACTGGTGGTCTCGTTAACGACAATGGTGACGCTGTCGTGTATGCGAGCCGCTTTTTCATGCCCGTACACCGGCCGAGCGCTAGTCATTTTCCTGAGCATGCGTTGGCTAAGGAGATGATCGTCAGCCGACATCATGTCGTAGGCGTCCTCTTCCGGGAAGGACCACTCATCGTCGTAGCCTTCTGCTCCCCGGACGCGGGAGGCGGCGAGTAGCAGGAAAAACAGCATGCCGGCCATGAGAAACAGGCAACGCCACCACAGGTGGTTGTCCTGCTGGGGCCGGGGCCGCGGGTTGCGGGAAGTGGGCATAACTGGCCTTTCTTTCTCTGGCGCCGGGGAGCGCTTTGTCCCACCCGGCGCGGAGCTGGTTTTAGGGTTTAGACAGGGTGGTGACTTTACCAATACCGCTTACCCTGGCTTGGTACTTTATTTTGGAGGAACTGTCCTCGACCATGATCAGGTCGCCGATTTTCCCGTCAGCCAGGGCTTTCGCCAGCGCCTGCACCTTCCAGGCCCGGCCAACCGCCTCTACCGTCACGGGTGAACCCCGCCGCACCGCCGGTAACTCCTGGGTGTCGGTGGCGAGTATGGCTTCGCCTTGGTTTAGGGGGCGGCGAACTTCCCGGCCCGCCACTGCCCGGGGATCAGGAGCGAGATAGTTGTTCCCCGCTTCCATCTTGATCCGGGTTACCTTGGCGTCTTGCGCTTTAAGCACGTCGCCTTTGTAAAGCGCCCGGGCCGCCACGGGGGCCAGGCCCCATACCTCGGCGTTGGCGCTGACCGCCAGGGGCGGAAGTTCCCGGCCGCTGTTGTCCCGGGCCTTTAGGGAAAGGGTGACCCGGCCGGGGAGCCGTCCTTCCAGGGCTTCCACCACCGTGAAGTCGTGTGCCCCTTCGGGAAGAATAAGTGAGTTGTCCAGTAGCTTTGCCACCACTTCCACGTCTGAACGCTGGTAGCGGTCAGACAGATAGCTTGACACGGCTTTTTCCACCTCCTCGCGAAGCCGGGGGGAGAGGGTGGCGGGCGCGGCCGGCCGGTTTTCCAGCCGGGCGCTGGGGTTTTCCGTCTTTCCCGGTAGTTCCGGGTCGCTTGAGGTTTGCCGATTGGTTTCCCGCCGCTCCGGCTGTCTCTGGTCCAGGGTGGCGTCTAGTCCAGCCGGGTCGCTGGTGGTAGTCCAGTCTGCTGACTGGTCCACCACCTGGAGGGCGTTACCCCGCACCCGCACCAGTTCGTTGCCAGTGAGGGACACCTCGGCGGTGATCCCCATTTCCAGGAGACGCTGCTCAATTTCCCAGCGGTTGATTTCCCGCCACTCGCCCCGGGGTGGCGTGGGGCCGAGCACAGTTTTCGCCACGGCCAAAACCTGCTCCCGGGGACCTTCCAGCCGGGCAATGTCGGCGATGCGGATATAATTTCCGGAAGCTTCTGCCGACTGCCTGAGGATTACTACCACCTCGGCTCGAGCCGGGTTTGCCAGTAACATTATGGATAGCAAGGTGATGCCGATAAATTGACGCATGTTGTTCTCCTTGGACAGGATTTAAAATGCAATTACTCTGCCAGGAAAAGAAAATTCGTGAAACTAGCGCGCTAGTGGCAGAAATTTTCCGCCTTTCCTTTTAATATTATCGGTCCCTCGCCAGGGAAAACTTCACCTTTTCCTCTTTTCCCGCCGGGGCGGCCTGAGAGGGCCGACGCCTAGGCAAGTAACCGGAGGGTAGCGGTTTAAAACGGGAGTGAGCGATACCGGCGGGTTTTTTCCCCCCCGAAGGTTCCCGGGGGCAGGTGGGTCCGATAATACGGATCAACCGGGGTGACGGGTAAAGGCGGGGCGTTTTAGTGAAACATTTTTTCCCCAGGCTGGACTGTTAGTAGGGCGCCCCGGCCGGGTAAGCCAGGACCGCGCCCGTCCGGACGAGGGGGATTGCTTTCCACCGACCAATCCGGTATAGTTATACTATGGCTGGCGGTTTGTCTTCCGGAACTGGGTTGGTAGGAGTTGTCTACCGAAAGACAGGGACGCTGGCGTGAAAAAGGAGTATGCCGATGTTTAAACACCTGTTACTAGTTATGGCTCTGGTGCTGGCGGTACTTTCACCTGAAGCCAGGGCTGGCCAAAACCATATCTCCCTGGCCCCCCTGGTCCATTCCTTCGCCCCGCCGCCTCTGGCGAGGAAACAAGGCTGGCTGGTGATTTCCAACCATGACTGGCAAGACTATTCCCTGGGGATTGACCCGAACAACCACGATCTCTATCTTTATCGCCGGGGCGAGGGCTGGGGAAGTGTTGAAATTCCCTCCGGCAACTCGGTCACCCTGGCCCTGGAGAAGAGCAACTGGTCTATCCGCGGCAATAGCTCTGACCGCCTGAGAGTGCGGGTTCGGGAGGGTCTCACCGGCACGGTTGCCCTGGAGCCCTTTGGTTACGTGGGTAACACTGGCCTTACCGGGGTCAGCAACAGCGACAACGAGCGAGCCACTCTTTTTGACGCCTACGCTCCTGCGCCAGTGATTGTGCAGCCGCCGGTGATTGTGCAGCAACCCCCGGTGATTGTCCGTCCCCCGCCGGTGGTGGTGGTTCCTTCCCACCGTCCTCCGCCCCCCCACCGTCCTCAGGCCCCACCCCCTCCTCCGCAGCGGGGCAAGGACAAGAAAAAATGGGGTTTTAGCCTGTTCTTCGATTGACTGGCGCCTTGGCATACCTTGGTTTGACCCCGCCGTCCGGTTCCCTATGGACGGCGGGGTTTTTTACCCGTAGACGGAAAAGCAGCTGATGGGCATGGACGTGCTGGTGGCCTTGAGCGGAGGGGTGGATTCGGCGGTGGCGGCCGCCTTGGTCCAGCGACAGGGGCACCGGGTCAGGGCGGTGACCATGAGCATCTGGCGGGAGGGGCGCTACCAAGGAGGAGGCCGCGACGCCTGTTTCGGGGAAGGGGAAAAAGAGGATATCGCCGCTGCCCAGCAGATTGCCGGGTTGTTGGGAATACCCCACCAGGTGCTGGACTGCGCTGACATCTACGAGAAAGTGGTGGTGGATAATTTCCGCCAGGAGTATCTGGACGGCCGCACCCCTAACCCGTGCGTACGCTGTAACAGCCTGATTAAATTCGCCGCTCTCCCTCTTTTGGCCCGGCGCTCCGGCTTTGCCTTCGAACGCTTCGCCACCGGCCACTATGCCCGCCTAGCCGAGGTAGAAGGGCGTTGTCAGCTTCGGGCAGCACTCGACCCTAGTCGCGACCAGTCCTATTTTCTCTACCGCCTGAACCAGGAACAACTGGCCCAGACCATGTTTCCTCTGGGAGAGTTACGGAAAAGCGAGGTGCGCCGCCTGGCGGGTGAACTTGGACTGCCGGTGGCGGAAAAACCGGACAGCCAGGATTTTTACAGCGGCGACTACCGTGAGCTTATCGGGGTGGAGGAAAGCCCGGGATTAATAGTGGACCAGGAGGGAAAGCAGCTAGGTGTCCACAGTGGCAGCTGGAACTACACTATAGGACAACGCCGAGGACTGGGGATTTCCCATCCCGACCCCCTCTATGTGGTGGAGATTGACCAGCGGCAAAACCGGGTGGTGGTGGGCACGGCGGCGGCGGTGGTGCGTACTTCCCTTGTCACCCGCGACAGTAACTGGGTCTCCATCGCTACGCCGGTCGCTCCTTTCGCCGCCCAGATCAAGGTGCGTTCCTCCGCCCCAACCATCGCCTGCCAGGTGTTTCCCACCCCCGGGGGTGATTTCCGGGCCGAGTTTCCTGAAGGCATCGCCGCGGTGCCACCTGGGCAGTCGGCGGTTCTTTACCAGGGGGACATTCTCCTGGGTGGTGGGGTTATAAAACCCGCGGTGGAAGACAGGACGCAGCCGGTCTGCGGAAAGGTGGACTAACCATGCCGGATAGTAAGCTGGAAGACTGTCTGGCCCGGGCGGGGGAAAAACCCCATAACCTGTCGCCGGCCGAAGTAGAGTGGCTGCTTGGTTTGCCTAGTTCTGACCTTCCCGCCCTTTACCAGGCTGCCTACCGGGTTAAGGAACGGGTGAGCGGCCGCTCGGTCAGTATCCGCGGTCTTATTGAGATGGGTAATGTCTGCGCCAAGGACTGCTATTATTGTGGCATCCGCCGCAGTAACTCCCGGGTGCGGCGTTACCAGCTGGATAAAAGTGACATCCTTCGCCTGTCTGCCTGGGCCTACGCCCAGGGCTACGGCTCCCTGGTGATCCAGGCGGGAGAAAGCGAAAGCGAGGCCCACACCCGCTTTATCGAGGACCTTCTCCCGGAGATCGCCGCCCTTTCCGGAGGAGCCTTGGGCGTCACCCTTTCCCTTGGCGAGCAGGAGGACGAGGTCTTCCGCCGCTGGCGCTCGGCCGGAGCCCACCGTTATCTTTTGCGGATAGAAACCTCATCCCCCCGTCTCTACCAGGCTCTCCATCCGGCTGACCACCTTTATGAGCGCCGCCGGCGTTGCCTGGCGGTGCTGCGGGATCTTGGTTACCAGGTGGGGACAGGGGTGATGTCAGGGCTTCCCGGGCAAAGCAGGGCCGACCTGGCGGCCGACATCGAGTTTTTCCGCCAGATGGATGTCGACATGATCGGGATGGGTCCCTATATTCCCCACCCTGACACGCCGCTAGGGAAAGACCGGGAGCTAACCCCGGAGTACCGGTCGAGCCAGTTGGAACTGGGCCTACGGATGATCGCGGTCACCCGCCTCTACCTCCACGATGTGAACCTGGCCGCCACCACCGCCCTCCAGGCCCTGGCTGACAACGGGCGGGAGCAGGGCTTGTTGGCTGGAGCCAATGTCATCATGCCTAACCTCACCGACCTGGAGTACCGCCGGGACTACCAGCTTTACCAGGGGAAACCTTGTCTGGAGGAAAGCGCGGGTCAGTGCCGGGGCTGCCTGGAGGCGCGGGTAGTGGGGGTGGGGGAATCTATCCGCTGGGGGGAGCGGGGCGATTCCCTCCACTATCAGCAGCGGTTTTCCTCCCCGCTTGACTAGGATATCGTATTTGTATACTGCTTATCTCCAAGGCATTATGCAAATTAAAAAAACCTATTGAAACAATAGGATATGTGTTGTAAAATGTGGTTTCGCTTACCCCCCGCTGTTCGGGGGAATTCCCTTGGCCTCGGTGTTTTCCTCCCCGCCCTAGGGTTTGGCTGTCCGGGAGTTCGGGAAGGTTTTTTTATAAAGGAATCAGACGGTATGGCAACTATCAAGACTACCGGCTACACCCTTGAACCATCCCAGACCCCCTTTGTCGAAATACTCCGGACCACCCCGTCCCAGACTATCTGTCCGAACTTTTTCGCCCTCGACCACGCCCGCGGCTGCGCTTTTAACCCGCTCTGTTCTTACTGCTACCTGAAGGACCCCTATTATGATGGCGCCCGTAGTTCCGCCGCCACCAATATAGAGGCCATGTTTACCGAGGTCAGGAACTGGATTAGCCAGGACAACCTGGAGACCTACGTCGCCAACGCTGGCAATCTCTCTGACAGCCTGGCTTACGAGTCAGTCCGGCCGGTGATGGGGGAGTTGGTCGAGCTTTTCCGTAGCGAAGCTGAAGCCAAGGGGCGTCCCCACACCCTCCTTCTGGTTACCAAGGGTGGCTTGGATGAATGCGCCGCCCTTCTCGAAAGACAGCCCTGCCGAAACGTCATAGTCTCCTTCTCGGTAAACAACCCCGAGGCGCAGCTACTGCATGAGAAGGGTGCCGCCACCACCGATGAGCGTCTGGAGGCGGCCAAGGTTCTTCAGGACAAGGGTTGGCGGGTGCGTATCCGCATCGACCCGATGATCCTGGGTTATGACTACCGCGGCGTGGCGGATGCGGTGGCCGCCCTGGCGCCTGAACGCGTCACCCTGGGGGCGCTACGGGCCGACCCCGGCCTTTACCCTTGTCTTTCCGAGGAGTTACGTAAGCCTCTGGTCCAGGCCATCCCCACTGGTGGCAGTAAATACGCCTTGGCCCGTTACCCCTTTGATACTCGCCTGGAACTCTTCCGCCAGGTGGCTGACCGCTTGCGGCCGGTCTGTTCACTAGGACTTTGTGAAGAGACCCCGGACATATGGAAAGCCCTGGGTTTCGACTGGCAAAACACCAGTTGTAACTGCGAGGGTCATTCAGGCCACCATCCGGGTTTTGTTCCTGCCGCCCCCCCACTTGCCGCTCTCCCTGCCCAATAAAACCATTTCCCTGGCTAACCCGGTTTCCCGCCGGCGGGAACCAAGGTCGTCCTCCTGGAAGTTTCTTCCCTTCTGACAACACCAGTAGTGGCGGTGTCTTGCCGCCAGGTGGATCGGCCCCCAGGGTGGCGGTCGGGCGGGATGTTTCTGGCTTACCGGGGTGGGGCGGTGGTAAAACGGGTGACCTAGGCCAAGAGTATCCGCAAGAGTATCCGCCAGGGGGGTGAATGGCGGGGAGGCGGTTAAAACTAGACCCGACCCGGAGGAAAATCTATAATTTGCCCTGGGCCTAGGTTAGCCAGTAGGGTGAGGGTAGATTCAATGCGTCTAGACGGCGGCAAGACCAACTGCAGTTATTTCCTGGATGACCTGGAAGAACTTCCCCTGGAGGTGGGGAAGCGTCTGGAGGCGCTGGGGATGACCCGGGGAACGGAAATTCATATTCTCAACAACAAGGACAACGGCACCATGATCGTGAAGGTCAGAGGCACCCGCTTCGCGATTGGCAAGGATATTTCCCGGATGATCAAGGCGAGTCCGGCCCAGGAGTGAGGCCACCCCTGGCTTACCGGGTGGTTTCCCGCTGGTAAAAAGCCCTGGCCGGGCGCCTAGGAGGCGAAAAAGAGCGTGCCGCACAAACTGACCATTGGCTTTGTGGGTAACCCCAATAGCGGAAAGACCACCCTTTTCAACGCCTTTACCGGAGCCAACCTCAAAGTCGCCAACTGGCCAGGGGTGACGGTCGACCGGGTCGAAGGTGCCATACGCCAGCACAACCTTAACATCCGCCTGGTCGACCTCCCCGGACTTTACAGTCTCACCTCCTATAGCATGGAAGAGCGGGTGTCGCGGCAATTTATCCTGAGTGAAGAAATCGACCTGATTATCAACGTGGTCGACGCTTCCAACCTCGAACGCGGCCTCTACCTCACCCTGCAGCTTCTTGAACTTGGCAAACCGGTGGTTATCGCCCTTAACATGATTGACATCGTGGAGAAGCGGGGCGAAGAGATTGACCTCCACCGCCTGCCGGAAATGCTTGGTGTTCCCGCTATCCCCGTGTCAGCCAAGAAAAAAACCGGCCTGCAGATTCTGATGCACGCGGCAGCCCACCACGCCGACCATTACTGGCCTGAACACCTTGTCCATAACCACACTCCCGCCACCCAGCAACAGCGCTTGCTCCATAAACACCTCACCATGGTCTACAGTGACGACCTGGAAAAACGCATCACCGCGGTTTCGCAGTCCTTGCGGGAAAACTATGTAGGCCTGGCCAATTACCGCTGGCTAGCTATCAAGATCCTGGAGAACGACCCGGAGGTGAGAGGTAAATACCCCCTTGCCCTCGCCCAGGGAGAGGTGGAATCCTGCGAGTCAGAAATCATCCGCCAGAAATTCAGCTTTATCGAGGAGATAGTGAGGGAGGTGTTGCTCCGCGGCGAAATCGACATCACCACCGACCGGGTCGACCGTATCCTCACCCACCGCTGGCTAGGCTTGCCAATTTTTCTGGTAGTCATGGGCCTTGTTTTCTGTCTCACCTTCGCCCTGGGGGATTGGGTCAAGGGTTATTTCGAGATCGGAATCGACTGGTTTTCCAACCTGGCCGCCACTGGCTTGGCCGACGCCGGGGTGGGGGTGGTTTTGACCTCGCTTATTGTCGACGGCGGGGTGGCGGGAGTGGGGGCGATACTCACGTTTCTACCCAACATCTTCATCTTGTTTCTCGCCCTCGCCTTTCTGGAAGACAGCGGCTATATGGCGAGGGTGGCCTATATCATGGAGGACATCATGAGCCGGCTGGGGCTTTCCGGCCAGGCCTTCATACCCATGGTGCTGGGTTTTGGCTGCACGGTTCCGGCTATCATGGCTTCCCGCAACCTCAAAGCCGGGCGGGACCGCTTCAAGGTGATGTTGATAACCCCCTTCATGTCTTGTAGCGCCCGTCTACCCATATATGTGATGTTTGCCGAGATGTTTTTTCCCGACAACGCTATGTTGGTCACCTATTCCATCTATCTGATCGGTATCGTCGTGGCGCTGATTGTGGCTTATGTAAGCAGCCTTTTTGACCGGCTGGACCAGAGGAACCACCTTCTTATCGAGTTGCCGGAATACAAGTCACCCACTTTCACCACCATCGCCATCTACGTCTATGAAAAGGTGAAGGATTATATCAGTAAAGCTGGCACCACGATTTTCCTGGTGTCGCTAGTCATGTGGTTTTTGCTGAATTTCGGCGCCGCCGGTTTCGCCACTGAGCTACCGGAAAGCTATGGCGCCAGTCTTGGGCGGGCGCTAGTGCCCTTTCTCCTGCCCTTGGGGCTAGGTACCTGGCAAATAGCGGTGGCTCTGGTCGCCGGGCTCTCGGCCAAGGAAATGGTGGT
>JAITQC010000071.1 GCA_031289115.1 Planctomycetota bacterium
AGCCAGACCAGCGAACAAAACCAATCCAGTACCTCTCCGACCACCACTTTAACGCCAGGGCATTACTTGTCCTCGGTTCACCGCAAGGATAGGGTATTTCTAATTCAAGATACCCCACCGTTGGTAGCCGATATCCCAGTCATGCGGCCAGGCGCTTTGGCTTAAGTTCGCTCGTTTAGCAAGGCAAACTCGGCAGGTAACTGACTGGATTAATAGCAGCGCAATCTGGCGGCAAGATGCTTATCCACTGCCAGATTTCGGGTATTTTTAAAGTTGCGGGTACCATTATGGCGTGACCAGCTAAAACCGGTAAAGCCGGGGTGAAACTTGACCAGCATTATGTTCGGGGCGGGAACCAGCTTGGCGGAGGTTTTTCCCGGCGGGGACGAAGCGAGTTAAGGGGGGGGCCGTCCTATTCGTCATCCTTCGTCTCGAGGATGGAGAGGAACGCCTTTTGCGGCACTGTGACGTTACCGATCGCCCGCATCCGCTTCTTCCCCTCCTTCTGTTTCTCAAGGAGTTTACGCTTGCGGGTGACGTCGCCGCCGTAGCACTTCGCCAGGACATTCTTGCGGAAGGGGGCGATGTTTTCCCGGGCGACAATGCGGGCGCCCACCGCCGCCTGGAGGGCGATTTGAAACATATGCTTGGGTATTTCCTGACGCAGGCGGGACAGTATCTTCCGGCCCCGGATATCCGCCTTGTCGCGCAGGCAAATAATGGATAGGGCGTCCACCGGCTGCCCGTGGATAAGGATATCCACCTTCACCAGGTCGGCCACCCGGTAGCAGAGAAACTCATAGTCCATGGTGCCGTAGCCGTGGGTGTTGCTTTTCAGCTTGTCATAAAAATCGAAGACAATTTCGGCGAAGGGAATTTCATAGTGCAGCAAGGCCCGCCGGCCTCCGATGTATTCCAGACCCTTGTGGGCGCCGCGGCGCTCCTCCGCCAGGGTCATGACCGCCCCGATCATTTCTTTCGGGACCATGATTTCCAGCCTGACCAGCGGTTCCCGGATCTCCTCGATGAAAGAGGGGTCGGGAATGTCGGCGGGGGAATGCACCTCGGTGACGCTCGCGTCGGTGCGGAGCACCTCGTAGGTGACGTTGGGGGCGGTTTTCACCAGATCGAGGCCGCTCTCCCGCTCCAGCCGCTCCTGCACGATCTCCATATGGAGGAGACCCAGAAATCCACAGCGGAAACCATGCCCGAGGGCGGTTGAACTCTCCGGCTGGTAGTTGAAGCTGGCGTCGTTAAGGGCCAGGCGGTCCAGGGCCTTACGGAGGTTTTCAAAATTCTCCGTCGAGGAGGGGTAGAGGCCGCAGTAAACCATGGCCTTGGGTTCGACATAACCCGGGAGGGAAGCCACCCCCGACTCGGCCTGGGCCAGGGTGTCCCCCACCTTGACCGAGCGGATGTCTTTAAGGTTTCCCGACACATAACCCACCTGCCCCGCCCCCAGATATTTCACTGGTTTCATGTCGGGGGCGAACACGCCAATCTCGGTAACCTCGTAGACTTTGCCACTGGAAAGCATCTCCACCCGGTCACCCCGGCGGACCTCACCGTCCATCGCCCGTAGGTAAGTGATCACTCCGCGGTAATCGTCATAGACCGAGTCAAACACCAGACCCCGGAAAGGCGCCGCCGGATCACCCGGAGGCGGCGGGATCCGCCTGACAATCGCCTCCAGGATATCCTCCACCCCCTCACCGGTTTTGGCGCTGGCATAGTAGACATCCTCCGGCGCGCAACCCAGGAAAGCCACCAGCTCGTCTCGGACCGCCTCTGGACTAGCAGAGGGAAGGTCTATTTTGTTCACCACCGGGATAATAGTCATGTCGTTGGCGATGGCGAGGTAGGTGTTGGCGACTGTCTGGGCCTCGATCCCCTGGGAAGCGTCCACCACCAGAAGCACTCCTTCGCAGGCGGCGAGCGAGCGGGAAACCTCGTAGGAGAAATCGACATGCCCGGGAGTGTCGATGAAATTAATCTGGAACAATTCGCCACTGGCGGCCTTGTATTCCACCGTCACTGGATGGGCCTTGATGGTGATCCCGCGCTCGCGCTCCAGGTCCATGTCATCAAGAAACTGGGCGCGAAACTCCCGCTCAGACACCAGGCCAGTGTGAAGAAGGATACGGTCAGCCAGGGTGGATTTACCATGGTCGATGTGGGCGATGATGGAAAAGTTGCGGATATGCTGGATGTCCATTTTATCCCCGGGGCCGAAGGAGCCGGCCAATCCTTGTCAACAAGGGGTTTTCCCCTCCCCGGCCGGCAACCCCGGCTAACATTGACATGGGAAGGCGATTATATCCGGGGCAAATTTAAAAACAAGCATACACCCGCCAGGCAACTACGGCAACTCCGGCCGAACCCTTGAAAAACAAGCCAACCGGGGTTATTATGTTATTGGCGGACCGGTGGAGTCACCTGGAAACCGGAGAATGGCCGCCCGGGAAAAATCTTCCCCCCGAAAGGACACCCATGCGGTCAGCTCCCCTCCTCCCCACACTCGCCCTGCTACTGTTCACCTTAGTCTCTCCGGTTCCCGCCGCGGAGGCTGACTTGGACGCCATCCCCTACCAGGAGATGGCCATGGCGGTTTCCCGCACCTTCGCCGACGTCTCTAAGAAAATCCGCCCCGCGGTGGTCAACATCAAGGCGGAACGGAAGGTTTTGGTGGGTAATTTCAACAATCCCTTCGACATCTTCCCGGAGTTTTTCCGCGAACGCTTCAACAACCGCTATGAACGCGAGCAAACCCAGGTGGGACAAGGGTCGGGGGTGATAATCGACCCGGCCGGCTATATCCTCACCAACAACCACGTGGTCGGGGACTCCGACGCCATCCGGGTGGTCTTAAATGACGGCCGCGAGGTTCCGGCCGAACTAATCGGCGCCGACCCCGATTCCGATGTGGCGGTGGTCAAGATAGACGCCACCAACCTCACCGTCGCCGAGGTGGGCAATTCCGACCTGGTGGAGGTGGGGGAATTTGTTCTGGCGATCGGCAACCCCTTTGGCCTCGACTCCACCGTCACCTCGGGGATAGTCTCAGCCCGCGGCCGCTCCGGCATGGGAATTGTCGAAATCGAGGACTTTATCCAAACCGACGCCGCCATCAACCCCGGCAACTCCGGCGGTCCCCTGGTCAACCTCCGGGGTGAGGTAATCGGCGTCAACACCGCCATCTTTTCCCGTTCGGGAGGATACCAGGGAATCGGCTTCGCCATCCCCGCCAACCTCGCCAAAAACATTATGAACAGCCTTATCGCCCACAAACGGGTCACCACCGCCTATCTGGGGGTGGAAACCCAGCCCCTCACCCAGGAAATGGCCCAGCATTTCGGCCTCCTCGCCGCCCGGGGCGCCTTGATCCGCTCCGTCACCCGGGGAAGCCCGGGGGAAAAAGCTGGCCTGCGCCGGGGCGACATCGTAGTCCGCTGGGGCAAGCGGGATATCACCGATGACCAACAACTGCGTAACCTGGTAACCATCAGTACTCCAGACACGCCCATCGATGTCGATGTCATCCGGGAGGGCAAGAGCGTCCAGCTTAAAGTCACCCTGATCGTTAGCCCGGAGGAGGTGGTGGTGGAGGGGAAAGGCGACCGTTTCCTCCAGGGTATGGGCATAAGCATCACCGCCCTCACCCCCGCCATACGCGAGCAGTTGGGTTACGAAGAAGACTCTAACGGTGTCCTAGTATCCGACGTGGTGCGCGGTAGCCCAGCCGCCAACCTGGGGTTGATTCCCGGCAGTCTCATTCTCCAGGTGGACAGCCAAGAGGTCCACTCCCCGCAGGAGCTACGCTCCGCCCTCGGCGGCACCAGCCGCAAAAACTATTTTGACATTGTCTGGCGCACCGGACGGTTTTTGCAGCGAGCCCGCATCCGGGGAATCTGAAGTAGAGGCGTCCCGGGCAGTTTACGCTAATTGACAAAAGCGGGACGGGGGAATTCCCCCGTCCCGCGGTGTTTGGTTCCGTCACCCAGCCTATGACGCCGGGTAAGCCGTCTCAATAATCAAAAGCGGGAACGGTGGCTCCTTCGAAACGGGAAAGTATGAATTCCGCCACTTCCTTTGACTGGTAGGCCTTGACAAAACGAAGGTAGACGGGGTTATCGCGGTCGGCGGTCCGGGAGACAATAATGTTCACATAGGGCGACACCCGGTCCTCCAGGTAGATTGAGTCGCGAAGCGGGTTGAGGCCGGCCGGAATGGCGAAAGTGTTGTTGATGGCGGCGGCGGCCACATCGTCAAGGGAGCGGGGTGTCTGGGCCGCGTCCACTTCAATTATCTTCAGATTCAGGCGGTTTTCCACCACGTCATAGGGGGTGGCGGTGAGACCAGATCCCTGGCGGAGCTTGATAAAGCCGGCTTTCTCGAGAAGAAGAAGCGAGCGACCGCCATTGGTGGGGTCGTTGGGTATGGCCAGACTGTCCCCGTCCTTAAGCTGGTCGAGGGATTTTATCTTGGTGGAAAAGTAACCGATGGGGGAGACATAAGTGTTGCCAATCGCCACCAACTGGAGATTGTGTTCCGCGGCGAAGCTGTCTAGATAAGGTTGGTGCTGGAAAGAGTTGACATCGATCTCCCCGTCCGCCAGGGCGAGGTTGGGGCGGACATAGTCGCTAAACTCGATTATCTGCACCTCGAGGCCGTCGCGGGCCGCAACGTCCCGCGCCTTCTCGATTATCTCCACATCAGCCCCAGCGGTGGTCCCCACCACGATCTTATCGCCAGCCCAAACCGGCATTGTCACGCTTAGCAAAAGCAGACCTAAAAGCAATCCACGCATGATTATCTCCTTCTTTAGCAAACCAAGGTTATCCGGCCGCCGAAACCCAGCCAGAACAATTCTTGCCCATCCCCCTAGCGCCGGTTAAGCCGGCGGGCCAGCCAGTCGCCGCTCGACTGGATAATCTGGACCAATACTATCAGGAGGAAAGAGGTGATTAACATTACATCCAGCCGGTAACGCTGGTAACCATACCGGATACCCAGGTCACCAAGCCCTCCCCCGCCCACCGCCCCGGCCATGGCGGAATAACCGGTGAGGGTAATTACCGTGATGGTCACCGCCTGCACCAGGCCAGGCAGGGCTTCAGGCAGGAGGACATGCCAGATAAGCTGCCCTGTGCTACCCCCGGCCGACTGGGCCGCCTCAATCACCCCGTAGGGCACCTCCAGCAGAGCCGACTCGGTTTGCCTGGCCATCAGGACCATGGCGGCCAGGGTCAGGGGGACAATCACCGCCGTGGGACCGATAGACTTGCCCACCAAGAGGCGGGTGAAGGGTATTATCGCCACGATGAAAATGGCGAAGGGGAGGGAGCGAACCGCATTAATCACCAGCCCCAACACCCGGTTGCCGACCGCGTTACCCAAGATATGCCCGGGCCGGGTAACTGTCAGGGCGATCCCCAGGGGGACGCCAAGAAGGGTGGTGAAAAACGAGGACACTCCCACCATATACAACGTTTCCCACAGAGCGGGAGGAAGCATCAGCCAGACGTCAGCCCGTATCGTCATAGCTGTCCCTCCTTTCCCGAATCAGTCGTCGCTGTGCTTTCCAGCTCCTCCAGTATTTGTCCTCTTGACCGCAGGTAGGCGATAGCCGCCCGGCAGGCCTTCCTTTCACCATAGATGTCCAGAAGCAGGGTGCCAAAAGCCATGTTTTTGACATGCTCGATATGGCCCTGGCGTATGTTAACCTCCACCCCGTAGTCCTTGATTACTCGGGTGAGGAGGGATTCCTCCGCCTCCGGCCCGACAAAGAAAATCCGGAGGAGTATGCCCTGGGGCTGATAGTTGACCCGCCCGGAGCTGTCGTCGCGGTTAAGGGCGGTTTCCACAAAATGGCGGGTCAGGGGATGCCGGGGACGAGTGAAGGTGGCGACCAGTGGCCCCGTCTCCACCACCTCTCCCGCTTCCATCACCGCCACCCGGTCACACACCTCGGTCACCACCCGCATCTCGTGGCTTATCAAAACTACCGTGAGACGCAGGCGTTCCTGGATGTCCCGGATAAGACTGAGGATGATCCGGGTGTTCTGGGGGTCAAGCGCGCTAGTCGCCTCGTCACAAAGAAGCACCCGGGGGTTGTTAGCGAGAGCGCGGGCGATACCCACCCGTTGTTTCTGCCCTCCCGAAAGCTGGGCTGGATAGGCGCTGGCCCGATCGGAAAGTCCCACCAACTCCAGAAGTTCCGCCACCCGCTCCCGGGTCTCCCCCCGGCGTCGACCCGCCAGTTCCAGAGGAAGTGAGACATTGCCCGCCACTGTCCGAGAGGTGAGGAGGTTGAAGTGTTGAAAAATCATCCCCATATCCATCCGGGCCTGACGGAGTTCCTCGCGGTTGAGACTGATAATGTCGCGGCCGTCCACTTGGATTTGCCCGGCGGTGGGCTCCTCCAAGCGGTTGAGGCAACGAATAAGGGTACTTTTTCCCGCCCCGGAGGAACCGATAACCCCGAAAATCTCCCCCGCTTTTACGCTTAGGCTAACCCCCCGCAAAGCCTCCACCCCGTTGGGATAGGTCTTCCTGAGGTCGTTAATTTCGATAAAAGCGGCGGTGTTTGTCATCGGTCCTCCCCGGGGGCCTCCCCCATGACCTTAGGCGGGAGGCGGGGTGAAAAACTCTCCCCGGGAAAAAGCCCCGGAGCAAACTAATCGATAAGCACAGCCCCGGGGTCGATGCTCGCCCCGAAGGCGTCTTTAAGGGTGGCGTCGTAGGCGGCCTTGAAGAAACCCTCCCGGGTCAACTTCTCAATCTCCTGGTCCACCCACTGCCGCAAGGCCAGGTTACCCTTGGCCACCGCCGGAGCGATGGTGTCCTGATTGCCGAGGAAATCGATGCCCACCGTATAACCGGGGTTGGCGAGGGCCCAGGCAAAAAGCAGGGTGTTGTCGTGGGCCACGGCGGCGCCGCGACCGTCCTTGAGGGCGTTAAAAGTTTCCGTGTTCTGGTCAAACTTCAAGAGCTCAATGTCAGGATGGTTCTCGGTGAAATAAATCTCGGCCGTGGTGCCCTTGTTCACAATCAGCTTTTTACCCTTCAACTGGTCGACCGAGCGGATAACTGAACCGTCCGGCGACACCACCCCCAAAGCCACTTTCATATAGGGCTTGGTAAAATCCACCACCTCCGCCCGTTCCGGAGTGACGGTGAAGTTGGCAAGAATGATGTCGACCTTGTTGGCGGTGAGAAACTCCACCCGGCTGGCTGCCTCCACCAGGACAAATTCAGCCTTGTCGGCTGAACCCAGGAGGTCCTGGGCCAAGCGTTTTCCCAGATAGACGTCGTAACCCTGGTTCTTGCCATTGGAGTCGACAAAGCCGAAGGGCGGCTTGTCGCTGAATACACCGAGCCGTACCTTGCCGGCCGCCCGGAGGTCGTCGGGGCTTGAGCCCCCCCAAGCCAGCGATCCCGCCAGAAGGGTGAAGAGTAAGGCAATGGCGAAAGTCAGTTGTTTCATGATAGTGGTTCCTTTCCAATCGGTAAACAAAAACGAGGACGATAAAGCGCCCGCCCCGGACCAGGAAAGTCCGTGACTTGCGGAACAGGTTTTAACAAGGGAAAGTAGGGGGATGGAAAGCTTGGTCCTAGAGTATCTCGTAAAAACACCGGGATCCGAGACACGGGCCAGGCACTACCCCCAAGACACAAGGGTGGGGGTCAACAGCAATGGAGTGGATACATGGTATTGTCCTCCTTTTCGGGGAGTCGGGCGGAACTGTGAAAACCGCCCGCTACTATCATAATGTCACGCAAGACCTTTTCCCCCGGCCTGGCTCAAAGATAAAGGCCGCCAACCGGGGGAAACGGTGGAGAGGAGCAAGAGTGGATCTATCCCTTGAAGGCCTGCTCCAGGTCGGCAATGATGTCCTTGATGTTTTCAATGCCGATAGAGAGGCGGACAGTGTTGGGTTTAATACCCTGTTCGAGGAGTTCCTTTTCCTCCAGCTGCGAATGGGTGGTGGTGGCGGGGTGGATAACCAGCGACTTAACGTCAGCCACATTCGCCAGGAGCGAAAACAGTTCCAGGCGGTCGATAAACTCGGTGGCGTCCTTGGCGCTGCCCTTGATCTCAAAGGTGAAGATGGAACCCGCCCCGTTGGGGAAGTAACGCTTGTAAAGCTGGTGGTTGGGATGCTCGGGGAGGGACGGATGGTTGACCCGTTCCACCTTGGGGTGGCTACGGAGATAGTCGATCACTTTCAGGGTGTTTTCCACATGCCGCTCAACCCGTAGGGACAGCGTCTCCAGGCCTTGGAGAAGAAGGAAGGCATTAAAGGGTGAAATGGCGGCTCCAGTGTCACGCAGGATAACGGCGCGGATCTTCACCACATAGGCGGCCGGACCCACCGCCTTGGTGAAGGAGAGGCCGTGATAGCTGGGGCTGGGCTGGGTGAGAGTGGGGAATTTACCGCTCGCCTCCCAGTCAAACTTGCCGCTGTCGACAATGATTCCCCCCAGGGTGGTGCCGTGGCCGCCAATGAACTTGGTGCCAGAATGGATAACAATGTCCGCCCCGTGTTCGAAAGGCCGGATAAGATAGGGGGTGGTGAAGGTGGCGTCGACTAGAAGGGGTATGCGATGGGAATGTGCCAGCGTCGCCAGTTCCTGGATATCGATGATATTGGAATTGGGGTTGCCGAGAGTCTCGATAAGAATGGCCTTGGTGTTTTCCCGGATAGCGTCACTGAAGGAGTTCTTCACCTCCGGGTCGACAAAGGTGGTGGTGATGCCGTAAAGCGGGAGGGTGTGGGCCAGCAGGTTGTAAGTGCCGCCATAAAGGGTGTTGGTGGCGACAATGTGGTCGCCAGCCTGGGCCAGATTCAGGATGGCGTAAGTGACAGCCGCCGCTCCCGAAGCCACCGCCAAGGCTGCCACTCCTCCCTCCAAAGCTGCCATCCGCTTCTCCAGGACGTCCTGGGTGGGGTTGGTGAGGCGGGCGTAAATATTGCCAGCGTCGCGGAGACCGAACCGGTCGGCGGCGTGCTGGGAGTTGTGGAACACATAGGAGGTGGTCTGGTATATGGGTACCGCCCGAGCGTCGGTGGTGGGGTCTGCCTCTTCCTGCCCCACGTGCAGCTGTTTGGTTTCGAATTCCCAGGCCTCGGGATGTTTTACTGTCGCCATCGTTTCTCCTTAAAAAAAACCGTTGTTTGAATCGGTTAAAGACTTCCGGCCGCCCGCCCCCGCTAGCCCACAGTTTTCAGGCGCCGCTCATAACGCCGGCGGTCGAGAAAACGGCGGACTCGCTCACTCTTGGCAGCGGTGAAAAAGATATCTGGTGGCGACTCCTCCACCACCACTCCAGCGTCCAGAAAGATGACCCGGTCCGCCACGCCGCGGGCGAAATCCATTTCGTGAGTGACGATAAGCATGGTCATACCCTGCTGAGCCAGACCCAGCATCACTTCCAGTACTTCCGCCACCATTTCCGGGTCCAAGGCGGCGGTGACCTCGTCGAAAAGTATGATCTCCGGATTCATGCAGAGGGCGCGGATTATCGCTACCCGCTGTTTCTGGCCCCCGGAAAGCTGGCGGGGGTAGGATTCGGCCCGGTCAAGAAGGCCGACCCGGTCAAGGAGTTCTTCCGCCTGAGCCAGAGCCTCGACCCGGCGCCGACGCTGAGCCCGGAGTGGACCCAGCAAAAGGTTTTCCTTGACGGTCAAATGGGGGAAAAGATCGTAACTCTGAAAAACCATGCCGATCCGCTGCCGCACCAGGCTCCATTTGATCTGGCCTTGGCAAAGGTCCTGGCCATCCAGGCGCACCTGGCCGGCGTCCGCCTTCTCCAGGCCGTTAAGACATCGAAGCAGGGTGCTTTTACCGCAGCCAGATGGGCCGATGACTACCACCACCTCGCCCTTGGCGATCTGGAAGGAGACGTCCTGCAGGACTACCCGCTCCCCGAAGTTTTTCCCTAGTCCCGTCACCGCCAGTATGGGCGCGGCCGGGCTCTCACCCGCCAACAACCCCGTAGGCACGGTTACCATTCTTTCCCTCCCTGATTCCGGGACTAACCCACCCAACGCCGCTCCAGATAGCGGGACAACCGGGAAATCGGGTAGCAAACAATGAAATAAAGGATAAATATCAAGCCATAGACCCAGAAGCTGGCGCTGGGGACGTTCCGTTCGCTGTTTTCGATTATCTGCTGCCCCACCTTCAGCACCTCAACCACCCCGATAAGCACCACCAGGGAAGTGGTCTTGATCAAGCGGGTCACCAGGTTGACCGCCGCCGGGGTAAGACGGCGCACCACCTGCGGCATGATTACGTAACGCTGGAGCTGCCAGTTGCTAAGGCCAAGGGCGCGCCCGCTCTCCACCTGCCCGGCCGGGAGGGAGGTGATGGCGCCCCGGACGATATCTGACATCTCGGCGGCGCCCCAGAGGCTGAAGACCAGAACCGACACCAGCCAGGCGTCGATGTGAATTCCGAGGATGCGGCCGAGCTCAAAATAGAAAATGAAAAGCCAGACAAGAACCGGGACTATGCGCCAGGCGTCCAAATAGAGCCGGGCGGCCAAAAACAGCACCCGCCGCCGCGAGGTCATCACCACTCCCAGGGGTATCCCCAGGAGGAGGGAGAAGAACACCGCCAGGAGAGCGATCTGCATCGCCACCCCCAGGCCGGTCAAGAGGCGCCAGAGGTTGTCCCCGGCGGTGAAGACACTAACCGCCGAAGCCAGCATGGCGAAGCTTTCTCTCCCAGAGGTAAAACAAAAGGGACAAGGGCAGGAGTAGCAGCAGGTACGCCAGCACCAGCATCAGCAGGGCTTCGTTGGTGCGGTAGTACATGCCGATAAGGTCCTTGGCGACAAACATGAGGTCAGCCAGGGCCACCACGCTAAATACCGAGGTCTCCTTGAGAAGAAATATGACGTTGGCACCGATGGCGGGCATGGCGACCGCGAAAGCCTGGGGTAGCAGGACATGGCGTATCACCTGGGCCCGGGTCAGTCCTATGGCGTAACCCGCCTCCAGTTGGCCCGGCGGCACCGCCCCCAGACCCGCCCTTATCGCCTCCGCCATGTACCCGCCACCCAGGAAGGCAAGTCCCAGCATCGCCGCCGTCCTCGACTCCAGCATTATTCCCATCTTGGGGAGGCCAAAATAGAGGAAAAAAAGTTGGATCAGGAGCGGGGTGTTGCGAGACACCTCGACATAGGCGCGAAAAAGGCGGTTTAACCCGGGGACGCGGGCGTAAGTGATGATGGCGCCAATGAAACCGACCAGGCTAGCCAAAAAAGTCCCGAGTAACCCCAGCCACAGGGTTAGCCAGGCCGCCCGGAGGAATAGGGGATAGAACTTGGCGACAAAGTTCCAGTCAAAAGCCATGGTGGGATATCCCCCGCCATCCCGGCGCGAACGACTGGCAAGAAACTCCCTCCGGCCTCACCCCGCCGGTCAAACTGGCTTCCGGCGGGAGGTGAAGCGGTGGGAGGCATTCTCGCCTATCAGGCCGAGAAGAGAGGGGTCGAAAGGTAGCGTTCGCCAGTGTCTGGAAGAACTGCCACCACGGTTTTCCCCTTGTTTTCCGGTCTAGCCGCCACTTGGATAGCGGCCCAAAGGGCAGCTCCGGAGGAGATGCCAATCAGTAACCCTTCGGTCTTGGCGGTCTCGCGGCCAATGGCGAAGGCGTCGTCGTTCTTGACCCGGATAATTTCACTAATCACCCCCCGGTCAAGGACATCGGGAACAAAACCGGCACCAATACCCTGGATCTTGTGGGGGCCGGCCTTACCCTCGGAAAGAACGGGGGAGTCGTCGGGTTCCACCGCGATAATGCTGATCTTGGGGTTTTTCTCCTTGAGAAACTTGCCTGCCCCGGTGACGGTGCCGCCGGTGCCAACGCCGGAAATGAGGAAGTCGACCTTGCCGCCGGCGTCTTCCCAGATCTCCGGACCGGTAGCGCTGTAGTGGATAGCCGGATTGGCCGGGTTTTCAAACTGCCCCGGGATATAACTGTTGGCGGTGGCGGCGGCGAGTTCCTTGGCCTTGGCGATAGCCCCCTTCATCCCCAGGGCGCCCTCGGTCAGAACCAGCTCGGCCCCGTAGGCCTTTAGCAGATTACGCCGCTCTATACTCATAGTCTCGGGCATGGTGAGAATCAGACGGTAGCCACGGGAGGCGGCGACGGCGGCGAGGCCGATACCGGTGTTGCCCGAGGTTGGTTCAATAATAACCGAGTTGGCCTTAAGTAAACCAGCCTTTTCCGCCGCGTCCAGCATGGCCTTGGCGATACGGTCTTTGACACTGCCGGCCGGGTTGTAATATTCAAGTTTGCCCACCAGTTTGGCCTTGGCCCCATGCGCCTTGGCAAGCCGGCCTAGTTCCAGAAGCGGTGTCTTGCCAATCAGGTCGGTGATGGTCTGGTAAATTTTCGCCATGCGAGTCTCCTTAATAAAGAAAAAGGGTTGGTTTATAGTATAGTTCCACTACATCTATAATCCTATATGATTTATAGGGTATAAACCTGGCAACAAACTGTCAAGTCTTTTTTCCGCAAAATTTGTCAACCATACTTTAGTGCAACTTAACAATTTGGCAATCCTAATATTACCGCAAACTATTTTCCCCTCCGCCAGCATCCGTTTTGCCCGTTGTCCCTGTCCAATTGGCGCTATAAAAAACCCGGCCCGGAACAAAACTGCCGTTCCGGGCCGGGGGAGGGTGTGACGGTTGCTGTTGCCTTGACACGTGGCGCTAGAAAGAAATCCCCATATCCAGGTTGCCAGAGACGCCGCGGCGTTTGCCAATGTATCCCTTCACCCCCGCTTCGGCGTAAAAGGGGCCAATGCCTATATGACGGCCAAGTTCACCACTGCCGGTGGAACCCTGTAGCCGGACGGGCTGGAGATTGGTACCCCAGACCGAGCCCCGGGATTTGCCGGCGAACTCATACTGGTAGGCCGCTCCAACGTAAGGC
>JAITQC010000126.1 GCA_031289115.1 Planctomycetota bacterium
TTTTTCCAAAAACCACGCCATTAATGCCACTTACATTGGAGGCGATGGTTTCCCAGCCCGAACTACCCTGGCGGTAGTTGTCATACATGCCGACCGCGGTGGGAGTGGTGCTTGGGGTAGACACCGCCATTGAGGTATTGGCATCGGTGGTTAAAGTTATCCCTTGCGACCGATTGAAGGTAAGACTCACCCCCAGCCCAAGGTCGGCGCCATGTAGTGAAAGTTGGCTAACTATGTCTGTGACACTAGCGCCGGCGCCGAAGCTGACCGCCCGCGACCCCCGGTTGGTTTGGACGATAAAATCCTGGGGATTACTTAACGTTCCATTCGAGTCAAAAGCCGCCCCGTTCAGGGTGGGGTCGATCTCCAGGTAAGGTTTACTCGCCTGGTAGGTCATTCTGGCGTCCCCGAGGTTGCCGGTGGCGGTGCCGCCGACCCGGCCATTAAAATCCACGGCGAGACGGTAACTTCCCCGTTGGTAGAGGTGGCTCACTGTGCTACGCCCCAGGTCGAGCAGAAGGTTGTTCTGCGTCCCGCCGCCACTAGCCTGGCGGGAAAACATGATGTCCTGGGCGCCATTAAGGAGGAACTTACTCCCAAACTGGCTTGACCCCACGATACGCTCAAGTTCGAAATAGGCGTTGTCAAACTCAGCCTGGGCCGCCGCCTTGGCCCCCAAGTCGCTATTGCCACTGGCGGTGACGGCGGCGGCGCCCATCTTTTTTAGCAGGCTGTTCATCTCCGCCAGGGAGCCTTCCGCCACCGACATAAGGTTGTAGGCGACGCCGGTGTTCTGGATAGCCTTTTCAATACCGCTCATTTGCGAGCGCAGGCGTTCCGAAGCCACCAGGCCGGAGGGATCGTCTCCGGCCTGGTTGATCCGAAGCCCTGAGGATATCCTTTCAATCGCCTGGTTAACCGACCAGCCCGAGCGGTAGATGTTGTTAATCACTCCCAGGCTGTTCATGCCCCCCATGATGTTGTAAACCATGCTTCCCTCCTTTCTATCTGGCCCTGGAGCGGAGCGGGACCACGGGTATGGTCCTAAGCGACCTGTACCCAGAGGTGGGACAGGTTACTTCCGGCAGGCCAGTTGTCCGCCTGGCGTAAGCATCGGGACAGTGTCCCTTACCCAGGAGGTAAGGGACACTGTCCAGCCGAAGCGGCTTTTATGGGTGATTACCTGGAGATGGGTTGGCCCGAAAAGCGCCTAGGCGTAGGCGTCTACCTGGCCACTAGCCCCGCCGACAAACTCGGAGCCGGACTGGCTGCGGCTGGCGCTACGCTGGACCAGTTCGGCGTTCCGCGCGTTGTAGGAATTCTGCGACACGCGCTGGATGTCGTCGGACTGAGCAGCGTTACGGGCCGCCGCTTCCACCAGATTAGCCCGGGAGCGGGCGTTACGGCTGGCGGCCGGAGTGGCGTTGCTGGATGAGTCGATGCGAAAACCGCTGGAGAGGTTTTCCAGGGAAGACGTTCTTCCCCGGGGGTTGCGGGCGACAAAGCCGCCGGGCACCGCGTTACTCTGATTGACATTGATAGCCATGTTGCTACCTCCATGACACAATCCGGTAAAACCTTGGCGGCATCCTGCCACCACTTAATCCGCTTGCCACCTCCAGACCCGGCGCGGATCGATGACCGGGAAGGAGTATACCGGGAATTTTGCTTTTAACGGCGAAAAACCCGGTTACACGCATATACGGCGGTGGCGGCTAAAACTTTAATTAATTTACGAATTTTCCAAAAATATTATATCTCTCGGGCGTTTAATCAATTATATCAAATTTTACTCCCCCCGGGAATTTTATTTTACCGCTTTTCCGCCTTTAGGCGCGAAAAATACGCTCTTGCCCCTGCCAGTCGATAGCTTCCCCCAGGCGAAGTTCGCCATAGGAGCCGTCATAACCGGGCTGGAAGGAAAAATCCCCGTTTCGCACCGCCAGGATAGCCTTAAGCACCGACTCTTCCACCACTCCCGCCAGTTCCCGGGCGATTTCCCCCGCTTCCAACTCCCACAGTCCTGCCTCGGTGCCAGTGCGGGCGATAATAGTCTGAAAAAGACGGGCGGTTTTTTTTCCCACCACGCTTTTCACCCCTTGGCCCGCCGCCAGCACCTCCACCAGGGGAACCAGCCGGCGGTAGGCTTGCCGTGCCGTAACTTCCCCCAGTACCCGGGCCGGAGCTGGGTCGGCCTGGCGCTTAGCTAGGGTCAGGGCTCTTTCCAGCACCCCCACGGTCAAGGGTTTACCACAAATCGGGCAGATCCCCTGGGCTGGGCTACGGTCAGGGGAGAAATAACAGTAAGAGGCGCCATGCCGCTCCAGGCCGGAGCGGTGGCCAGTCAGGAAATACCGCCCCTCGGCTGGGTTAAACTCGGCGGTATAGGCCACCTGTCCCGCCTCCAGAGCCTCCACCAGACCTGGATAGGACAGTTGTTTCAGTTCGAGGACAGTGAATTCCCGCCCCACCCGGTTAAGCGCCTCGGAATGGCAGTCGCTGTTGGAAATAAGGGTGCGGGTGTCAAGTTCCGGGAGGATGGCGAGTAGTTCAGGATCAGCCGAGAGGCCGGTTTCCACCACCCTTATCCGCGGGGCGAAGTCGCCAAACACCTCGGCCAAGTGGTCGACCGGATGGTCAGAACCGTAGATTCCCTGCGGAGTAAGGACATGGGCGGGAAAAAGCAGCACCCCTGGCCCCGAGTCAACCAGGGCGAAACAGCGTTCGGCCACCTCAGCGGTATCGACGCACTTGATAAAGGGGCGGCCCATGTTAAGGTGGACGCCCCAGCGGTCGAGAAGGGCGATAGCCCGGTCTACGGTGGCGAAATCGGGAAACAGGAGGCCGACATGGGTGCCCTTGCGCCCGCCAGAAGACACCGGGGAGGTTATGATCACTTCGGTCTGCAAGACAAAGCGGGCGGCGGCGAGGGGCGCTTCCGCCCCATCCAGGGCGTAAAGGCCCTGTTCCCGCTCCACCAGTTGCCGCTCCAGGCTTTCCCGCCAGGCTGGTTGCAGGCAGTCCCCTACGCCAAAGGCGTTGATTCCCTTGACCACCATGGTGCGGGCTAGACTAGCGAGGGAGATGTTTCCCACCCCCCCGGCGTAACCGCTGTGGCTATGGAGATCAACCGCGTAGCGCATGGTCTGCCCTTCCCCACTCCCTCATTTCCCGCCCTTTTCCCAGCGCCGCACTCCCATAACCGCGTCGTCCATCAGCAGTGGCTCTTCGCCAGTGAGGCGTTGGTGGTAGGAAAAGGCCCAGAGGGCCCGGCGATAGCTTTTCCCAGCCGCCTCGCGGTTGCCCGCCATCTGGAAGCGCTCAGCTGACTCCAGGGAGCGTTCGCCAATCTCCACCAGGCTAAGTCCGGAACTCATGTGCCGCGTGTCTGTCTCCGGGCAACCAGGTAGCAAGGTGACGCTAGCAACCAGTAAAAGCGGGAGGAAAAGGTGGCGCATGGCAAGGGGTCTCCCGAC
>JAITQC010000136.1 GCA_031289115.1 Planctomycetota bacterium
CCCGCCACACCAGTGAAGAGCTGGAGGTGGGCCTCCAGGAAAGCTCCGCATCCCAGCATATTTACCGGCCATGGAAAGCCGCGAGCCAGTTTATGAGTTAGCGAAAAAGGAGACAGCAAAAAGCAAATATTATAAAGCGGTAAAAGATTTGATCGCCGAGGGCGGCATGGACCAGGACATGGCGGTTAAGCTTATGGAGGAAAAGGCGGTCGCCAAGATGGAAAAGACCCATGGCGCCTAACTCTTTGGCGCTCCAGAGTACTCCCTGGTCGCGGTGGCGTAGGGAGCCTCGAGGTATTCTGACGCCGGTGGCTTCCCTCTAGCCCTGGCTAACGGCAAGCGCCAAACCCTGGGCAAACGCTACTCGGGTTAAGCAAATAAGCGCCATGCGTACTGACAATATCCCGGTGTTTTTTCCTTTTTTTAATTGCGACGAAGCGAGTGGTAGTTAATTATTTTATGACGCCCCCGCCAATCCGGGAAAAACGAGTCCAAGGGAGAAAAACCCATGCTAGTCGACCTTGAAAAAATCCGTCGGTTTTTTGCCGCCGACCGTTTTGCCGCCAGTAACGGCATAGTTATCGACCAGGTGAGCGAGGACGAGGTGGTCTGTAGCTTCCGTATCACCCCTGATCACCTTAACGCCGGCGGCAATGTCCAGGGGGGTGCTATCTTCACCCTGGCCGACCTCGCTTTCGCTGTCCATTGTAATCTCCGACTGGCTCTCGGGGAGGAGGTGGGGTTGACCGTTGGCCAGTCCTGCGCCATCTCCTTTTTCAAGCCTCCGCGGGGGAATCGCCTGCTGGCGCGCTCGCACTGCCTGTCGCACGGGCGCCATGTCTCAGTCTACCGAATCAGTGTCCTGGATGAGGAAGGCCGCCTGATCGCGGAAATGCAGGGAAATGGCTTCACCACCCCGCGTCCAGTCCAAGCTTGAACCTGTTTCCGTCTTGAAACAGGCAGTGAAAAGCGTTATAAAAACGGTTTTGGTAGATCACTCATTGCCCGGAATACGCCAATGTCTTCCATCACCCCAAACCAAATAAATAGGGTAAGACTCCAGCAGGCGCTACTGGCGACTAACACCAGTCCCCGCCTGCGAAGCAAGATCTTGGTGGTTATATTGGCGAGCGAGGGTCTTTCGCCAAACCAGATCGCCACGTTTGTCGGAATTAGCCTGAATGCCACCCTGCAGGTGATCCAAGCCTTTAACGAGCGAGGCATGGAGAGCCTGGATCTGGCAAACTCCGTTCCGGCGGCCCCGGCCGAGGAGCCGCTCCCGGTTTTGCCGAAAAAGCCTCCCCCCGACCTGAAACAGTTTTGGCTGAAAAATCCCCCTGCCTCCCTGAAACAGGCGGCCAGTGACCTGGAATACCTGACCGGCAAGCGACGCTCTCTCTCCAGCATCAGTACGCTCTTGCGTAAACTTGGCTTGACTACTCCCCAAACCCAGAAATTCGCGGAAGAGATAGCCCCCTACCGGGAAAAACTCCGGCAATACTGGTTGACGAATCCACCGAAAAACCAGTTTGCCGCCATGCGAGACGTGAGGAACCTCACGGGGATAAAGCGCTCCCTGGCACTCATCCAGCCTCTCCTGGAGGAGTTTGGTATAAAATACCTCCCCCGCAAGGCCCAGTTTGGTCTCCAGGAGGATAAATTACAGGAATACTGGCAGAGCCAGCCACCAGTCACGCTACAGCAGGCGGGAAGAGACATCGCCCGAATCAGCGGCCGGAATGTCGGAGTGTCCATCATCAAATCCCTATTGATACGCCTGGGTATTTCCCTCCCCCAGCCTAAAGTCTTTGATCCTCCTGGACCCGGGACCCAAGAGCGTAGGCGGATGCTCCTCCCCTTTTACGACCGCCTGCGTGACTACTGGCGGGAAAACCCGCCCCTTACTATTCAACACGCGAACCAGGACCTGAAGGATATCACCGGTTTCCAGCGTTCTAACTCCGGTCTACGTAACCTCCTGGATGAGCTAGGGATCGAGCGAAACCACATCGCAGGCCTCCGGAGAAAACAACTACCCCCCCGGGTGCAAACTCCAGAAACACCGCCGGCCAACCGGGAAAAACCACCACCGGAAGCACGGGAGTAGCGCCCGGACCAGTCGCCTCCCTCGGCTTGGCGCCTTTTCCGACCCGCCAGGCGAAATTGGGGTGGGGTGTCGTCCTGCGCTCTCTTGCGGGTGCGCGTTTATGCCGCCACCTCGGTGGCTAGTCTAGAGGATAACCATGTCACCCTACTACCTGGTGGCCCTGGTACTGTTTCTTGTGCTTTTCGCCGCTCTCTTTGTCCGCTATGTCTCCTTCACTGTCGACCGGCATTTTCGTGACCTTTCCCGGGCCCAGCTTGACCCGGAGTACCGGCAGGCGGAACTCACCCGTCTCGAGCGCCTCCTCGCCCCGCTCCTTCCCCTTCCCGAAGGGGTTGGCACCCTCCCCCCTCCCGCCCGTTCCTGGTTTCCCAGCCCCCTGGTGATCTTGACCGCCCTGTCTATCGTCCTCCTCTGGGGTAGTTTTACTACTCCGCCCCGGGAAAGCCGGCTATGGTTATATGGCGGTATTGGTTGCCTAGTCCTACTCGTTCTCCTCCTGGTCCTTTCGCTAAAACGGCGGCGCTTGGAACGCCTGGCCACGCTTCTACGCCAACAGGCTGACCTGCGGCATTTCGCCGGGGACCATCTTGGCGAAGTGGCCGACCTTACCACCCTTCTCTCTCTCACCCCCTGGGACGATGCGGCCTGGGGCGAGTTGGCGGTAGCCAAGGCGGAAAGCGGGGACTGGCGCCCGGCCTGGCTAGCCTGGCGGGAAGCGGAACAGCTTGACGCCGGTTACGCCGACTACCACCAGGCGGCGGTTGAACTGGCGCTGGTTAACCAGGGCTGGGAAGAGGCGACTATCAGTCTGGAAGCCTGGGAAGCGGGCGGCGGGGAGAAAATAGACTGGGTAAGGGTTCAGGCCTACCGGGCGGTAATCGCCCTAGGCCGCGGGGACGCGGTGGAAGCCAGAAGCCACCTGGAGGAAGCCAGGCGGGAAAATCCCCAGGTCCTCCGGGAATACCTGAAGACCGAGTCCGTTCTGTCTCCTTTGGCTGGTCTTTAAAACAACCCGGTGGGTAGTCTCTCTGCCTTCCCTGGCCACGGCCGTCATCCCGGCGAATTGAGTCAAGAGGAGTGACTTAGGCAAGGAATAAATCCACGATAAATAGGTTATTCCGGGTTTTTATGACCTATCCGGATTGACTGTGTGGCGTGTTTATTCAGCCAGCCCCACGGAGCAGTTGTCCCGGTCAGGCATTTCGCTTGGTAATAGGCGGGGTTTTTTTACTGCCGAAAACTGGGGGCAAAGTCGGAAAGTGGATTTCAGGGAGGGATAGCGCCGGGTTACCGAGGTGTTCGCCAGGGAGAAAAGTTTAGCCAGGGGTAATGTCACCCAGAAACAAGGGGGTGTGGCCCAGGTGGTCGGTGCTAGTGAGACAGTAGCGGGTTTTTCCTAGCACCCGGTCTTCGCCGGGTCGGGGTTGTCCAGACTGATTCTGGCCGTGGATGTGGCCAAACACGCAGAAATTGGGCTGGAAACGGTTTATCAGGTCAGTCAAGGGCGTTGGCTCGCCATCTTCGCCCAGGGGGGGATAGTGGGTCATGACCACCCGAAGGCTGGCGTCCGGGGGGAGGCTCCGTAGGCTTAAGGTAAGCCGTTCCACTTCCCGCCGGCGAATCTTCTCGTCATCCTCTTCCGGGGACAGACGCGGGGATTCCCCCGCCGGCTCCAGGCCAGGCACCACCCCGGCTGGCCAGGATATACCGGGGAAATCCCACAGGCGGGACCCGGCCACCGCCAGGGATCCGAAACGGCAGTGGTTGTTCTGGATGAAATGCAGACCAGAAAGGCCAAGGGCGTTCAACTTGCCTAGTGAACTCCACCAGTAGTCATGGTTTCCCCGGACAATCACCTTTTCGCCCGGCAGGGTGGCTAGCCACTCCAGGTCGGCCAGGGCGTCTTCCAGCCGCAAGGCCCAGGAGATGTCGCCCGCTACCAGCACCACGTCGCGGGGTCCGACCAGGCGGCACCAGTTGTTGGCGATTTGGCGGGCATGGTCGTGCCAGAGGGGGCCAAAGACATCCATTGGCTTGGGACGGGCGTGCGAGAGGTGGAGGTCGGAAAGGGCGAAAAGCCGGCGGGTTCCTGGGGAGGAACCCGCTTGCGCTGTCGCCGGGGAGGAAATCACCTGTTAATCTTCTTCGGCCCGGAAGGCGAGGCCGTGTAGTTTAAGTTTACTCTTGATTTCCTTGAGTGATACCCGGCCGAAGTTTCTGGCGTTCACCAATTCAGACTCGGTGCGGGACACCAGGTCGCCAATAGTGGCGATACCAAGAGTCTCCATACACTTGCGGGCCCGTACCCCAAGTTCCAATTCATCAATTGGTTTACTCAGGAGTTCGTTACTGGCGTTACGCCGCTCCATCGCCTGCCGGGTAGCCGCGTCCTCGCGCATCATCCCAAGTCTCAAGCCCTTGGCCGCCAGCATTTCCTTGATTTCCCGTAGACTAGTCTCGCCGAAATTCTTATAGGCGAGCATCTCGCTTTCGGTACGTTTTATCAGGTCGCCCAGGCACATGATATTCATGCTCGCCAGGCAGTTTCTACTGCGGACAGAAAGCTCAAAGTCTGACACTGGCACACGCAGGACCGCTTCCATACGCTCTGACTGCTTGGTCTCCTCCGGAGAGTAGTACATGTTGGCCGCCGCTTCCATGTTGGAGAGGAAGAGCTTTGCCCGGCGGTTCTGCGGAGCGATTTTCAAAGCCCGGCGACAGCAGGCGATGGCTTTTTCGTAGTCCTCGTCATCCTCGTAAATAAGGGAAAGGTTGAGACAGGCGTTGACATAGACCCGGTTGGATTCGGGGCCGATCCGGGAGTAGTAGTCCTTGGCCAGACTGTCAAGACCGCGTAGGTCAGCCAGGTAGGCGGCCCGGAACAGGCATTCGGCGTAATTGGGGTAGATATTGAGGGAGCGAATATAACAGTCCAGGGCATTCTGGTACTGGCCAATGTCTTCCAAAACGCGTCCCTGGAAATAATCGAGTTCGGGTTTGTCGGAAAACTGGCGCCGCTGTTTTTCCACCAAGTCGCTCGCCTCATCAAGTTTTCCCATGCGCCGCAGGGAGTCGATAGGCTTCAGGGCATAGGGGGCGGAGGTTGGGAGAGCCTGGGCCGCCCGCTGGAAAAACTTCAGGGCGTCGTCGTTACGCCCGGCGCTCTCGTAATTAAGGCCAATCACCATGGCGGAGAAAGGATTGTCTGGTGATTTTTCCGCGTATTGCGCTGCCCGGGAGACATTGCCAATCGCGAACCAGGCAGCCGCCACCCTGACACTGGCGTCCGGCTTCTTTTCCAGGGTGGGGATTAGATCCTCTATATCGTCAATCCAACCCGGGCTGGAGCTGGCAATATTAGACAAGTAAAAGAAGGACTCGAGATCAGCCGTCTCGGCCAGGAGAATGTCGCTGGCTTTACTGGTGAGATTTGGGGTCATAAAAGGTTGGGCCTCCCGAAGACAATGGATAAAAGCAGGCGCCCGGTCCGGGCGCCAAGGTAATTTAGACAATTATACAGCATATGGCAGCCGCAGGGCAAATATTTTCCTCTCCCGGTCCTGTGCGCCAGGCAGGTGACTATGGAGGGGCGGTACCAGTCTAGACGAGAAATAGCAGAACCATGACCGAAAGGAAGGCGAGGAGGATCAGGAAAAACAGGCGAAAGGATAGCGAAGGGAAGTATTTGGGTCGGCGGCTTAGACTGAAATGCCGTGGCATTCCCGTGTCGGCTGGCCGGGGCAGGACTAGGGACGGACGCCGGGGTTGGGCGAGGTGGCTCAGCCGCACGGATTTTTTGGGGTTGCCATGGATAGAGAGGGACAGATAGTTGTCACCGTCCGCCACCTGGAAACCTTCCAGGCGCTCCACCAAATCGTCCGGGTCGGTCGGACGCTTGTCCGGTTCCGGCATCAGCATGGATTGTATTAAATTGATGTATTTCTGGCTGAAATTGGGGAAGTTGGAAAACTCCGGCACCGGATCCCGGCGGCGGCTTTCGAGAATCTCCTCCGGCCTCCCCTCTCCAAAAGGTGGGTTGCCGAAGGAAAGGTGGTAGAAGGTAGCGCCAAGATTATAAATGTCAGTGCCGGCGTTGATGAGTTCCGGGTGCTCAAGTTGCTCGGGGGCGGCGTATTCCGGACCGCAACGGACAAAACCGTGCTTGCTCTCGGCCGCCGGGGTGGCGGCGCGGGGAATACCAAGGTTAGCCAGCTTAATGTCACCCTGGCCATCCAGCATCAGGTTTCCTGGGTTAAGGTCGCCATGGAAGACGGCGGCGGCCCAGGCATGGCGCAGAGCCATGGCGGTCTGGCGCAGGTAAAGAAGGGCCTTGCCCTCCTGGAGACGCTCCCCAGTGTTGATCAGGCTAGACAGTGAGCCACCCGACATGTATTCCGAAGCGAAATAGTAGAATCCGTTTGACTGGCCGACGTCGAAACCTTGGACAATATTGGGGTGGTGGAAACGGGAGACTGCCCGCGACTCCTCGATATAGGTTTTGACAAACTCCGGGTCGGTGGCAAGGCGTGGATGGAGTATGCGAAGCGCCACCACCCGGTTCATAGCTACCTGGAGGGCCCGGTAAACAGTGGCAATGCTGCCACTGCCGACCAGGTCGATAATTTCGTAGCCGTTAATCAGGCGGCGGCGGCGTTTTTCCTCCGCTTTAAGGGCGTCGAGACGATCCGGATCAAGGAAGTCCAGACTAACCGCCACATCCCCCAGACTTACGCTACTGACCCCTCTTTCACCCCGTATGCGTAGTAGTTCCGAGCGGCAGAGTTCGAGTTGGGCCGTAGTAAGGAAACCCATGTCCACCGCCACCGAACCCAAGCGGTCATCAGCGTGGGAAAAGGGACTGGAAACCATGGCGGTGGTCCTCCGGAAAGTATCCCGTTTTTCCTTTACTGGGTAAGCTTTGTCAGGGTCAAAAGTGGGCGACTCTCTGCCAGAGACTCAGGAGATCCCGGTGTTTATTTCCAGCCGCGACCGGGTTAAGCCAACGCTCTCCCTCTCCGGCGTGGCTGAGTTGGATAGTGAGGGCCTCGGTACCTAAGGCTGTCCCAAGAATTTCCGGCCATTCCACCGCTAGCACCGCCTCGGGGTCAAGAAGCATGTCGTCAAGACCAAGACTGGCGAGATTAGCCTTTCCCACCTCTCCCTCCAGGCGATAGAGGTCGAAGTGGTTAAGACGTAGACGCCCGGAATACTCAGCGTGAAGAGTGAAAGTAGGACTGGTGACCCGGCTGGAAGCCGGCACTCCTAGACCCCGCGCCAGACCCTGAATAAAACAGGTCTTCCCGCTACCCAGGTCACCCTGGAGTAAAAAAACCTCCCCACCCTGGCAGAGGGCGCCAAGTTGTTCCGCCAGGGCCTGGGTAGCAATGGGGGAGGTAAGGAGGAATCCACCCGCTCCCATAGCTAGCCCGACGGATGGTTCCTGGTTGGACATAGGTTAGTTGCGCTGCTTGTAACGGTCGAAAATCACCGCCATAAGAAGAATAAGGCCGCGGGCCACGTATTGATAAAAAGTGGGTACGTTCATGAGGTTCATCGAGTTCTGCACAATACCCATGATAAGCACCCCTGACACCGCGTACCATATCGAGCCAAGGCCACCCGACATGGAAATACCACCCAGGACGCAGGAGGAGATAACGTCAAGCTCGAAACCCTGCGAGGTAGTGGGTTGTCCCGAGGTCATGCGGCTGGCCAGCACTATCCCGGCCAGGGCCGACATCAGGCCGTGGATGATGAAAAGGCGTAGCTTATGGTAGGCCACCCGGATTCCGGCGAGATTGGCCGCCTCTTCATTGCCGCCAATGGCCAGGGTGTTACGGCCGAAAGAGGTTCTTTCCAGGATGATCCCGAAGATGATGAAGCAGCAGACAGTGATGTACACCGGGATTGGCACCATAAACCAGCTGCCAGTGCCGAGGTAAAAGAAGTTTTCCTGGGAAATCCCCACCGCTTTGCCGTCGCAAATGATATAGCCAATACCGCGGGCGATCTGCATGGTGGCTAGGGTGGTGATGAGGGCGTTAATCCGGGCGTAGGCGATGATCAAACCGTTCGCCAGGCCGACCAGGAACCCGACCAGAAGGGCAAAAAAGAGGCCGACATAGATGCTGTAATTGCCGACATAGGGAAAGGCTTTGTTAATCATAACCGCGCACACCACCCCGGAGCAGGCGATGACCGCCCCGCAAGACATGTCGAAATTGCCGGAGGCAAGACAAAGCATCATGGTACAGGCCACCATGCCGGTCATCGACACAGCCAGAGCCAAGGCCCGCATATTGATGGGGCTAAAAAAGCGCGGAACAAAGACGGCACAGAAGATAAAGAGAATGATGAGGACAATGACCATGCCAAAATCACTCCACATGGTCCGGGCGAAAGAATTGCCCTTCGGCATGGCGGTGGACTCGGGTTGCGAGCTCATAGTAATCCTTCCACAGAGGTAGAATGAGGGTTACGGTTTCCGACAAGGGTCGGGATAACTCGTTTTTAAGCTGGTACCAATCGATCGGTTATCGCGCTCTCGCGGAAGTGCTTCCTGGACTCCTGCGGAAGGGCGTAGGAAAGCACATTCTCCGGCGTGGCGTCCCGACGGGGTATTTCGGCCGCCAATTCACCCTCGGAAAACACCAGGATGCGGTCGGAGATACCCAGCACTTCCGGCAGGTCGGAGGTTACCGCCACCACTCCTATCCCCTCCCCGGCCAGGCGATAAATAATATCGTATATTTCCGACTTGGCCCCGACATCAATACCGCGGGTCGGCTCGTCAAGAAGGATGACCTTGATCTTTTCCGCCAACCAGCGGGCCAGAATCACCTTCTGCTGGTTGCCGCCGGAAAGGTTTCTCACCAATTGCCGCTGCGACGGGGTCTTTATGGCGAGGGCGTGGATTTTGTCCATGACGTTTTCATATTCCCAGCGGCGGTCGATAAACCCGGCGCGGACATGGTGCCGGCGGGAGGAGATGTTCACATTCTCCTGCACCGAAAGGATGGGTATTATGCCCTCTTTCTTGCGGTCCTCGGGACAAAGCATGACACCGGCTTGGATGGCGTCGGCGGGTGAGTTGATTTCCACATTTTCCCCGAAAACCTCCACCTTGCCACTGTAGCGGGGGGCGGCGCCGAAGAGGATGCGCATGAGTTCCGTGCGTCCGGCTCCCACCAGGCCAAAACAACCAACCACCTCGCCTTTTTTCACTTCGAAAGAAATGGGTTTGGTGATGCCAGGACCAGTGACATCGGTAACCCGTATGGCGGTTTCGCCAACCGGGCGGGCCTTGTACTGGTAAATGTCAATAATCTCGCGACCAACCATGTCCTTGACAATCATGTCGCGGGTGAGTCCCTCCAGAGTACGGCGGGTGTTGACATGTCGACCATCGCGAAAGATGGTGACGCTATCGCTTATTTCAAATATCTCCTCCAGGCGGTGGGAGACGTAGAATATCGCCTTGTCCTGTTTTTGCAGGCGGCGGATGATGTCAAAGAGTACGTCGGTTTCGCGGCTGCTAAGCGAGCTGGTGGGTTCGTCAAAGGCGATGATTTGGGCGTTACGGGTTAGGGCTTTGGCTATTTCCACCATCTGGCGCTGGCCGATGGAAAGACGGCCCACCTTCACTTTGGGACTGACGTCCCCGAGACCAACCTGCCGCATGCTGTCCATGGTGCTGGCCCAGAGCTGGTCAAAGTTAATGAAGGCGCTTCCCTCCGGGAGGTGGCCAAGGTACATGTTTTCCGCGATGGAAAGCTGGGGAACCAGCTGGAGTTCCTGGTAGATGACCGCCACCCCGGCGTTGATCGCTTGGGTGGTGTTTTCAAAAATCAGGTTGTCCTTCCCAATGCGCAATTTGCCGCTGGTCGGGGGGTGGGCGCCGGAGAGGATCTTGAGTAGAGTGGATTTTCCCGCCCCGTTTTCACCCACCAAAGCCCTTACCGAGCCGATGGGGACGCTGAAGTTGATGTCGTCCAGAGCAAGGACGCCGGGGAAACGCTTGGAAATGTTCACAAATTCCAGATAATCCGTAGCGATTGAACTCACGCTTTTCGTCCTTAGAAGAAGTCCAGGGAGACTGGAGCGGTAAAGACCGGCAAACAGGCGGCCGGTCTACCCGAAGTCTCTCCCTATCCAAAGGTGGCAGGAAGAAATCCAGGTCACGAAAAGGAAAACCCCTGGGGGCGGGAAACCCACCCCCAGGGGGGAAACGGTGGCTCAGTCGGTTATACCTTCGTCTTTCAGGATCTTGCGGAAAGTGTCGCGAGTGATCAGGGTGCCAGCGGTACGGCTGTCCAGAGGCGGCTCGACGCCATCCTTGATCCATTTGTAGAGCATTTCGGCTGTCTTGTAGCCGTGTTCACGGGCGGAAAGGAGAATGGACCCGTAGAAGGAGGTGGGGTTGGATTTTTCCAGTTCCGGGATGCAGTCGGTGCCGTTGATGCCAACTCCGACAGCGTTGGCGGCGGGGATGCCGCGGCCTTCCATCGCCCGGACACCACCCAGGACGCAACTGTCATTGCCGCCAGCGATCAACCAGTACTTGATTTCCGGGTGCTGGGTGAGCAGGACATTCACCGCGTCGAGGGCGGTGGGAATTTCCATGCGGCCTTGGATCGGAGCGCGGTAAACCTGGTTGGCCGGGAAGCCCAGCTCAACCGCCTTCTCAATCGCTCCTTCGGTGCGGTCATTGATGGTGGGGAGTTCGTCAAAGGTGACAGCGCAGAAGCCGACTTCTTTGATGTCCCAACCCTTGGCCTTGGCTTGCTCATAGAGGGTGCGGCCAACTTCTTGGCCAATCTTCCTGGCTGAAATACCCAGGTAGTGCACCGACTCAATATCCTTGCCGTCGGGACCGGTAAACCGATCGTCCACCGCCAGGAGTTTCAGGTTGTTGGCTTGGGCGCGGGAGACAATGGCGGGACCGAGGTTGACATCGGGAGTGCAGATTACAAAACCCTTGGCTCCGTTGGCGCCAAGATTGTCAATGGCGGAAAGAACTTTTTCGCCATCCGGGGTACCGATTTTAAGAACGTCGAAACCGAAATCCTTGCCCGCCATGTCGGCGAATTTCCATTCCAGCTGGAACCATTGCTCTTCCGGCTGTTTCACCAGGAAGCCGATGGTGATCTCGGCCGCCGCGGCCAGTTCGGACAAACCGAAGCAGAGGGCGAGAAGAAGGGTCAGGCAGAAAGAGAAAGATTTTTTCGTCATATTGCTCTCCAATGTTTGGGATAAACGGAAAAACATGATTCATACAACACAAAGTAAAAGCCGGAGGCATTCGCCAGGAAAAAGGGTTTCCGCCTCAAAGCCTTCTCCCAGCCGGAAATTTCCGGCTGGGAGGGGCGTATGTTTCAGTAGGAACCTTGGCGCCGGGTAAGGCTATAAACTACTGCCTGTCCCTCGGCTATCAGTCCATTCCCTCTTCCTTAAGAACCTGACGGAAGTTTTCCCGGGTGATGAGACGCCCGACGGTCCGGGTGTCAAGCTGGGGGCTGGTGCCGTCCTTGATCCATTTGTAGAGCATTTCCGAGGTCTTGTAGCCTTCCACCCCGGCCAGACCCAAAATCGAGCCATAGAAGGAGGTGGGGGTGGCTTTTTCCAGCTCGTTAATGCAGTCGGTGCCATTGATGCCTACGGCGATGGCGTTGGCGACCGGGTGGTTGTTGCCTTCCAGAGCGCGCACCGCGCCAAGGACGCTGTTGTCATTTGGGCCGCCCACAATCCAGTACTTGACGTTGGGATACTGGGTGAGGATGACGTTGGCGGCGGTCAGGGAGGTGGGGATTTCCATCATGCCGATGATGGGAGCGCGGTAAATCTGGCTGGCCGGGAAACCTTTTTCGGTGGCAGCGGCCACGGCGCCTTCAGTGCGCTCGCGGGTGGTGTCCAGCTCATCATAAGTGGTGAGGAGGAAGCCGACTTCGGCAATGGGCCAGTTGCGTTTCTGCAGCTCGTCCATCAGGGCTTCGCCCATCTGGCGGCCAATGTTAAAGGCTGACATGCCGACGTAGGGTATTTCTTCCATGTACTTGCCACTGGCGTCGATGAAGCGATCATCAACCGTCACCAACTTAAGGTTGTTAGCCTTGGCGCGGGCAACAATGCCGGGGCCGAGACGGACATCAGGGGTACAAATGACAAAACCCTGGGCACCGTTGGCGGCGATGTTGTCAATGGCGTTAAGCACTCTTTCGCCATCCGGAACGCCAATGGCGATAACCTCGAAACCATAGTCAGCGCCACATTTCTGGGCGAATTTGGTCTCGACCTGGAACCACGGTTCTTCCGGCTGCTTTACCAGGAAGCCGATCTTGACATCCACGGCCTGCGCCAGGCCAGAAAGAACCATTGCCATGCCAAACAGAAGGGATAATTTCCACAAACTTTTCATACTCATTCTCCTCAAGACAAAGAAAAATAACCCAAAATACTAAGCGAATACGCGGAAATAGAGGTTGAGAAGGTTTGAACAATGCTGGAAATGCCAACTCGTTTGAGAATTATTGACCTAAGAAATAATTGTGCAAAACCAAGTAAACACTGCAAAAGGGTGTGCGGTGTTGAACATGTAGGTGACGTTTGGAGAAAAAGTAGACAAGGGGTCAGAAAGATGTGCTACGTAAATGTTATGCTTTACGGGAGTGTTAGTCAAGGTTCAAGTTGCTGTTTTTTTCCCAGTCCGAATGGACATTATTTGTCTTTCGGGTCAAGCCGACATTTCATTATCACAAGTTGAATATTGCCTTTATAAAAACGTTTAACTGAGTAAACTTTTCCTGGCCGCGAGGGAAAAACGCCGTCACCGCTAGTCAAACTGGTAAAAAGAATAAAGCGCTTTTACCCTAACCACTGGGTCATAAACCCCGGCCAAAGGGGAACAAAGTCCGGGAGCGCTCTCTACCTCTCCCGGGCGCCAGGCAACAAACGCCCGTCCCGGTGACCAGCCCTTCTAACTACCTTTTGCTTGACGCTTTTTAAGCGGAGGGCGGGAAGGACCGGGAGGCGGCTGGGATTTACGGCTTAGGCCAGAAGATAGCGATGCCGGAAAACTTGCATCATTTCTCCGGTCAGACTCACCCCATCGTCATGGAGAGGAATATCCTCCGCCCCCAGCCATTGGGCATCCTCGAGTTCATTGCTGTCGATATTCAACTCCGGAGAGCCGTCAAGTTCGGCGAAAAATCCGGCCAGAAGGGATCCGGAAAATCCCCAGGGCTGGCTCTTGTAATAACTGAGGTTTTTCACCCTCACCCCCGTTTCCTCAAACACCTCGCGGTGAGCCGCGTCCTCCAGAGTCTCTCCCACCTCGACAAAACCGGCTATCAGGGCATAGTTGCGGTAGGGGCGGTTGGCGTAACGGGTAAGCAGGAGGCGAGAACCGTTGACCACCCCGACAATTACGGCGGGAGAAATGCGGGGGTAGACACTGGTGGCGCAGGCCGGGCAGGCAAGGGCCCTCTCCTCCTCCTTGGGGGTCATCCGGCCGCCACAGGCGCCGCAGAAGCGGTTATTGGCGTACCAGTTAGCAAGATGGTGGGCAGTTATGCCAGCGAAACTCATCCAGGGCGGGGGAAGCTCGCGGAAAAGCTGGGAGGAGTGGAAGTCAAGCCGCGTTTCTCCAGGAAGACTGAAGCCAGCGTAATAGAA
>JAITQC010000205.1 GCA_031289115.1 Planctomycetota bacterium
AACCCCGCCGCCCCCCGGGCGGCGGCGGCGGCGCGTAAATCGTCATCTTTGAGTATCGCCAGTTGCTCCGCCGCTTCCAGACCATCCTCCGGATAGGCGGCGTAGGCCAGGGCCAAAACCGGGAGATAGGCGAGAGTGCCGGGACTGGACAGACCTTCCTCGCCAAGTTCCCCCGGACTCATGCTCCAGTTGTCAGATGATCCGGCGAGGCCAGAACGGCTGATGCGTCCCGCCACCTCCCAGGGAGCGGGCGAGCGTTTCTCCGCCCGGTCAAGTTGCCGGGTAAGTCTGGCCACCCGGGAAGTGGTAGCGTTATCGATACCCAGGAGGTCATAGATTTCACTGGGGAAGAAACCACCCTCATAAACCAGGGAATTGGCAAAATCCACCACTTTGGCCCGCTCGGCGGCGGTGGCGACTTTTACCGGCGAGGCCGAGGTGAAAAACTGCCCGCCGCCAGCGTCGGCCGGCAAGGCTGTACGCCGGTTGCTTTCACCCAGGGCGTCGTGGTGGAAAAGGGCGGCCAGCAGGGCGGAACTCCGCCCCCTTAGAGGCAGGCTGGGGTAATCAGCCGCCGCCGCCAGCGTTGCCAACAGGCAGGAAACACCCAAGATTAACCACCAGCCGGGCAGGAACCCCCGGCCAGATTTTTTCTGGACGAATAGCATGCTTTAACCCCCAAGTAGAAAAGAGCGTCCCCCCGGACGCCACGGCAGCGCTTCCCAATGACACAACCCAATATCCTTATCGACGGGAAAGCGGCATAACCTTCACTACTTTCAACAATTCTATTACGACAGAAGTTGCAAATCAACCCTCCGGGTGAAAATAAAGACCGGAAGCAATTCCGGCCAAGCCACCGCATTTACAAGTGTTTGCCTTTATAAGCGTTACAATCTCCTATTCTCTGGCGTAAAAATCAACCCGCCTCAACCCCAACCGAAGTATCGCCACCCTGGCGACATCAACCCGCCACCCATCGGCTTCACTTCCCCCCTCACCGGGCCAACCAAAAAACCCTGGTCCGAGTTCCCTATGGTTTTCCCATTGGCAATGGTTATAATTGTGCTGTCTACCTCTGTTATACACCCTAAGGACTACCCGCATGGATTCCGCCACCCTTCTTTGCACCTGCTCTGACCGTCGCGGCATTGTCGCCACCCTTACCGGTTTTGTTTTCGAGCACGGTGGCAATATAATTGATCTTGACCAGCACACCGATGACGAAACCGGCCGTTTCTACATGCGGCTGGTCTGGGACCGCCGCGAATTTGCTTTCTCCCGCGAAAACATCCCCTCGGCGCTCGCCATGATGGAACAAAAATTCCCCGACATGTCCTGGCGGGTTTTCTTCAGTTCACCCCTGCCCCGGGTAGCTATTTTCGTCTCCAAAACCCAGCATTGCCTGGCCGACCTGCTACTGCGCCACCAAATGGGTGAAATACCGGGCGAAATCGCCCTGGTGGTTAGTAACCACCCCGACCTCCAGGATTTGTCCAAGCATTTCAGCGTCCCCTTCCACCATATACCAATAACCCCGACCAACCGTCTCCAGGCCGAGGCAGAGCAAATAACCCTCCTCAAGGACAACCAGATTGATTTGTTGGTTCTTGCCCGCTACATGCAAATTCTCACTCCCAGCTTTACCCAGGAATGGAAGGGCGGAATAATTAATATCCACCACTCATTCCTCCCCGCCTTTATCGGGGCCCGTCCCTACCACCAGGCGCGCCAGCGGGGAGTGAAAATAATCGGCGCCACCGCCCATTATGTCACCGAAGACCTGGACCAGGGTCCGATAATAGCCCAAGATGTCACCCCGGTAAGCCATCGGGACAACGTGGAAGATCTGATCCGCAAGGGAAGGGATATTGAGCGTCTGGTACTGGGAAGAGCTGTCCGCATCCATCTGGAGCACCGAGTTATCGCCGATACCGGCCGAACCATAGTTTTTTAAGGCAGGCCGGAAAACCCAGAAAGGAGAAAACCATGACTGTCAACGCCAAATTCACTCTCGACCTTAACCAAGGGAAGCGTATCCTCGAATGCCGGCCAGGCATGACTCTCTTCGCCGCGCTCCGCAGCCAGAAAACATTTCTCCCCACCGGCTGTGGCGCCCGTGGCCTTTGTGGACAGTGCCGGGTAAAACTCCTGGCGGGCGAGGCAAACCCCCCTACCGACCTCGAACATGAACGCCTTAACGCCAGCGACCTCGCCGCCGGCTATCGGCTGGGTTGCCAGCTCCGTCCCGGTGGCGACCTCCGGCTGGAGGTCCCGGCGGCCGTCTTCGCCGCCCGCGAATACCCGACCACGGTGGAAGATATTATTCCCCTTACTCCCGAAATCCGGCGCTTCCGCTTCCGTCTCGCCCCCGGCGACACAATTCCCCACCAGGCCGGGCAATTCCTCAACCTTAATGTTCCCTCGCATTCCGGAGTCAGGGGAGTAACTATCCGCTGCTTCTCCTTCACCACCCCCTCGACAACCCTGGACCACCTTGACATAGTGGTGCGACTGAATCCCAAAGGGACCGCCACCCCCTATCTCTTCAATCTTTTAAAGATCGGCGACCCTATCAGCATCATTGCCCCTTTCGGGGAGTTCTACCTGCGTGACCAACCCGTTCCCGCCGTCTGGATAGCGGGTGGGTCCGGCCTGTCGCCGTTTCTTGGAATGCTTGACGACTTGGTCGCCGGCGTTCTTCCCAACCGCCCGGTCACCCTCTTTTTTGGCGCAGCCAAACCAGTCGACCTCTACTATGTCAAGGAACTCCAGGACCTCGCCCGGAAACACCCCTGGTTCAAGTTTATCCCCGCCCTGTCTGGCCCCGAGCACGATCCAGCCGAAGTCGACCATGGCCTGATAACCGAAGTGGTGGAACGGCAACTTTCCGACCTTAGCCAACACGAGGCATATCTATGCGGGGGACCAGGCATGCTTAAAGCCTGTATCGATATCCTGGTGAACAAGGGTGTCGCCAGAGAGAAAATCTTCTTCGACCGTTTCGGCTAAGGAACCCACCTCCACCCGCGATTCCCGGATGGCGAGGGTTCAAGTTGTTAGCAAAGCCAATATATAGTTTACGTAGAGTTATATTTTACCGCTTATTCTTGGAAGAGTTTTTCTCCCCCCACTTGTCTGTTTTTGCTTATTCCTCACGCATGAGAGGTCGAAGCAAGCCCAAGTAAATATTTGGTATTTAGGGAAGCGGCATCGGTACAAAACAACTTTAGGTCAACTATATAATAGCTAAGTAAATAACTATTGCTTGCATTAGAAATCCTCCTAAATGGCTTCCGCTAAAAGAGGCTGGAGGTTACCGCCTGAAAATGGCCTATGTCCACCGCGGCGCATTTTGAACCCCAGTCTCGCAACTGGTGCGTTACCCATAGCAAAATCGGTAG
>JAITQC010000098.1 GCA_031289115.1 Planctomycetota bacterium
ATCACCCTGCCGCCCATTCGTAGCATCGCCACCTCGTGGCTGCAGCGGGTGCGGGTGCTGGGTTGGAAAAACAGGGTGTAAAGGACCTTGCCTTTGAGGAGGTCGAGTTGGCCGCGTGAGAAGGGTTCCAGAAGTTTGGCTGCCTCAAAGAGGGCGGCTAGTTGCTGCCTGGTCCAATCGTCCAAGAAAATCATGTTTTTGCCCCGCATACCTGTGGCGTCCAGGACATCCTTGATGTTCAGCGGTTTCAATTCAACAGAAAGACCCATGGTTGTTTTCTCCTGTAAAATCTTAATGGACAGGCATCAGCCCGTCTTTTTTTTGAGGTTTTGGCGGGGTGAGCCGCCCGGAAGTTTTCCGCTCCTTAGCCCTCTCTCTGGCGGGGCGATTTAGACCGGGACGTCCCGGTGGCAATCCTTGGAGTAGATATAGGACAACCGGCCGCGGCCGGTGCCGTAACAGGCCTGCTGGGTGAAAGGCCCCATCCACATGAAGTCCTCTGGCTGCACATCCAGCCAGTCTTCGCCGAGTAAGTACATGCCCTGACCCTCGTAGATATAGGCGCCGTGCTCCTGCACATGGGTCTCGATAAAGGGGTGGCAGGCTCCGGGGAGGAAAGTGAGGATGTGCATGTTCATGTCGTAGGCCTCGTCGACAGGCAGAAGGTCGCGGACCAGGACGTTTTCCATCGAGTCGTAAATACGCTCTTTGATGTCGTTGACATTGCCAAACACGGCCGCAGGGGCGCGTTTGGGATCGGGGTGGGGGATGAAACGCTGTTTATAAAGGAGGAAACGCAGAGGTTTGTCGCCGGTATTAGTGAAGGATAAGCCGGCCCCGGCCGGGGAGTAGGCGTAGCCGCCCTGGCCAAAGCTTTCGCTTTTTCCTGCCACGCTAAGCTTGATTTTACCCTGCCCATCCAGGAAAAAGACAAAGGCTTCCTCATGCTTGCCACTGGCGAAGGGGATGTCGGTGCCACCACCGGGCTGGGCGAGGCCGACATACTGGACAAAACTGGCGCCGATCTTGGGGGAACAAAGGATGGTGGTCTGGCACTGGGAAATACCGGGGATGACGTTAAAGACTCTTCCCTCGGGTGGAATCAGGGCATAGATTCCGGGTTTAACCACGGCGCGGGTCTTGAGAGGACCGTTGGGATAGGGCATGGGCTTCTCCTGGAAAAGGTAAACAAAAAAAAAGATATAGTGGTAATACCACTGGCGAGAAAAAAACTCGCCCTCCTGTCTTTAGGTGAGCGTTAAGTGAGGCTGGTAAGGTTGACCGCCACCCGCTTAGCTGTGGTTTTGCGGTTATGGTCAAGCTGCTGGCGTAAAGACATCGCTATGACATTACCCAGATGGCGCTCCATGGCAGCCACCGCCTCGCCCACATCGCGGCGGGAAATGGCGTCACAGACGATACCGTGTTGCTCTAGGGCGGAAACCCGGTATTCCTCGCTACTCAAGAGCTCGTGGTTAAACTCGCTCATTAGGTTGCGCATGGTTTGCACCGTCTCCAGCAGGATGGCGTTACGCGCCACTTCCGCTATGGCGAAGTGGAACGCCAGGTCGCATTCGACAAAAGTGTCGATTGAATCAATGCCGCGCTGGGCCCGGTTATGGATTACCTGGAGCATAAAAAGATCTTCCGTGGTGGCGCGCTGGATTGCCAGCCTGACCGCGGCGGTCTCGACGATCTTACGCATTTCGATCATCTCTTCCAGGGTGTATTGGTTAAGAAGGGAGGAGAAAAGCGAAGTGGCTTCGCTGGGGAAAACGGTGCTTTTGACAAAAATACCCTCGCCATAGCGGGTTTCAATAATGCCGGCGTATTCCAGAGCCCGAAGGGCTTCCCGGAGAGGGGGGCGGCTGACTCCCAGTTGTTCCGCCATTTCCCGTTCCGAAGGCAAGCGTTCGCCGCGTTTGACACTGCCACCTTTTACCAAGTCAGTTATTTGGTTAATCACTTGGGCAGCAACGGTATTCTTACTCACTTTTTTCAGCATATTCCACCTGTGCCGGAATCCCAAGTCTAAAAAACCACAAACATTGGGTTCAGGTTTATTCCTTAACAAAGGCCAATTTTAGGGTACCAGACGCAAGTTTGCAAGTGGTATTAGTAAGGGTGGGAAAGTCACCCGCTTCTTCCTTAAAAACAATCTACCCGCCTGGATTCAGGGTTTGGGCAGATATTTGGCAGCGAAAGATTTTAACGCCTGGTGCATTATCGCCATGGGCGGGGTGACAATCCCCGCCCCCACCTGCCCAACTCCCGGCAGACGGTGGGCGACGCCGGTGTTGATAACCGGGAGAATGCCAGTGGCAACCACCCGCCTCAGGTCGATGGCGGAAGGGATACCGGTGAAATTCATCCCGGGAATGGGGAGGTCGGGGTTAAGGCCAAAGGTGATCTCCCGCATGGACTCGGTGAAGCGGTAGGCGTCGGCGGTACCGCCCGCCCCGACAAAGCGCACCACCGCTGGCGCTGAACCCATAGCGAAGCCGCCAATGCCGAAGCACTCGACAATGGCGGAGTCACCCATGTCGGGATTGGCGTCTTCTTCACTAAATCCTGGAAAATACAGGGCTTGCGGCTTGAGACAAGGTGCTGTGAACCATTCCCCCTCTAGACCCGAGACGTTTATACCAAAGTCAACCCCGTTTCTACTCATGGCGGTGAGGATGGTTGAGTAGGGAATGTCACGCAGGGGATCCATGCTCGCCTTGCAGGCAGCCATGGCCAGGTTAAGGAAAAATTGCTCGTTTTTCCCCGCCAGGAACTCAGTGGCCTTGCGCCCGGCCGGCCCACCCCCTAAAGCATCGTAAAAATCACCCGCTAGCGCCTTGTAAAAATTAAGGCTGGCGGCGACGTTACGCTGGTGCATTTCGTCACCCATAGCCAAGGACTGGGCCATGATATTTTTCAGGTTGACGCCGCCACATTTAACCAAGGCCTGATCCAGAGCCGGCGCCAGGACAGTCTCGATCCACTTCAGGTTGTCGATAACTCCCTGGTCATTAGCGCCAAAACGCATGACTTTGCCGATCCCCTCGTTCACAGTACTGAAAGCTTGGTTACCAAAAGCCTCGTTTTCTACCACAAACACCGGCATAGAATAGGATATCATGCCAGTCATTGGTCCGACAGCGCCGTGGTGGTGGTTAGGGCCATAGGTGATTTTCCCGTCCTCCATGAGGGCGGTGGCACCGGCGTCATCGGCGGCCAACCCTTCGTATTTTATCGCGCCAAGGAAGGCTCCACGCATCGGGCCACACATGTCTTCCCAAGCGATTGGGGGGCCGGCGTGGAGGATGGTGTGCCGATCCATGCCGGCGATTACCTGGTGGGCGGGGAGAATTCTTTTTACCACGGGTTGGGCCCGACGCAGCCGCTCAAACCCCTCCTGGTTAGCCCGGTCTATGGCTGACTCCCCACTGGCGTCAAGGCATTCGGTTGCCAGCCGGAAAAGGGTTTCCACTATCCCAGTGTCACCCCCCGCTGGCGGCTTCCAGTCGAGACGTACGTAGGGAGTTTGGTTTTCCGCCAGCGCGGCGTCAAAGACGTCCACACCAATAACTGCCACCTTCAGGGGGGTGTCGTCAGGCATTGTCTTTCTCCCTTGGTCCTTGCTGGCCCGCCGCCGCCTGGGCTGCCCAGCGGGCCGCCATGGCGTTACTGGGAAGCGTGACTACCCC
>JAITQC010000104.1 GCA_031289115.1 Planctomycetota bacterium
GTCACCCTGACTGACCTCGGAATCGACGCCTGATGGCAAAAATCCACCGTCTGCCGGAAATAGTCCAGAACAAGATCGCCGCTGGCGAAGTGGTTGAACGACCCGCCTCGGTAGTGAAAGAACTGGTGGAAAACGCCATTGACGCCGGGGCGAAAAGCATTCAGGTCGACCTGGAAGCGGGGGGGCACCGCCTGATTCGGGTTACTGACGATGGCGGCGGCATGGCGCCAGAAGACCTGGAGCTGGCGGTGGAACGCCACGCCACTAGTAAAATAACCGATGTCGAGGACATTTTCCGCATTTCCACCCTGGGGTTTCGGGGCGAGGCTCTCCCTAGTATCGCCTCAGTCAGCCGCCTGAAGATTGTTAGTGGCCTTCCAGGGGAAAGCCTGGCTAGTTCCCTTACGGTCGAAGGGGGTAACTCCCTCGGGGTGGCGCCAGCCCCGCCCCGCCCTGGAACGCTAGTCGAGGTCCGGGACATCTTCTTCAACACTCCGGCCCGGCGGAAGTTTCTTAAGTCCCCGGTGTCAGAAAACGCCAAGGCGGCTGAGATCCTCACCCGTCTCGCCCTGGCCCACCCGGAAATCGCCTTCCGCCTGGACTTGAACCACCAGATATCCTTTAGCGTCCAGCCGGTGGCTAGCCAGCGCGAGCGGTTGCGGGAGCTTTTCGGCCAGGAAAAGACCGCCGCCGTCCTTGACCTTAAGCACCAGGCCGAGGGTATTACCCTTACTGGCCTGGTAGCGCCGCCGCCCGAGAGCCGCGCCAACTCCGCCCATATCTTTATCCTGGTCAACCGCCGCGCCATCCGCCATGTTGGCCTGGTCCAGGTTATTCGCCAGGGCTTCCAAGCCTCCCTCCCCCCCCCCCGCGAACCCTGCGGGGTGGGGAACCGGGGGATTGTCCCGGAGTGGGAGGGCGGGAAAGTCCACCCGGGGTAGGTGGTGATGCGCTTCGATAACGAAGAGCGGGTGAAAAGTATTCTTGCCCAAAGCCTACGCCAGACTCTCCGCCTCCCTGACCTCCCAGGCACGGTCTTACTAAGTCCCTCCCCGGCGGCGTCGAGCCAGGCTTTTTACTCCGCCCCCCCTAGCGCCAGCCCCCCCGACCTGGAGCGGCTGGGAGGCGGGATTTCCCGCCTCACTAATTCCCCCGGCTCTCGCTTACCCTGGCAAAAACCCCGCCAAGAACAGGACCTGACTGAAGACTGGCACCCTGCCCCACCCCGGGGCGCCTCGCCCCTTGGCTTAGCCCCGCCAGCCTCGCCTTCCCCGCGTTCGCCCGCCGCTCCGGTGGCGAGCGCCGAAGGACAACTGTTTCTCCCCGGCGGGATTTACCGCCTTCTTGGGCAACTCGCGGGGCGTTATATCGTGGTGGACGGCCCTGACGGCCTCTATCTTATCGATCCCCACGCCTTTCATGAGCGGCTGAATTTTGACCAGCTGCGGCAGGAAAACCCACTCGAAAACACCCCTAGCCGCCTTCTGGTGCCGCTGGAGATGTCACTTTCCCCGGTGGAGGCGGCAATCCTTCCGGAGGTGGATTCCCTCCTCCGTCCTTTCGGTTTCCAAGTCGCTTTGCTCGAAGCCAACCGCCTGAAAATCCTGGCGATTCCCAGTTTTCTTCCGCCCTCCGAGGCGGAAAACCTGTTCCGGGAATGCCTGGCTAACCCGGAAACCAGCCCTGGGAACCCCCCGCCCCCCCTGGCCGAGCGCCGGGAGCGCCTCACCGCCTCCCTCGCCTGCCATTCGGCGGTCCAGCTTGGCAAGTCACTGCCACCCGAGGTCTTGTCGGAAATAATGACCCGTCTCCTCCAGGACGGACCTGCCAGTTGCCCGCATGGCCGTCCTACCCTGGTGCATCTGGGCCTGTCCGAGATCGATCGCCGCTTCGGTCGCTAGGCGCCCTGGCGGAAAAAAAGCGGGTTTTGACTTAAACCCCCGCTCCAGCGGGAAAAACCCTCTAGGCCCGGGGCGGTAATCGCGCCATAAAGACGATTATACTTGCACCCCGCCCCTTTTTTTCAATAATCAAGAGTTTACCAACCAGTGTTCCGGTGGTTTTCCCTCGCTTAAAGGATCCACATGACACGCCTCGCCAGCCATTTGTTCTGCCTTAGCTTCCTTCTTTTCCTGACCTTCCTCCCAAGCGCTCGCGCCGCCAGCCGACCCACGGCGGAAGAGCAACTCGCCGCCCTCCCGGACGGGGAGCCGGTATGGACCAGCACAAGCGCCCTTAAATACCTGGCGGAAAACTCGCCCCAGGAACTGGCTGACCGGGCCCTAAGTCCCACCGGGCGCCCAGTCGAACGCCTGGCCGCCGCCACCGCCCTGCTTGAGGCGGGAGAACAGCGCGAAGGCACCCTTGGCCTGGAAATCCTGGTCCTTGACCCAGCGGTAGCTCTTGACCGCCGCCTGGAGGCGGCCCAGGTACTTGGCAAATGGGGTGGAGAGTACTCCTCGGCTAAACTCGGCACCCTGATGACCAACACTGACCTACCTGAGCGCCTGCGGGTAGAACTCGCCTACAGCCTGTGGAAGCTCACCTCCCGTCCCCAGGCCTACGAGGTTTTGGAAGACATCCAGCAGCAAGGCGCTAGTTCCCTGGCCCGGACCGAGGCTCTCCTGGCTCTGGCCCAGACCGACCGCTTCTATTCCCTGCGTGACCAGGTGAAGGAGGCGGCCAACCTCCCCGGCCCCCTGGGGGAGCGGGCCAAAAACATTATTCTCATCAACTCCCGCCTGGACGAAGAGACGCGCCGCGACGATTTCACTGTCCGCCTGATTTCCGAAGTGGTGGAGAAAATCCGCGACTACTACGCGGTGGACGATACCGACACCAACCAGGCCAAGCGCCTGCAACCTAAAAGCCTGGCTGAAAGCGGGGCCCAGGCGGTCCTTTATTCCCTGGACCAGTTTAACGACTACCTTAACGAAGAGGACTTCGCCGAGTTTGACGCCCAGCTTAAAGCCAATTACGGCGGTATCGGCGCCTGGGTCGGAGTGCGGGACAAGCGCTTCACCATCCTCACTCCCATGTATGAAAAACCCGCCTACAAGGCGGGTCTACGCCCGATGGACGTTATCGACCGGGTGAACGAAGTAGACGTCACCGACATGCGCCAGAACGACATAGTCAAACTTCTTAAGGGCGAACCTAACTCCATCGTGAAGCTACGGGTCTACCGCCGCTCCTGGAAGGAACCCCGGACTATCGACGTGAAACGGGAAATTATCCAGATCGAGTCAGTCCTCTGGCAGACCCTCCCCGGCGACATCGGTTACATCAAGATCAACTCCTTCAATGAAGGCGACTCCTTCCGCCGCATCAAGAGCACCGCCAACCTGGTCCGGGACGCCCTTTCCGAATTTAACCGCCTCGGGATAAAAGGCATCATCCTTGACATGGCCAACAACCCCGGCGGAGTCCTGATTTCCGGGGTAGACGTGGCCAAGCTTTTCATTGGCGAGGGTAAAGTCATTGTCTCCAGCCGCGGACGGCGTAACGACCACCGTTCCACCCTTTACAAGGCGGGGCTAGGGCGTCCCTTCTACCGTAACCCCCTGGTGGTGGTGGTGAACGGTGGCACCGCCTCGGCGGCGGAAATAGTCTCGGGGGCTATTCGCGACCACAACCGCGGGCAGTTGGTGGGCCGACGCACCTTTGGCAAGGGTTCGGTGCAGTCCCTCATGGGGGTGGACACCACCCGCGACCGCTCCCGCATCAAGCTGACGGTGGCCAAATACTACCTGCCCAATGGCGAGACCATCCATGAAAAAGGAATCGACCCTGACCGCAAGATTCCGGAAAGCGAGTTGTCAGTGTCCGAGGCCGAGGCGCGCTGGAAAATCCGCGACCAGCACGATGTGCAGTTTTGGCTAGAGGAGAACAGCCGCTTCGAGCGTTTCGAGGATGACTACCGCCGCCTGCTGGTTTTCGACAACTACGACTCCGCCAGCTATCCCGAGTTTGACTCGTTTTACAACGCCATGGTGGAGAAATACCCCAAGGAAAAGATAGACCGCGAACTAGTGAGAAAAGAGATCCGCTATGGCATCGCCTCTTACCTCCGGGACTACCGGGGTGAGAAACAGTATGTCGACCTGGAGGACAACCCCAGTCTCCAGGAAGCGGTGGTGACGCTGGGCGATAGCATCGGCGGCCTCCCGGACAACCCCTTCTTCGCCTCTATCAGGCAAAGCGTCATGGAAAACCGCACCCGGGTGGCGGAAGAGGAGGGGGACCTGGCTGAGGGACGTTAAGAATCCCTCTAGTCAACCCCGCCTTACCCGCGGCCCCGGCAGAGAGGCCTCAAGCCGGCGTTACTCACAAGGACACAGAGTACTATGGATAAAGTTTCCACCCCCAATTGCTACCAGGAGGCTATCGCCCGCCTCGACTCTTTCACCAACTACGAACGCCTTGACCCGTCCCAGACCGCTTTTGGCTTGGAACGCATGATCACTCTCTTACGCCGTCTTGATTCCCCCCACCTTTTCGCCCCGGCGGTGCACCTGGCGGGTACCAAAGGCAAGGGTTCCACCGCCTTCCTGGTGGCGGCGGCCCTGCAGGCGAGCGGCTTACGAACCGGGCTTTACCTTTCTCCGCACGTGGAGAACCTCCGCGAGCGGATTCTCCTTAACAACGTCCCGCTGGGCGAAAACGCCTTCGCCACCTCTGTCCTCGCCGCCACCACCCTGGCCGAGGAGCTTCGCCAGGAGGGTTCCCCGCCCACTTATTTCGAGGTCCTCACCGCCAGCGCCTTCCACGCCTTCCGCAAACTCGAGGTCGACGTGGTAGTCCTGGAGACTGGCCTGGGAGGACGCCTGGACGCCACCAACATCCCGGACCTAAGAGTGTTTGCCTCTGGCATCACCCCTATAAGCCTGGACCACGAGGAGATACTGGGCGACAACCTGGAAGATATCGCCTTGGAAAAGGCGGGGATTATCCGCCACCGGGTGCCGCTGGTGATTGGCCAACAGACCGAGGCGGTCATGCGTATCCTTGCTAAACGCGCCGAGGAAACGGGAGCGCCGGTCTACCGCTTCGGGCGGGAGCTACGCCTCACCCAGCGCCGCGGACCCCTGCCGGACCGTCCGGATTCAGGTCAGGTGGTCGATCTGGAAACCTGGCGTTCCCGGCACCGGGACATCTCCCTGGCCCTCCTGGGCGACCACCAGGCCGCTAACGCCCTGACCGCCCTAGGTATTAGCGAAGCCTTTCTGGAGAAAACTGGCCGTCCGCCCCTGGAAAGCGCCAAACTGGAGCGGGCCTGGCGCCACCTCACCCTTCCCGCCCGTCTGGAGGTGTGCCTACTAAGACCCTGGACCGTGGTGGACGGCGCCCACAACCCCGCCTCAGCCTGGGCCGCCGCGGAAACGCTTCTAGCCACTTTCTCCAGCCAGAAACGCCACCTGGTTTTCGGTGCCGCCGCGGACAAGAAGGTGGAGGCGATGCTTAACATCCTCGCCCCCCTCTTCCAAAAAGTTTTTATCACCCCCTTCGCCTCCCCCCGGGGGCGGGACCAGCGCCGCGCCCTGGAGTTTATGCGCGCCAACCACCCCGACATACCCACCCAGGCGGTGGCGGAGGCGGGGGAAGCGATAAATCTCGCCCGGAGCGGCCTGGGGGCGGAAGGCTTGGTGCTGGTAAGCGGGAGTCTGTACCTGGCTGGCGAAGCCCGGGCCTACTGCCGCCACCTGGCGGCGGCGGGAAAGCGTCCTCCCCACCTTAGTAAGCTTCCCTGACCTGACGAGAACCCCGCTCCCCCCTGACTCCCACCGAGGGGGGGTAGCGGTTAACCTGACAACCACCTAGTAAGCCCGCCCTCCCTAAAACACCAGCCCCAACCACTCCCCAGGCGACTCGCCCTTCTCGCCCCGGTCAAGTCGGTCCCCAGGAAAGCGTCCTTCACCTCCCGCTACCCCCCGCCTAAACAGACTGGCGTAGACGAGGTTACGCTGAAGAGAAAAGCAGGGCTGGCTTTTACTGTCATTTTGCCAGCTTTCGCGAGAGAAAAAAGCAAAACCTTGCCCTATAGCATTCATTTTTAAGCGGAGAACAAGCTTATTTACTGGAATATTTGCCGCTTTTAAAAGTTTTTATGCTTTTTCCAAGTCCGACTAATAATAAAGGAAAGCTTGAAACAAAAAACACTCCGACGGGAAAAGCATCAGGAGTGATTCACAAAACGCCTTTCGCTTTTAGACCGTAATTTCTATGGGGTTTCGCTGGGTTTGGGAGAGCTTTTGCGAGTGGTAATGAGGTGTATTTACCCTAGACAGTAACAAGAAAGACAGTAGAGAAAATGTTTCACATTCAGCGAAAAGCTTAAGGCCGGGTACGATCGGCGAAAACAAGCTTTTCATTTATCGCCATAATGTCCTTTGCATTCTAAAATTTCTATAGATTCACGGCCCAAGATACGATAAAGCAATCGGTTCTTCTCATCGATATGACGCGACCACCACCCGGACAATTCGCCGCGCAACGCTTCCGGTTTGCCAATTCCGTCATAGCCGTTCTGCACTATATCCTCAATCAGTTTGTTTATCTTTTTTACTGTCTTTTTGTCCCGCCCCTCCCAGTAGAGATAATCTTTCCAGCCAGTTTCGGTAAAGTTGATCTTCATTATTCCATCGCCTTCAATTCAGCAAGCGTTTTTGTGACGAATTTCCCCTCCTTTGCTTCCCCCATGGATCGGCGCAAAACC
>JAITQC010000115.1 GCA_031289115.1 Planctomycetota bacterium
GCTGATTTACCGAGTCAACCCCTGGTTTGGCTGGTAGACACCGCCACTTCCCCCCTAAGCGAAGCGGAGCCTTTTTTCGCCAGCCTGGCCAAGGTTACCCGGCATCGCTGGGGAAAGGATTTGCCCGCTGTTCCCCCCTTTCCCGACGCGGTTTTCTTCACCGCCGACCTGGGGGAAATAGACGGCTTGCCTGGTCTTGAACAGCTACGCCGCCACTTGCCTGACACTCCCCTTTTGGCTGTGGCGCGGGTGCGTAGCCTCGCCCAGGCGGTGGACCTTTTCCGGCGCGGGGTAGCTGACTATCTTTCCCTTCCCCTGGACCTGGCCGAGGTGCAGGAGCGCCTGGCGGTGGCGATTACCACCGCTAACAGCCAGCTGGCGGCGGTGACAGTGGAATTCGAGGCCCTGGACGCGGATCCCGGGGATTGGCGGCTTTCCCTAAGCCAAGTGGAAGAGTCGCCCGCCGCCCCACCCCTGGCGGGGGAGGCGGGGGAGGAAGCGGAGCCGGTAGAAGAAACGCAACCGGTAGAGGCGGGGGAGCCGGTAGAAGAAAAAGAACCGGGAGAGGCGGCGAGGCCGGTAGAGGAAGCGGAGCCGGGAGAGGCGGGGGAGGAAGAGGAGGCGGGGGAGACGGTAGAAAAGACGCAACCCGTAGAGCCAGTGGAGGCGGTGGACAGCCTTCCTGTCTCCAGTCTCTGGGACGAGCTTCCTACTGGCCTCCTGGTTTTTGACGCCGCCGGTAGCCTGGCCTATGTCAATCGTCTGGGGCTGGAACTTTTCGGTTTCGCCAGTCTAGGGGAACTTCGCCAGCGACTGGAAAGCGGCCTGGCCAGCTTCGCCGCCCGGGGCCCTAACCGAAAACCCCTGCCTGACAACCACTGGCCGCATGTGCTGGCGATCCGCAGCCGGGCGGAGCGGCATGGCCTGGTATATCTCGAGCGTCCCTCAGGCCGGCGGGTGTGGTTACGGCTAGACTGCCTTCCCCACCTTCACGCCGGCGTGGTCACCCGCACTTCCGTGACGGTGGTAAACCTGACCGGGGAACTTCCTCCGGACCGGATGGATTAGCCTTAGTTTTTCTCAAGCGGGGGAAAAAGCTTGCGCCTTTTGGCACTATTAAGGCTTTCCCGGGTTTTTGTCGCCTTGTCGGCAGTTCTGGCCGGCTACGGCCTGTTCCGCTTTAACGCCAACACGGCGGGAAACCTGCGGGTGGTTCCGTACCTACTGGCGGCGGCGGCCCTGCTAGCGGTGGCTGACTCCGCCTGGGGACTGATTTTTCAGTCCGCCCGGGCCAACCGGTTGCCCGAGGGTTTGACTAACGGCCTCTCCACTGGCGGCGCCTGCCTGGTGGCTGGCGCCGCTAGCCTGGCGGGTTTACTTTGCGCCATGACAGGCGGCTACGGGTCTTTCCGGGTGGCAGGCATCCTCCTGGTGGCCATACTCTTCCGGGCCGGACTTTTTCGCCACACCGCGGTTATTTCACCCCTGCTCGCCGGAACAGTGACTGGCCTTACCCTGGTTCTTGGCATGACTGCCCACCCCTCCTTCCTCGACATCCTTAACCTCAGGGAAATGTTTTTGCCCCCGGTTTTCTACGCTGTCTTCCTGGCGGTGGCGTCGGTTTTGGAGGAATTGCCCGGCGGAAGGCGGGGCGGAGTGCCAGCTCCGGAGGAGCTGGCTGGGGACACCGTCACCCGGCTACTAAGTTTACGCGGCGACACGGTCGACCGGCCGGTAGTGTGGTTTGGCGGCGGGGCGCTCGCCCTCATACCCCTGGTGGCAGCCTGGGTCATGCCCTGGCGCTGGTTGTCCTGGGCGGTTCTTGGCGTGTTCTCCCTGTCGATTCTGGTTCGCCTGATCCCAGTCCTGGTCTACCGGGTACACCGGGATCTGGAGCGCTTTGTGGGAGCTAGCCAAAGAGGCGGGGTCTTCCTGAACGCCGGGCTGGTGGCGAGTCTGGGGGACTACCGGCCGCGTAATATTTACGCTGGCTGGCAACTGCCGCTTCTCCCGGATGACGAGTTGGCGCTTCTTTGTCTCATGCTTTTCCTGGCCGCCCCCGCCTGGCTTTTACGTAACAGTGGTCTTGACGATTGACTCCGGAGAGGGGGTGGACGGGGCCCCCAAGGAGAAAAGAAAGGAAAAAGAGCCATGGCTAAGACACGGGTGAGCAAGGGGACGGTTGTTCGGGAGGTGGGGCTACCGGTCTGGTACGGCTGGGGCAGTCTCGGGGTGTTTTTCCTCCTTTTCCAACCTGACCCGCTGGAGTATTTTTCCCTATCCTTCCCTCTTTCCTTCGCCTCGGGTCTCCTCTGTATCCTGGCCCTGCTTTCCCTCCTGCCTTTTATCCTTCCTGGCCACTTCCTGCTTTCCCGGCTGGAGAAAGGCCTGGTCGCTACCCTGCCGGTCCTTATTCTCCTAGCCGTTATCCTTCTGGTGTCGCTAGCCAAGGGGGGGGACGGCCTGGGGTTTCCTCCGGTCTGGCTAGTCAACATCCTCCTTCCCTCCCTGGTTCTTATCCCTATCCTGTATAATACCTATTGGCGCCGGCGTCTCTATTACACCCTGGCCGCCACAGCTGGCCTGGATCTCCTTCTGGCGGTTTTCGCCAGTATCTACCCAGCCGTCGGGGCGGGTTTCACCAGTGGCCGACCCGGGATAGCGGTGGTGCTCCTTTTACCTCTGCTGGCTGGCTGGCATGGGCGGGGAGATAATCTACTTAAACTCGCTACCCTGTTTCTCCTGCCTTGCCTCGCTTTCGCCAGCCTCGCCGCTGGCCCCCTGGCGATTGTCCTGGCCCTAGGTCTAGCAGTCGCCTGGCTATCCTGGCGCCGGGAAGCCTGGCTTTTAGGGGTGTTTATCTGCCTAGTGGTGTTTGGGCGGGGGACAGAGCCAACGCCGGAGCGAGCTGGGGAAGAGCGGGTAGTATTAGCCTCTAACCTCGACCCCATGGAGGGAGACGCCACCCCGGGGCCTACCCTCGCCAGTTATCGCCTGGCCCTTGACGTCCTGGCTAGCCATCCTTTGCTCGGGGAAAGACAGGACAGCGCCAGCGTGGCTACCCTGACGCCCCCCTGGTACGCCTGGCTGGCTCTCAAGGGCGGACTACCGGCCCTCCTTATGTGGCTGGTGGTCCTGGCTGAACTCCTGGCCCGGGCTGGGCTACGGCGGGGAGAAAGGCTTGGTAACCCGGGTGGCTTGGCTGGCTCCCTTCTGGCCCTAGCCCTGCTTGGCCTTTGCTACCCCCTGACGCCTGCCGGGGGAGGATTGCTTCTTGGCCTACTCCTGCCCTTTTCGCTAGTGACTGGGGAAGGCGGGGAAGAATGAACAAGGTGTGGCCAGGCGACCCCTTTATCACCGCCCTGGCCAAATTGGCCCAGGCGGAGTGGCAGACAGAAAAGCTGCTTCTTTCCCCCTCTGTCCGGGTGGGACGCCAGTGGATAGACCAGGCCACCAGAATTGCGGGAGCGATTCTTAACCTGCGTCCGATTACCCTGGAACGCCTGCTCCGGGACCTGGCCCAGCCGGAACAAACTGAAAAGGACCTCCGTTATCCCGGCGAAGTGGAGCGCCTGGAGATACTGCGCGAGGTTTTCCAGGCGGCCAGGGAGGCCAAAACAGGCTATTATTCCCGCCTCTCGCCAAACCTCAGTGTTTTACGTAGCCTTGACGCCACTCTGGCCCACCTGTTACGGGCCGGAGTGGACGAGCGGCGGGTCATGGCGAAATTGCCCGGTTCCGCCAAGAAGAAGGAACTAGCCTTTCTACTCCGTAACTACCGCGAAGCCCTGGCTAAACAGGGTTTTACTGACCCGGCCGGAGTCTTGGCCGCCGCCCGAGAGCGGCTTAGTTCCCTTTCTAGCCAACTCCCTCTTCTACTGGTCGGCGCGGATTGGCAGGCGGCGCTAGACCACCGGGGCCAGGAGATCCTGAAGGCCTGGCCAACCCCTCGTAAGCGTTTGTTACCGTCGGCAGCGGGCGAAAAGTCCCCGAGCGTCCACTTCGGAGTAGCCGACGGGGCGCTTAACGAGGCGCGGGAAATTTTCCGCCGCCTCTATCGGGAAAAAATACCCCTGGACCAGGCTGAAGTGGTGACGGCGGGCTCGGCTGGGGCTGGCTTTATTATCCTGGCGGCGGGAGAGTTTTTCGCTAACTCCGACGGCGAGGCGCCGCCTCCCGGGGAACTCCCCCTTACTCTAGCCGAAGGCATACCTGGCAGTTTCAGTCATCCCCTGCGCCTGCTCCAGGCCTGGCTCGCCTGGCTAGCGGCTGGCGCCTTCCCGGCTGACCTGGCCGGCCTCACCCCGCTTTTTTCTCCAAAACGCCTGGAAAAGGGGAACGTTTCTCCCGAACGCCTGGCTAAGCTACTGCGTTCCCTTCCAGCGGCGGCGGGGGCGAAGGAAATACTTTCCGCCCTAGAGAATCCGCCTTCCCTGGGGGAGGGGGGGGACAAAGCGGCCCACTGGGGCGACAGCGACCCGGCTAGCCGGGATATGCTGGTCGCCTTTGGCCAGGAAGTCCTTTCCCACCTGGAAGAGGGGGCTACGGGAGTGCTTGCCGCTAGCCGTATACTCCTACTTGAATGGGGCCGCTACGCGGGAGAGCTTGACGCCTACGTCCTTAGGGCGCTTAAGGATGACCCCTTCTTCCGGGGCGACCTCGTTCCTTGGGAGGATTTTAACCCCCTGGACTGGCTAGGACGGTTGGGGGAAGGGATGCGGGTACTGGGGCGAGGGCCGCTACCAGGGAAGCTTTTTGTTTCTGGCCGCTCGGGTGGCCAGAGCGGGCGGCCCCACCTCCTGGTGACTGGCTTAACGGAAAACGTTTTTCCCGGCGGGGCTGAAGACCCGCTTCTTCCTGACCGGGAACGCCAGGTGTTGGCAAGCGCTCTCCCTTTGGCTAGCCAGGAGCGGCTACGCCGGGAGGAGTGGCTGGGTCGGCTCCTTGCCCGGAGTGGGGCTAAAAGCCTGTTTCTAAGTTATTCCCGCTTTGACCTAAGCCAGGGCCGCGAAAGTTTTCCTAGCCCCTGGTTAACTACCCACCGCGGAGAGGCGGGGCTGGACAACGCCCCCCTCCTTCCCTCTTCTCCCGCTGACCTCTGGAGTGGGCGCGACTACTGGCTAGACCAAGAGCTTTCCGCTCCCTGGGTCGACCTGGCCCAAGTGACGGAAGTATTTCCCGACCTCGCCCGGGGCGAGGCGGGGCGGCTGGCCCGCGCCAGTAACCAATTGAGCGCCTACGACGGCGGGGTAGCGGCGGCGGGGACTGACTACCTAAGCGACACCCCGGTCCTTTCTGCTAGCCAACTGGAGTGCCTGGCCCGCTGCCCGCAGGAGTATTTTTTCCGCTATGTCCTGAGGGTTAGGCCGCCGGACCGCTACCAGCCGCTGGACAACCGCTGGCTAGACTATCTGGCGCAGGGGCGCTTCCTTCACCAGGTTTTCCAGGACTTTCTCGAGGGTCTACAACAGAAGGGCGAACGGGCGGATCTCCAGCGCCACCGCCCGCTCATGGATGAAGTAATCGAAAAGCAAATCGGCTTCTACTCTCTCCTGTATCCCCGCCGCGACCCCCTGGTTTTTAACCGCGAGGTGGCTTATCTCAAGGAGACGGGCGAGAGTTTTCTCCAGATGGAAGTGGAACTCCAGCGCCACTGCCAGCCGCTAGCCTTTGAGTTTTCCTTTGGCAAAGGCCAGGACCCTGGACCCCAGAGTATCCCGCTTCCCTCGGGTCGGCCGCTCCTTCTCGGGGGGCGTCTAGACCGCCTTGACCTTCTTGACCGCGGGGGAGTCTTTATCTGGGACTACAAGACTGGACGCAGCGGCGACTACCTGAAGCAGGACATCTTCGCTGGCGGCAGTAATCTCCAGCCCGCCCTTTACGCCCTGGCGTACCGCGGTCTAGGCCGGGAGCCGGTGGCGGGGGCGGGTTATTATTTCCCCACTCCCCGGGGCGGAGGAAGGCGGATTAGCCACTCCTACCCGGAACTCGAGTTAGCCATACCCCTACTGGACTGGCTAACCGCTCTTCTGGCGGCGGGAAAATTTCCCTTCCTCACCCTTCCCAAGTACCGCTTGGCTGACTATTCGCCGATCTTCCGGGCGGTGGGAGGGGAGAAGAAACTGGAACGCGAGGCTGCCGCCAAGGGTATGTTGGCCCGGCCCTAGGCTAGGGATTAGCCAGCCCGGGGGAGGCCAGGCCGCCCGTTTTTTAGGTTGGCGGGTTGGCGGTCGGTCGATTTATGACGGATTTTTAAAAAAGTAACACTCTTAAAAACAAGGCGATAAGGGAGAATTCGCTTCGGGTTGAAAAAAAAACCGCCGCTGGCTATTGACAATTTTTACCGTATGAATATAAAAGGGGTGCTCTACAATATACGGGAAGGATATGCCGTCGGCATACTATATGTTGTGGGTGCATGGGGAAAGTTAAGAAAAGGAAAAACGATGGAATTGGCGCAATTTTACCACCAGGTGGAAGCACATACGGAACTCACTGGGGTCGGGGTAGACCAGCCTTGCGACAACAACCACCAGCCCGGAGTTATTGTCCGGCACCAGCCGACAGGGCTCACTACCCGCCTGCCACTGGCGGCGGTGGAAGCGGCGGACTGGCCGAGCCTGGAGGAGGTGTTACTGGGCCACCGGGAACCCCAGGTGTTGCAGCATATGACGCGGGTGGTGGGTTACTTCAGCCGGGTGGAAAACTGGAACAAATCCAAGGTGGGAGAATTGCGGGATCGCCAGAAAGGCAGCTATTCCATAGCGGGGTGAACTTTGGTCAAGCCGGGGGGGTAGCGGGGAATGGGCGTCCGGATTGGGTTGGGGACGCCAGCGGGGCCGGCCGGGCGAGATTGTCTTGGCCCGAGGACCCGAGGTTATTTCCGCCTCTTTCTTCCCCTTTTGAAGCAACTCCATAGTAATTTTAGTTTACACTAATAAACCAGGCGCCTAGGCGCCTGGTTTATTAGTGTAAACCAATTTGAAGCCAATTTGTTAATGGTCTCTACTGGCCTTGCGCTACCAAGAACCCGACTCTCCACTTGAATTCGGCTGAATGACTCTTACGCCTGGACAACCCCATTCAATTTGTAAGGAGTTGTCAAGCATTAGGCCACATGGCTTTTTTGAGTTTATCATGTAACCGTGTCTGAAAAAGGCAGACCAGCGCAGTTTAAGGGTCAGTTCGGACAGGGACACGTAAAAAACAGGGCGGCTAAGGCGGTTCAGAGCCACTACGTTTAACGCTCTCGCCTGGACCACCCGGTTGACTTGGTTGGTGGGTTGGCTTTGGCGTAGGGCGTTATCCAGGCTTAGGCCGGGAGACAACACTTAAGCGCCCAGGGCATTTGGCGCCAGAACGGGAAAAACATGGGAGGGGGCGCTGTCCGCGCCCCCTCCCGCAACATCTCCCCGGATTTAATCCCTGGCGCTATCCCTGCGCCTCCCGCCCTCCCTAGCGGCCTCCTTCTCCGGCTTTATAATGGCGGCGTCACTGGTCAAGCGGAGCGGGGAGGGGGCAGACATCCGTGTCTTCCACTTTCACCCGCCGCTCGACAAACTTGACATCATCCACTATTTGGGTGACCCGCCGTGTTTTGGTCACCGGGACAGTGTAATCACTTCTGATTTTAACCATGTAGGTTTCAGTAGCCTTGGTCGGTTCTTTCGCCTGGTAGGTGGCGACCCGGCGGGAGACGCCGCGGGCGAGGCGGTTAGCACCCCCGTCTTCGCTCACTATAGTGATAATTTTCGCCTCCGACACTTGCCGGGTTTTAACCACCGGCACATAGCGGGTGACTTCACGGGTGCGCACTTCGTCCACTATGGCGTGGCGTTTTTCCTCGACAGTGTAAATCTCTTCCGCTACCACCCGGCGCTTGATCGGTACGGCGTGGAGCTCCTTCACCACCGTGGCGCGGGTTTTACTCGGGAGCACCTTGATTGACTTTGCCGCCAGGGTCCGGCTGGGCGCCAGTGGCGCGGGGGGGCAGAGGTCTTCACTAGCCACCAGGGGTGGCGGCGCCGGGCAGATCTCCGAATCCTCCTCCTCCAGGATGGCTACCGGTAGGGGGGGCGGGGGTAGGCATATCTCTTCCGCCACCGGCGTTACCGCCGGCGCTTTCCCCTCCACCGTCGCCGGCAAGGGCTGGTTGGAGAGCAGGGGGGGCAATTCCGCCGCCCCCAGAGCGAGACTGGCGAAGAGGAGGCTGGCGGCTAGCGGCAAGGTTTTAGGCATTTTGTTTCCCTTGTGCTGAGGGTGGAATCAGTGCTTAAGGTTACTAAAAGTTAACGCCAAATTGAGCCGAGTAGGCGTGGTTGACAGACTTGTTCTGCAAGAATAAATCATAATTCAGGGCCAGATACATCCGTCCCCGCCGGGAAAGCTCTAGCGAAGCGCCGGCCTGGTAGGCGACCCGGTCCTCGCGGATGCCCCAGGCCTTCATATAGCGGTTAGGAATGGGGTTGCCGATAAACTTGAACTCGCTCATGCTACTACGGTCAAGAAGGTTGGCGGTGGCGCCAAAACGGAACTCCGGGGTGAGGATGAAAGGACCGCCGTTGTTGAAAGCGATACCCCGGCTCAGGCGGAAGAAGAGGGGAACCTGGAGCGTCTGACGCTTGATCCCGTCCTTTTCGAAAAGCAGGCGGAAGGCGGCGTTGTCGGGACCCTTTTCGGTAAAGGCCTCACGGTTGGCCACCTCCATATAGGTTAGGCCAAGGGTGGGGAGGAACAGCCACTTGTCCAGCAGCACCTTCTGGTAACCTAGGCGGAAGCCGCCACCCTTGATATCAGTGGCGTAGTCGCCAATCTGGGTGACGTCGTAGACGCCGTTGTAATAGTTGTCAAAGGGGTCGCAGTCCAGGTCGACATCGTAGGCGCTGCCATTAAGGGGAGCACCAAGCTGGAGACTCCGGGTCATCTCGTGGTCGGCGTAGCCGAGGTTACCGTGGACTTCCATGAAACCCCAGTCGCGGCGGACGCCAAAGAGAAGCTCGCCCATATAGGTGTCAGTCTTGTTATGGGCCTGGAGTTCGGTCCAGCGGGCGTTAGCGCGGTTGTAGGCGCCGGTCAGGCCGAAATATCCGTCACCCCGTTCCTTGACCAGGCCAAGCTGGAAGCCGTTGTCCTGGTTATGGAAGCCGTATTCGTCACCCACCTGGTTTTGGTTGAAGTGGCTTCCCAGTCCGGCGTACCAGAGGCGTACCGGGTTTTTCACAAACTGGGTCGCCAAGTCCACGTCCAGGGGGTCGACAAACATGCTGCCAGCCCGGGCTGCCAGAACCTCCGGGTCGGGACTTTCCTCAACCTGGTAGAGGGCGGAGACGGCGTTACGCTCGCGGCTGGAAATGAAGCGGGTCATGGCGGAAAGGTCGAGGTTGGTCTGGCTGACATAAGGCTCGGCCGA
>JAITQC010000209.1 GCA_031289115.1 Planctomycetota bacterium
CCGTTACTTATTTGCACTTGACGTGTATCTGCCAAAGGCGAAAATTCCAACCTTTCTGGCGCGGTCTAGCCAGAGGTCCCTATTCCCAAGGAGATGGTAGACAGGCTATGTTTTATATCGGTGTCGATGTCGGTAGTCTTTTTGTGGGGGCAGTGCTCCTGGATGAAGAAAAACATAATGTCAAAACCGCTTACGCCCGCCACAACGGAGAACCGGTGCGCACCATCCGGGAAGTCCTGGCCGATTTTCCCCTGGAGAAAATTGCCGGTCTAGTCCGCACCGGTTCGGGCGGCGCCAGCCTGGAAAAACTGGGAGGTAGCTTTGTCGACCCCCTGGTGGCGGGGGTGGAAGGGGTACGTGAACTTTTGCCAACGGTCAGGAACATTATCCAGATCGGTGGCGGCTCTTTTAGCCTGACGCGTCTGGCTCCGGACGGAAGTTACCAGCAGAGCGCGGTCAACAGCGCCTGCGCATCTGGAACCGGCGCCTTCCTTGACCAGCAGTCGCTACGCCTCCAGGTGCCCCCCGCCGAACTTGGCGAACGGGCCATGCGTTACGACCAGCGACCACCCGCTGTCGCCACCCGTTGCGCGGTTTTCGCCAAGTCAGACATGATTCACCTGCAGCAGGAGGGTTTCACCGTCGACGCCATCGCCGCTGGCCTCTGCGCTGGTCTAGGAAGTTCCACCGTGGACGGGTTGTTGGGAGGACGAGACATTGTCGGCAAGACCGCCGTCATCGGCGGGGTGGCGATAAACCGGGTGGTGGTGGAGGCAGTTCGGGAAAAACTCGGGGTGGAAGTGGTGGTGCCGGAAAACCCCCACCTGATTGGGGCCTATGGCGCCGCCCTGGTGGCTTTGCGCCGCCGGGGAGAAGCGGGGGCCAGGCTTGACCTGGCGAAGCTCGACCAGGCCAAGCCGGGAACCGGGAGCGGGGCCTTACGTCCCCCTCTGGAGCTACACCTCTCCTCCTATCCGGATTTCCAATGGTACCAGCACTGGGTTAACGCCGACGCTTCGGAAATCGCCATTGTCAAACCCTGCCAGGGGACGGTAAACGTCACTTTCGGTATTGATATCGGTTCCACCTCCACCAAGGCCGCTTTCCTTGACCCCGAGAGGCAGGTGGTGGGTTGGATATACCGTAAAACCGCTGGCAATCCTATCCAGGCGGTGCAACTCCTCTTCAAGGCGGCTCGCGAGATGGAAGATAAGGGTGGCTTTAAATTTGCCATCCGGGGGGTTGGGACTACCGGTTCGGGGCGAAAAATGATCGGTGCCCTGATTGGCGCCGATTTGGCCACTAACGAAATAACTGCCCACGCCACCGCCGCCGTCTTCATCGACCCGACGGTGGACACCATTATTGAACTAGGTGGCCAGGACGCCAAGTTCACCCAACTGCAGGACGGCATGGTGTACAACTCAGTCATGAACTATGTTTGCGCCGCCGGCACCGGCAGTTTCATTGAAGAGCAGTCTTTGAAACTCGGCATCCCCCTGACTGAGTACGCTGAACGCGCCATGGGGAAAACCTGTCCCCTCACTTCCGACCGCTGCACTGTCTATATGGAACGCGACCTTGATCTTCTCCTGGCCCAGGGCTGGGACCGGGACCAGGTGGCGGCGGCGGTACTCCACTCGGTGCGGGACAACTATCTTACTAAAGTGGTCGGGGGACTCTTTATTGGCGACCACGTTTATTTCCAGGGCGCCACTGCCCGTAACCGGGCTTTGGTAGCGGCTTTCGAGTCCGAACTCGGGAAGGAAATCAAGGTCAGCCCTTACTGCCACCTTACCGGAGCCCTGGGAATGTGCATCCTGGCGGCGGATCGGGTGCCAGAGGACCGCAAATCAGCCAGTTTCAAGGGACTCGCCTTCGCCGACAGCCGGGTAGAAGTTGATTATGAGACCTGTGAACTCTGCCACAACCGTTGCCATCTGTCCCTTATCCGTTCCGATGGCAACACCCTGGCCTGGGGCTTGAAATGCGGACGCGATTACGGGGAAAAGAAGGTGAAAGTCCGGGACAACCCCACCTTTGAATGGTGGAAAAAGCGCCACAACGCCTGGCTTGGCAAGGTAGGCGGGGAAGGGGAGGGCAGAGCCAGCCGCGGCCGGGTAGGCATCCTCCAGAGCCTAGGGACCTACGGCTATTATCCTTTCTGGCGGCGTTTTATCCAGGAACTCGGTTATCTCCCGGTCCTCTCTCCGCGAACCACGGAAAAAACCATCCGTCAAGGCACCGCCATAACTTCGGCGGAATAGTGCGCTCCGGTGGTGGCTAGCCACGGCCAGGCGGCGGCACTCTTGGGCGAAGGCGAGGTGGACTGGCTTTTGGTTCCCCATCTGCTCCGCGAACCCGCCAGTCCCGGTTTCACCGACGCCCATTTCTGCTGTTATGTCCAGGCCCATCCCGGCGTCCTCCAGGCCGCCGCCGGCCTTGCCGGAAAGGAAAAGATTCTTTCCCCTATTGTCCAGTTTAACCGCCCCCTTTCCGAGCAGGTGCGTTCCCTCGCCACTGGCCTCGCTCCGCTGGGAGTGGGCGAAGGCGAGGTGTCCCTGGCTCTCGCCCGGGCCAGGAAAGAGCAGGACGCCTTCCTGGCCCGCTCCCTGGAACTTGGGCGCCAGGCTATGGAATGGTTGGAAAAGAACGACGGGCTTGGCTTGGTGGCTATTGGCCGGCCTTACAACTCGGTGGACGCCGGATTGACCCTTGACATTCCCCGCAAGATGGCGGCCATGGGTTACCCCGTGTTTTACCTAGATATGTTGCCTTATGACCTGAACGACATCCTGCCTGAGTTTTCCAACATGTACTGGCACTACGGGCAGAAAATACTCGCCAGCGCCTGTTATGTGGCGCGCCATCCCCGCCTCTTCGCTGTCTACTTCACCAATTTCATGTGCGGCCCAGACAGTTACATCCTTACCTATTTCAAGGAGATAATGCGCCGCTCGGGGAAGCCATACCTTTGCCTCCAGTTTGACGGGCATGGGGCGGACGCCGGCTACCTCACCCGGGTAGAGGCGGCGCTGGAGAGTTTTCACTCTTGGTCGAAGATCGCCCAGCCCGCGACACTGGCAACCGCCGACTAAGCTCAGGGCGCCAGGCACCCTGGTGGGAGTAAAATCTGATGATCCAGGACATCCATCCCCACCGTTTCGACATTGGCTTTACTCCCCGGCCACCGACTGGCGATGACTACCTGGTTTTCCTCAGTGGGGAAAAAGTGGCGCTCCGGCGTGGTCCAGGGGAAGAGGGTTTTTTCCCCACTTTTGCCAGCCTTGCTTCCTGGCTTCCCGACTCCCCCGAATTCACCTACCTGTTCAGGCTTGACGACCGCGCCTTCTATTACGCTGGCTTCAGTCTTCCTGGAGAAACGCGGCTTGACTTCCACTCCTCCCAGCTTTTCCGCGAGCTTCCCCCACCCTGGATGGGTTTCGCTGGCATAACTGCCCACCATCTTGCCAACTGGTACGCCAATAACCGCTTCTGCGGCGCCTGTGGTGGCCGGATGACCCCCAAGGAGGAGGAGAGGGCCCTTGCCTGCCCGGCCTGCGCCACCAGTGT
>JAITQC010000028.1 GCA_031289115.1 Planctomycetota bacterium
TCGCCCCCTTCCGCAAGAATGTCCTGGCGAAGTGCTACGGCGGCGACGTCACCCGCAAGCGTAAACTCCTTGAGAAACAGAAGGAGGGGAAGAAGCGGATGCGGGCGATTGGTAACGTCACAGTGCCGCAAAAGGCGTTCCTCTCCATCCTCGAGACGAAGGATGACGAATAGGACGGGTTCCCTCCTTAACTCGCTTCGTCCCCGCCGGGAAAAACCTCCGCCAAGCCGATTACCGCCCCGAACATAACGCTGGTCAAGTTTCACCCCGGCTTTACCGGTTTTTAGCTGGTCACGCCATAATTGTATCCGCAACTTTAAAAATACTCAAAATATGGTAGTAGATAAGCATTTTGCCCTAGATTGCCGCTGCTATTAATCCTGTCAGTTACCTACCGGATTTGCCTTGCTAAACGAGCGAACTTAAGCCAAAGCGCCTGGCCGCATGACTGGGATATCGGCTACCAACGGTGGGGTATCTTGAATTAGAAATACCCTATCCTTGAGGTGAACCGAGGACAAGTAATGCCCTGGCGTTAAAGTGGCGGTCGGAGAGGTACTGGATTGGGTTTGTTCGCTGGTCTGGCTAGGAGGTTTGGGTAGAGTGGCTGATTGATATTATTCGGGTAAAGCGTCGTGTGTGTTTTTCCAGTCACCCGGCCAAAAAACCAGTCGTGCGCCGTTGCCTTGGGTGTACACCCGCGGGACGCGGTGGACGCATTTACCTTCTTGGCTAGGTGGTGGCGAGATCACGGGTGCGTAGGTAAAGCTCCCGAAACGCCTCTCGTCTACCTTGGTAGAAAGCGTGCCGGGTGGGATCAGGGTCGAATTTTTCCCGGGGTGGTCGCACCGCCGCCTTGACGCCGGCGGAGATGTCCGGATAGATTCCGGCTCCTACCCCGGCCAGGATGGCGGCGCCGGTACAGGCGTCGCCGGCCGCCGCAGTCTCTAGGGGCATCCCGAAGACATCGGCCTGGATGCGGGGCCAAATCTCGCTTTTGGCGCCACCCCCCAGTGACAGAAGACGCCGGGGTTTCACTCCCGCCTGCACCAGGAGGGCGAAACTCTGTTCCAGAGCGTAGGTCACCCCCTCCATCACTGCCCGGCAGATTTCCGGAGCGCCGTGGCTGAGGGAAAGGCCGAAAAGCTGTCCCCGGGCCCCGGGGTCAAACCAGGGGGTGCGTTCCCCCGCCAGATAGGGGACAAACAGCAGGCCACCGGCGCCGGGTTGGGCCCGGGCGGCCAGGGCGGAAAGCTCGGCAAAGGGGCGACCGGGAAAGAAGGTGTCCCGAAGCCATTTGAGGGAAAGGCCGGCAGCCAGGGAGGCGCCGAAGATGTTAAAGCGGCCGGGAATGGAGTGGTTGAAGACGCTCAGGCGGTATTCGGGGTCGTAGTAGGGTTCACTAGCGGCGACTCCCACCTGGCCGCCGGTGCCGATGTTTATGCCTAGACAACCGTCTTCGGTCAGTCCCGAGCCAATGCCGGCGCAGCCGTTGTCAGCGCCACCGAAAAACACCGGGGTGCCGGGTCTTAGTCCAGTGTCCCGGGCGGCGTCGGCGTTGATTTCCCCAGCCGGGTCGAGAGAGCCACTGATTTTCGGGAAGATTCTGTCTGGTAGACCTAGACCTGACAGGATGTCAAAGGCCCAGTCGCCTTTCCGGACGTCGAGGCAGGTGGTGCCAGACGCGTCAGACACTTCCTGGCCGAGGACGCCAGTGAGGCGGAAGCGGACATAGTCCTTGGCGGCGAGGACAGTCCGGGTTTTCCTGAGGATATCTGGCTCATGGTTGCGTAGCCACACCAGGGTGGCCAGGCCAAAACCGGCGGCGGGGCGGTTCAGGATAGTTTGCCCGAGAACTTCCCGGGGATAGCGTGAGGCTATCTCCTCCAGAGCGTCGGCGGAACGCTGGTCAGCCCAGATGATGGCGGGTCTTAGGGGCCGTTGGTCTTCACCCAGTAACACCACTCCGTGCATCTGGCCAGAGAGGGACAGGCCTTTTACCGCGTCCCGGTGACCAGCCGCCACCACCCCAAGGCAGTTCTTCGCCTGGGTCACCCAGGCCTCTGGGTCTTGTTCGGCCCAGCCGGGGTGGGGGGAGTCTATGGGGTATTCCCCGCTGTGGGACTGGATGACCCCGCCATCCGGGCTCATGAGGATCGCCTTGGTGGTGGAGGTGCCAATGTCAAGCCCGATAAGAGGCATTGTCCACTCCTTTCCCGGTGACGTCAGGGGGTGGGGATGCTTTGGACTTTAAACCTACCCCTGTCCAAGCCAATCATTTCGCCAGTAACATAGCGCGCCCAGTCCGCGGCGAGGAAAACACCGGCGTCCGCGCATCTTGGTAAGCGCCTGGACCAGGGTTCCCCCCGGGTTAAAACGTGTGCGCCCCGTTCACCGACACCCGCTGGCCACTGACAAAGCCGTTTTCGGCAGCGGCGAAGAAACTCACAGCCGACGCCACCTCCTCCGGTGTCCCCTGCCGTTTCAAAGGCACCTCGGCCTGGTAGGCGGCGAGGACTTTCCGGTCCACCCCGGCGTGGCGGTCGGTGGGTACCCAGCCAGGGCTCACCGCGTTAACCGTGATGTTCCAGGGGGCGAACTCCAGGGCCCAGGAGCGGGTGAGGCCGAGTTGGGCGCATTTGGCAGCGATGTAGGGGGAGAAGTCGGGGCGGCAGTTGTCAGCCACCTCGCTCACGATATTAATAATCCGGCCGTGGCGCGCCTTTTTCATGGCGGGAAGCAGGGCTTGGACCAGCAGGACCGGGGATTTGATGAAGAAGTTTATCTGGTCTTCGAAATCCTGCCAGCTGTATTCCTCCAGCGGCCGCTCCGGCTGGGGTCCGGTGGCGTTGTTGACCAGCACATCCACCGTGCCATCCCAGGCTTGGTTGATGTCAGCGAGGAGACGGCCAATCGCCGTCGAATCGGTTATATCGGCCTGGATAGCCCTGGCGGTGCCGCCTGACGCCTGGATGTCGGCCACCAGTTTTTTCGCCCGGTCGGGTGACTGGAAGCAGTTTACTGCCACCCGGAAACCATCCTTTCCCAGGCGGCTGGCGATGGCCGCCCCTAACCCCCGGGACGCCCCGGTCACCAGAGCGATTCTACCATTGTCCATGAGTGTTGTCCTTTCCGATGATGGAGGCGGAGGGTCGGGATCCGGCTGTTCGGCCGGTTTGGTCGAGGAAAACCGGGAAACCCGCCGCTGGCAAAGATTAGGTGATTTCCCCGGCGCGGTCAAAATACTTTTGTCCCACCAAGGTTACCCCTGGCTGGTTTACCACCCATCCTCCCGGAGGCGTCTATCGGGGAAAAACCTTGATAAAAAACCCGGCCCGGCATAAACTTGACAAATCCGGGCGGTCGCCCGGGGGTTGTTTCACCGCCTCCAATCCGTTACTCGGCATCTGTCAATTCATTAATTGGCGTAATGGCAACGCCTTAACCGTACGGACGGGTTGCCCGGCATAAGGATGGTTTCGTCATGCAGATTGGTCCCGAGGAGACGTTGCGTCTGGCCGAGATGCTACGTATCCGCTTAAGCCCCGACGAGGCTGAACGCTTCGCCCGCGACATGTCGTCGGTGCTTGACTACGTCGAGGTGCTTAACCGCCTCGACACCCAGGGGGTCGACCCCCTGGGGGTGGGGCTTAACAAGGAGGCCCTGCTCCGGGAAGACGTTCCGGGCGACTCTTTGGCGCCGTCGGACCTGGAAAGCCTTTCCGGTGGTGCCTACGATCCAGCCCGCAACGCCTTCGTGGTGCAGCCTGTTTTTGAGTAACCGCTTGTAACTATGAGGCTATTGAGAGGGATTTGGTGGCGATGTCTATTACCCCGGAACAGTTCGCCAGTCTCGACCTCGCCGCCACCCAGGCTGGCCTAGCGGCTGGCGACTTCACTTCGGAAGACCTCCTGACAGCCAGTCTCGCCCGGATCCAGGTTAGTGAGCCCCGGGTCAACGCCATCCTCACCCGCGACCCGGAGGGGGCGCTGGCGGTGGCCCGCCAGGCCGACCGCCAGGCGAAACCGGATCCCCGGCCCCTTGCTGGCATCCCGGTGGTGGTCAAGGACAACCTGATGACGCGGGGGGTACGCACCACCTGCGGCAGCAAAATACTGGAGAATTTCATCCCCCCCTATGACGCCGGGGCGGTAGAAAAACTGCGAGCGGCCGGAGCGGTGATTGTGGGCAAGGCCAACATGGACGAGTTCGCCATGGGTTCGACGGGGGAAAACTCCGCCTACGGCCCAACCCGCAACCCCTGGAACCCCGACCGGGTCACGGGCGGCAGCTCAAGCGGTAGCGCCGCGGTGGTGGCGTATGGCGGGGTGGCGGCCGCCCTTGGTTCCGACACCGGCGGCTCTATTCGCCAGCCCGCCTCTTTCTGCGGCCTGGTCGGGCTTAAACCCACCTATGGCCGGGTTTCCCGCTGGGGTCTAGGGGCCTTGGCCTCTAGCCTGGACCAGATCGGCCCCCTCACCCGCACTGTCCGCGACAACGCCTTGGTTTACGACGTCATCGCCGGACACGACCCCCGCGACTCCACCTCCTCTCCCGAGCCCTTCCAGCCCTGCCTAGCCAAAGTCCCAGACGGGGTACGGGGTCTCCGGGTCGGCTTCGACCCCTCGATATTTAACCGGGACGGCCTGGATCCCGTTACTGGCCAGACCCTCCGCCAGGCGCTGGACGTGGCGGCCCAAGCGGGGGCGGAACTGGTGGAGCGGGAGCTCCCCCTTATAGACTACTGTGTCGCCGCCTACTATGTCATCTGCGCCTGCGAGGCCTCTGCCAACCTCACTCGCTACGACGGGGTGCGTTACGGAGTGCGCGCGGCTGGTGACAACCTCTGGGACAGCTTCGCCCACACCCGGGGTAGTGGTTTCGGGGACGAGGTGAAACGGCGGATCATGATGGGCTCCTTCGCCCTCTCCAGCGGCTATTATGATGCCTATTACCTGAAGGCGTCCCAGGTCCGCCACCTGCTGGTCGATGCTTTCAGCGGACTTTTGCGGGAGGTGGATGTCTTTCTCCTGCCGGTGACCCCGGCCCCGGCCCGGTTGTTGGGGACCGCCGCCACCCCCTTGGAAAATTACCTGGGGGATATTTTCACCTTGTCCGCCAACCTTACTGGCCTACCCGCTCTCGCCTTCCCGGCCGGCGCCACGGCTGGTCTGCCGGTGGGGGTGCAGGCCATGGCTGGCTATTTCCGGGAAGACCTCCTCTATCGCCTGGCGGCGGTGGTGGAGCAAGCCCTCCCGGTCACCGGCCTGGTTCCGGAAGGCTGTCCTTGGCAACGCCCAGCCCTGGAGGCCAGCGCATGACCGCTTACCAGACCACGGTGGGGGTAGAGGTGCATGTCGAATTGACCACCCGGAGCAAGATGTTTTGCCCCTGCCGCAACGCTCCCCAGGACCTGGGGGAAAACCAGGCCGCCTGCCCGGTCTGCCTCGGCCTTCCCGGCGCCCTCCCCAGTGTCAACCGAGAAGCCCTGCGGTTGGGACTGGTGGCGGCTCTCGCTTTGAATTGCCGGGTAAACCCGCGCCTGTGGTTTGAACGGAAAAACTACATCTATCCCGACCTGGTCAAGGGCTACCAGATTTCCCAGTATGCCATGCCCCTGGGGGAAGACGGCTGGCTGACTATCCCTGGCGACTCTGGCGAGGAGAAAAGGGTGGACATCCTCCGGGTCCACCTGGAGGAGGACACTGCCAAACTCATCCACGCCAATGGCGAGACCCTGGTGGATGTCAACCGTAGCGGCGCTCCCCTGATGGAGATTGTCACCCGGCCGGTCCTGTCCTCTGGGCGGGAGGCGGAGGAGTACGTGCGTAAACTCCGGGCGGTCCTGGTCTACCACGGGGTGTCCCGCTGCCGTATCCAGTTGGGCGAGATGCGAGTGGAGGCGAACGTCTCTATCGCCCCGCCCGGAGCCACGGAACTTGGCATCCGGACCGAGATAAAGAACCAGGCTGGCTTTAACCACATGCGTGGCGCCATCGAGTACGAGGTGCGCCGCCACGCCGAAGTGCTTGACAGCGGCGGGCGCATCCGGCAGGAGACCCGGGGCTGGGACGATGCTAACCAGAAGACTTTCGTCCAGCGCTCCAAAGAGGACGCCCACGACTACCGCTATTTTCCCGAGCCCGACCTGCCGCCGGTGGTCCTGCCCGCGAACTGGGTGGAGGAGGAGCGTTCCCGCCTTCCTGAACCCTATGACCAGTATCTGGCCAGCCTTGCCCGGCACGGAGTGTCGCCGGCCGACCGGGACGCCTTGTCCCGTAACGACGCCCTGAGTTTCCTGGCCGCCGCCGCCCGACCTGAGCCGGAATCAACGCCTCGGCTGGTCAAGCGTCTGGTGACTGATGTTTTCGGAATCATAAACGCCACTGGCGTCCGGCTGGAAGCGGCCAAACTCGACCCGGAAAACTTCCGCCAGGCGGTTTCGCTCCAGACAGCGGGACGGATTTCCGCCGCTGGCCTACGCACCCTTCTGGAGAAGCTCTACCGGGAGGGAGGGGAGGCTGGTCCAGACGCCGCCCGGCTAGGCCTACTTCTTGAAGATGACTCAGCGGCGGTGCTGACGGCGGTCGAAACCGCCATCGCCGCCTCGCCAGGGATGCTGGCGGAGTTCCGGGCCGGGAAAGTGGCGGTGCGTAACGCGCTCCTCGGCAAGACCATGAAAGCGCTTAAAGCGGGCGGCAAAACGGTCGACCCCCGCCAGGTGGGTGAGGTTCTCGACCGCGCTCTCCAATCCTGACCGGGGCTTGGCCGGCAGGGTAAAAAATATAAACGCTACCGCCCGTCCTGACTGGTCGGGCCTGTTTCCCGCTTAGGGATCCCCTGGACACGATATTGATGACCGCCATACTTGACTACGACGCTGGCAACACTGAAAGCATGCGCCTCGCCCTGGAAAAGGTCGGAGCGAAGCCGGAGGTAACCTGCGATATTGCTAAACTCGCCCGGGCCCAGCGCCTGGTTTTTCCTGGGGTAGGGTCGGCTGCTCAATGCATGCGCATTCTCCGGGAGCGCCGTCTCGACCAGGTCATCCGCGACGCCTTCCGGGACGGGAAGCCCATTCTCGCCGTCTGTATCGGGATACAACTTCTCTTTGACCGTTCGGAGGAGGACGGGGGAGTGCCAGCCCTTGGCGTCTTTCCCGGCCAGGTAGAGCGTTTTATCCCCCCGCCTGACGATCCCGGCGTGAAAATACCCCACATGGGCTGGAACCGGGTGCGTTTCCTCGCCCCCCACCCCATCCTGCCCCCGCCGGGGGGGTATGGAGAGTTTTATTTCGTGCATTCCTATTATCCAGTGCCGGCCTGGGAGGATACGGCGGTACGCCACCTTCCGCCCCTACCGGGGCGCCCCGGCGGCAAGGTTTACGGCGCCACCGACCACGCCGGAGTGGATTTCGCCGCTATTGTTGGCCTTGGCTCTTGTCTAGCCACCCAGTTCCACCCTGAAAAGAGCGGGGAGGTTGGTTTGGCCATTCTCGAGCGCTTCAAGACCTGGGACGGGCAAACATGCTGATGAAACGCCTGATTGTCTGTCTTGACATCCGTGACCGCCAGGTCACCAAAGGAGTGCGTTTCGAAGGCAACCTCCCGGTTGGCGACCCGGTGGAGCTGGCCGGACGCTACTACCAGGAAGGGGCTGACGAGATGGTGTTTTACGACATCACCGCCTCGGCCGAGGCCAGGCCAATCGACATTGACATGGTGCGGGAAGTGGGGCGGCGGATTTTCATCCCCTTTACCGTCGGCGGTGGCATTGGTTCCGTAGCCGACATGCGCCGCGCCCTCCTGGCTGGCGCCGACAAGGTGTCGGTGAATTCCCTGGCTGTCGCCCACCCCGAGATTGTCGCCGCCGGGGCGCGGGAGTTCGGGAGCCAGTGCATAGTTCTAGGTCTCGACGCCCGAAAAACCCCCGACCCCGCCTTTCCCTCTGGTTATGAGGTGGTGGTCCGAGGTGGGCGTACCCCCACTGGCCTGGACGTGGTTGACTGGGCCCGGCGGGCGGTGGAACTGGGGGTGGGGGAGATCTGCCTCAACTCCATCGACGCTGACGGCGTCCGCCAGGGTTATGACCTGGTTATTACCCGCCGAGTGGCGGAGGCGGTGCCGGTGCCGGTGGTGGCGAGTGGAGGCGCCGGAAACGTCCGCCACCTCCGTGACGCTCTGGTCGAGGGTCGGGCTGACGCTGCCCTTATTGCCTCCCTCGCCCATATCGACGGCAATTCCTGCCGCCGCCTTAAGGACGAGCTGCGGGGCTGGGGAATACCCATGCGGCAATGAAAACCGGGAGACCGGTTTTTTTTATTACCTTTTTTTGCCACCGGCTGTTAGGCGCCGGACTGCAGACCCGAACTTTATACCCGTGACGCCCCGGAAGCGGCCATCCCCGGGGAGTCTGGTCCTGGAGGAGAAAAACTGATGCAGGAAGTTACCCGCGACATGCTTGGTCTCTATGAGGTGGACCGGAGCATAATGGACGGCAAGGCGCGGTTGATGCGCCTGCAGAAAAAGGTGACGGAGCAGGAGAAGGTTGTGGAGCGGGCCCGGGAGCGGGCTCGGGAAATCGAAGGCGCCATCCGCGACAAGGCTTTTGCTACCGACGCCCTGAACTTGGAACTCCGCAACGCCGAGAGCGAGGTGGTGGACCAGGAGCGGCGTATAAAGGAAATCAAGAACCAGCGGGAATACCGGATAATTTCCGACCGTATCAAGGAGCTGAAAATTCTCGCCGACGACCGGGAAAGCGCCGTCATTTCCGGCATGGAAGAGCTTGACCGCCTCCGGGACGCCATTAACCAGGGTCACCGTGAGATTGGCGAGGAGGAGTTGAAGCTGATCCAGTTCCGCCAGGAGACCACGGAGGAGACGG
>JAITQC010000113.1 GCA_031289115.1 Planctomycetota bacterium
CGACAACCTTGGCTGGATACCGCGTCATACAGCCTGGCCAGCTTCATGGCAGCTTCCATTTCACGTGCGGCCAATTCGCCAGTGTCAGGGATAAAACTCGGAAGCGAGGAAGTCAAAGGGGTACATCTCCTATGAAAAGCGTCGACTCAAAACTTAATAGAAAAAGAGTTATCTTAAAAGTTCAAAAAGCTAGAAGAACGAAAGTCCAGTTTTACTCCAGGGGTTATTTTTCGTTGTTTGGTAAAACGCAAGGTACTGGCGACCTATGAAAACAGCCAAGTCCCGGAAGAGTTACACCAGCGTATTCTTGGAGCCTTTAAAGCTGGCGTAAGCTGCCGCGAACAGAACCGCCTCCATGGCAAAAACACCCCCGGCATCAGCTGGAGAGAAGTTTCCCGTCTCTAGTGGCAGGATGGCGAAAAGCGCCTATGCGCTTTTCGCGAGCGAAACATCAAGCGTGACGTTTGCTTGGTCATAATGCTGGATGGTGATGTAACAGCGGTGATGGCGTTGGGAATAGCCTCCGGGAAGCCGAGGATGAATTACTGGCGGTGCATGGTCTGGATGGTACCGGAAACGCTTCGGACGCGTTGACCTTGCTGAACACGGTTGGGTCCAAACCCGCGGCGGAGTCATGAGGGGCGAGCACCAGATCATCCGCCTGCAATGCCGGTGTCATAGCGCCTGATCTGGAGGCTGGGATGTCGGTTATCGAGTTTGAGTGTGCTTCCACCGGAGACATCCTAATTTCTTCTCTTGGGGGCACGGCATTCGCGCCGTGTGGCGGGAAAAGTCCGTCCCTGGGGTTATTTACCGGCGGCGGGGGAGGAACGTCGATGGGTGGGTTGATCTCCGCTTGACGTGCGCAGGCTAAGCCATAATTTCGGATGGGTTTCGCATGAGGCGGTACGAAACCTAGGCTTGCAGACCAAGATTCCCTGACTTGACAATTAAACCCAATAACCATATTATTGCTATGGTTAACATGAAATTAAGTCAAGGATGCCGGTAATGAAACATGCTGAGTTTTTCCGGAAGCATCCGGTTTTCACCGGAGAAGAGTTGGCCAAGCATATGTCGTCCCATGCTGAACTCGGCCGGCGGGCGCAGGAGGCTATTCTGGCGTACCACCAGAAGGTCGGTCGAGTCGTTCGGGTGCGGCGCGGATTATATACTGTCATCCCGGCGGGAGCCGGCACCGATTCGTTTCCGGTCGACCCATTTCTCGTAGCCGCGAAGCTGACCGTGGATGCGATTTTGTCGTACCATACGGCGCTCGAGTTTCACGGGAGGGCTTACTCGGTCTATGAAAACTTCACCTATTCGGCATCCCGCCCGCTCGGGCCTCTGACGTTTCGCTCCCATGTTTTCCGGGGGACGAAGTTTCCCCAAGCTCTCCTCCGTGCAGGAAAAGTGCATGTCGGCGTTTCGACCGCAGAGCACGCCGGTATGGATCTACGGGTCGCGAGTCTGGAACGGACCTTGGTGGACGTTCTGGATCGTCCAGACCTTTCGGGAAGCTGGGAGGAAATCTGGCGGTCACTGGAGTCGGTCGAATTCTTCGACCTCGACAAGGTCGTGGAGTACGCGCTACTGCTCGGAAACGCGACCACTGGCGCTAAGGTGGGGTTCTTTCTCGAACAGCACCGCGAACAGTTGATGGTGGAGGACCGTCACTTCAAGGCGCTTCAAGGACTGCGTCCCCGCCAACCGCATTATCTGGACCGCGCCAAGCGGACATCCGGTCGCCTTGTGTCGGAATGGAACTTGGTGGTTCCCAGGGAAGTGCTCGAACGGGCGTGGGGAGAGGTACTATGAAAATCTTCCTAGAGAAGCTGGCCACCGAAGCTGAGGCGACAGGCTTCAGACCAGTTGTGCTCGAAAAGGTCGCTCACCTGATTGGGTTGCTCGATGCCATGCGAAGTGACCCTTGAAATCCTGGCTTTCAATGCTTGAGACCTCCGGCATGGTGAAGCTGTTGGAGCCATACCACAAGGAAAAGTGCCTCTCAAGCTAAATTATACCATACTCCTCGACCGGCACCATGCATGGCCAGACTGCCATTTTTCTCCAGCTGACGAAAATGCACTTTTAAGGTATTGCGGCTCACTCCAGTGAGCGCTGCCATCTCTCGGATGGTGACGCGGCCATGGTTTTTCGCTTGCTCAAGAATCTGGAGGGACAACTCGGGTAACGCAGTCAGCGCTACTCGTTCTTGATCTATCTTCTGTTCAAGAATTCGCGTTTGCTTGTGAAGAGTCGTCAGAAAAAAGACGACCCATGGCTGCCAGTTTGGCTTTTTGCTTCGGATCGCAGCCTGCGTCTGGCGTAACGCGAGATAATATTCCTTTTTGTTCTGCTCAATGATGCTCTCCAGGGATGAATACGGCACAAAGGCGTATCCCGACCGAAGCAAAAGGAGCAAGGTCAAGATACGGCTTAAGCGACCATTGCCGTCCTGGAATGGATGGATTTCCAGGAAAACCACCGTAAAGGCGGCGATGATAAGCAGCGGATGCAGTCGTTCATAGGTAAAAGCGTCATTTGTCCATTTCACCAATTCCCTCATCAATCCAGGCGTCGCGAACGGGGAGGCGGTCTCAAACACGATCTCTACCTGTTTACCATCCGCAGCAAATGCCGCGACGCTGTTGGATGCTGTCTTGTACGTACCACGATGGCGTTGGTCCTTGTCGCTAAACTTCAACAGGTCTCGATGCAGCTGTCGTATGTGGTTTTCCGTGAGACCTATCGACTCCCACGACTGGAATATGGTTTCCATGACTTCGGCGTAGCTGGCAACTTCCTGTTCCTCTCGCGAGGAGAACGCTTGTAGCGAGACATTCGACAAGAGCGCTTCTACCTGACGATCTGTAAGACAGCTTCCCTCAATGCGAGTGGAGGAGCCGATACTTTCAATTGAGGCCACTTTCCTTAGCGCGGACAAGCGTTCCGGCGCAAGCGTGCCTAACGCCCGCCACGCCCCTTTGAACTCGTCAATGGCGGCTATCAAACCGAGGATATCCGGGGTTATGATTAGCGTGGTTAAATTAAGCATACCTATTCATACACCCAATTACACCCAATTGCCAAATGAAAACCTTACGCGGTATTGGGGAGATGTTGCCCAACTTTTCGATAGACTCCGAAAAGCCCAAGGATTACTGGCTAGCCAAGACAGGCGCTTGTTAAGCCCAAGACGTCTGGCTGAGAAGGCCCCTGGCCCTGGCTGGCGCAACTCCGCTTTACCTACGGCTCAGCGTCATTGCGCCAGCCAGGGTCACGGTCAAACCAAGCTTGTTTGGAATAGGGAAAATGGGTAGTTTTTAAGGGTGGTCAGCTTACGAATTTTAACAATGAGTGGGACACCCCGTTTTCCCTTGATACCATTTGTGTTCGAGGCTGGCGGTGATTTTGCCTTCGCGTTCCAGACGGGTTAGCCAAACGACCCCGTAAAGCAGGTAGGCGAACGTTCCCATCCTTTCGTGGGCGATATCCTTATCGCTTTGCGATTCTTCGACTCCAGGAATTGTTTGACGTTACGGAAGGTGCCTTTCACCGACCTGCGGTCAGCAAACCAGGTTATGCGGCGTGATGGCTCCATTTTGCTATCAGTGGAGAAGAAAAAGCCTGTTTTCCCGGGTCAACTGCTGGTAAAGCCGCATGAGGCGCGCCACAATACGGTCCGGGGGTGAATCCTCTCGCGTCAAACCGTAGGCTTTCAGCACCAGCTGGTCCAGGGTTTTGTGCGACTTACGTAACTCCTCCGGCATGGATAACGGATCGTAAAGATCAGCCAGGGAGCTTTCCGGGAATTTTTCCCGCGCCACCAATATCTTTTCCGCCGCGGCGGCGATGGCGCCTTGTTGTTTTTCACTGGTTTCTGGCCAGGGAAAGTTGTTGTAGACAATGTCTTTGGAGTAACGGTAACTCATCTCAAGGCGTCCACAAACTGCGTCAATCCAGGCAAGATGGACGCTGGATGCTAAGACACCGAAGTGGTAAACCGTCGCCTCCGGAATAATATGCACCGAATCACTAGCCAGTATTTCCGGATTAACAAAGCCCATGGGAATATACCGGCGGTTTTCCGAAGACACCCGCGGGATCAAAATATAGGGGCCGGAAGGCATGTTTTCCACCTGGAAACGCCGGGGAGTAGTGGCGATTTTACGGGTTCCTTCCCTTCGGCTTGCCAACCGGTACCGCCTTACCGCCTCCACCCGCTTCCTCGCCTCAGGGAGGCGGCTTAACTCCTCGGCGGAACAATCACCCAGCCACAGGCAGTAACGCCGCTGTCCCTGGATAAACTCCACGCTACCGATCCAGGGGCGAAACCAGGGAGCCGCCCGCGGCTCCTTAGCGATAAAGACCGCTTTTTCGTCTTCGCTAAAGAGGTAATTGCCGCCATCAATAGGTTGGTTGCCGATACTCATCTGCGGCGCGGCGCACAAGGGGCGGGAGCGGCTTTTGATAAAAACGTCAGGAGCGTCGGTTAGGTAGGGGTTGATGTTTTTCGCCTGTATCGCCTGACCAGCACTGTTATAAATGGTTTTCTTAGACACCTCGGTTTTATTACTAAAGCCAATAATCACGCAATGCACCGCCGCCCTCCCCCGCGCCGCGTTTGACCACTTGAAAGTCCGGTAGGCAAAATCCATTTTCAGGGGGTAAGCGTTGTAAAGAGGCTCCCAAAGCAAGGCTGGTTGTTCACCCTGGGCTAGGGAGTTGGTGGAGACAAAAGCCACCCGCCGGGCGTTACCCTGAAGCAGAGCAGCCGCCTTCCAGTACCAGGCGGTGACATAGTCCAGATTACCCACCCCGGCGGTTTTTCCCACCACCTGGCGCATATCGGTTTTTTGCGCCGGAGTCATCACCCTGGCGCCACTAAAGGGAGGATTGCCAAAAACATAGCAGGGTTTGTCAGCTGGCACCACCTGGGTCCAGTCAATGGC
>JAITQC010000013.1 GCA_031289115.1 Planctomycetota bacterium
TTCGGTGGGTTGTAACTTGGTTAAATTAGACTGCTCGATACCGGTTGCGGCAGGGGGGGTGTTTCTGGATAGGGCAGGGGAGTGTAAAGTTAGGGAAAGTAAGGGAAAGATGCGAAAAAATAAACTTACCCCGATTTTTCCTGTTTTAACTTTGACCGGGGGGGTGGAAACCCAAAATTAACTTTAGGTAAAATTATATTTCACTTAACGCTCACGCCTTTCCCGGTCGGAGTTGTCTGGTGAAAAAGAGGATTTTTTCCGCGAGGAGAGCTTGAACACGTCAGGCGGATTGGCGCCAGGGATACTTGCGCCCGCTGACCCGCGAGGATAGAATATCTGGCTATGGCTGATTTTACCCGCAAGAAAAACCCGCCCAAAATTTCGCGGCCGGCTAAGCCGTCCGGGAGGCGTCAGCCTCCCCCGGGCAACGGCGAAGCGCTTTCCGGGCCGCTTTTTATGCACACCACCCTCTGGGACTACCCCTCACAAAACTATGGTGGCAGTAAGCAAGGCCAGACCGGTTTCGCTGGCGCCACCCCCAGTTACGTAATCTGGAATTTGCTGGAGCGGTATAGTCGTCCTGGCGATTTGGTGGTGGACCCGATGGCCGGGAGTGGCACCACTCTGGATGTGGCCCGGGATCTCGGGCGTAAAGCCCTGGCTTATGATATTTCCCCGCGCCGCTCCGACATCTTCCGGGCCGACTGTCGCCAGTTGCCGCTGGAGAGCGCCAAAGCCCACCTGGTCTTTGTCGACCCCCCCTATTCCGACCACCTCGACTACTCTGACGACCCCCGGTGTATTGGCAAACTTTCCGCCGCCGGGGACGCTTATTACCTGGCTATGCGTGATGCCCTGAGGGAGATCCACCGCGTCCTCCGTCCCGGCGGGATTCTTGGCCTCTACGTGGCCGACTCCTTTGTCAAGGGAAGCGGTTTCTATCCAATTGGTTTTGAGTTGTTCAGCATCATGCGGGAATCTTTTGTCCCGGTGGACATAGTGGCGGTTTGCCGCCACAACCGTAATCTGAACATGGGTAACTACCGGCGGGCGGCGGCGGAAGGCAATTTTTTCCTGCGTGGGTTTAATTACCTCTTTATCATGGCGAAAAAACCGGATGGGGCGGGGGAACCGGGAACGGGAGGGCGACTGGCGGGTAAAGCCAAGGAATGGCAGCGCGGGAAAAAGAAGTGAGGCGAAAATTTAATCGGGGTGGCTGGGAGGAAGTTGGGGGTTATTTGGTGGTGGGGAGTTTTTCCTGGCTTTGCAGCAAGTCGAGGATGCTAGCCAGGCGTTCCCGGAGGTCAGCGCGCGGGACAATCTGGTCGATCTGACCCCGGGCGAGCAGGAATTCGGAAGACTGGAAACCAGCTGGCAGTTCGGCGTTGATGGTGGTCTTGATTACGCGCGGTCCGGTGAAACCGATCTGGGCTTGCGGTTCAGCGATGACGATATCGCCTAGGGCAGCCCAACTGGCCCAAACCCCACCCATGGTGCTTTGGGTGCAAACACTGATAAAGGGTAGTCGAGCTTCTTCTAGTTTGACCAGGGCGGCGGCGGTCTTGGCCATCTGGAACAGGGAAAAAAGTCCCTCATACATTCGGGCACCGCCACCGGAGCCGGAAAAAACCACCAGAGGCAACTGTTTTTTCACCGCCAGTTCTACCAGGCGGACGAAAAGCTCGCCCACCACCGATCCCATCGAGCCGGCCATAAACCGGGCATCAGTCACCCCGATAGCCACCGCCTGCCCTTTGATCTCACCCGTTCCTGCCAACATGGCGTCCAGCATCTGCGTCTTTTTCCTGGCGCTGACCAGCTTAGCCTGATAAGTCTCGATGCCCTTGAATTCCAGTATATCCTTGGCGGCCAGATTACCGGGCAGTGGCTTGAAGGTGCCGTAGTCGAGGGTTGTCTGGAGGCGTTCGGCCGAGGAGAGGATGTGGTGATGCTGACAATGCGGGCACACTTTGAGGTTGGCCTCGAAAGCGACCCGCATCAAAACCTCGCCGCATTTTTCACATTTGGTGGCGGGACCGGAACCAATGTCCTGGATTTCGGTTTGCGGCCGGAGGCCAAGCTTGTTTTTCAGGCCATGCCATTCAAAAAAAGCCATTCGTGAAATACTCCTGTCCCGTGAAGACCAGGGGGAAACCGGCGATGCGGTTAAAGGATGTTTACCTGGAAATGGCGATGCCGGGGGCCATCGAATTCGCAGAAAAAGACGGCCTGCCAGGTTCCTAGCACCAGTCGTCCATCCGCTATCGCCAGGATCACCCCCGACCCCACCGCGCTAGCTTTCAGGTGGGCGGCCGAGTTGCCTTCGGAGTGGCGAAAAGCGGGCTGGTCGGGGAAGGCGTGCTTCAGGCCCAACAGAATATCCGTCACCACGTCCGGATCGGAATTTTCATTGATGCTTATACCGGCGGTGGTGTGGGGGCTGAAAACATGGCATAACCCAGACATCACCCCGCTTTTGGCCACCGCCTCCCTGACTTGGCTGGTGATGTCGTAAAGACCCTCTTTGTCGGTAGCCAGCGAATATTCACTGCGTTCCATGGCGCTCCTTGTTACTGGAATAGCGGCCCTTTCGGGAAGGCTAGCCGTCGGCGTCATTAAGGTCGGCCTGAGCGAAAATTTCCAGCCACACCTTCACTTCGTTAGGCGGCACTGGCCGGCACTTGATCCGCATCACCTCCGGCAGGTCATCCTCCGGGGTTTTCCCCCCTTTTCCCCCTCCCTTGGGGCCGGCAAGCAGGGAGAGGAATTCCATCACCCCCAAAGAGGAGGCACCGAGATAACTCAGGCGGGAACGGAGTTCCCGGTCGTCGGAGACGGCGGTCACTTTCCCGGCGTCAGAACCGAGAAGCCCCAGATCCTCGACCATGCGGTCATCCGCTTTTTTACCCGGGCCGGCGTAACGCACCCGGATACCGGCCTGGTGGCGCTCGGTGCGGATAACCCCGCCATCGATAAAAATCAGGCTTTTCGCCCGATGTTGGGCCAGGTCACGAGAAAGGATACGGATAGACTGTTCTACCACCCGCGGCAGATCGACATTATAATGTTTATCAGCAAACAAACCTTTGGTTTTTTGCCACTTATGGAAAATATTAAACCCGTCCAACCAATACTCGTTTCGCATGCAGTCTTTCCAGGGGGGGGCGGGTGTTCCAGGCTGTCGGGCTTGGTTATAATAAAATATGCATTTTTAAAGAAGGAAAAAAAGCTTTAGGCGACATATTATTATAGAACCTCTTTTTTGCCTCTGCCGGGAGGTATTCCCTTCCAGAACGGTTTATCGGACTCCAGGTAGGTGACTTTCGGGGACGGTTTTTTGCTTTGCCTCGCCTCCCCTGGGTATTAGGCGTTGCATCGCGGGGGATTTCGCAATGCGCAGTGATTTTAAGGACAACGACGATATTTCCGATAAACTCCGGGAAGTCGGCGATCTTCCTTTGGGCCAACACCCCAACGACAGTGGTGAACTGATGCTCCGGGTCGCCAAAGGGGATGAAAAGGCTCTGGAAGAGTTTTACAATGCTTATTTCATCAGCCTTTACCGTTTTGTCTTTTACCGGGTTGGTTATGACCACCACCATGCCGAAGAGGTGGTGCATGACACCTTTATGGAGGCGGTGGAAAAGGCGACTGACTACAACCCCACCCGTGGTTCATTAAGTTCCTGGCTTAAAACCATATCCCGCAACCGGATCCGTTCCTGTAACGCCGTGATGATGCGTCCCCGGGAAATGGAAAAAACCTGGGAAAGCCAGAACTCCAACTTGGAAGAAGTTTTTACCAATATGGAGAAGGAACCCGGCCAGAAGCTGGACAACGCCTACATCAGCGAACTGGTGGATGTGACGCTTGGGAAGCTTCCGCAGGAGTATTCCCGGCTTCTCCAGATGAAATATGTCGCTAACCAATCGATCCGGGACATTGCCCAGGCTTCACAACGCACCGAGAAGTCAGTGGAAAGCCAGCTGGCCCGGGCCAGGAATGCTTTCCGCGACATATTCAACTCTTTGACGGGTCGGCCGGCGGCTGAACTGGGTTTTTAGGCAGCCGCCCGGCGTTTATCTTTTGAGACAGGGTTAAATGACTAGTAAGTCCCATATTTTTCGCCAAGCCCGGGGACGGGCAAACAGCGCTCAAGAACGGCGAGATACATTGACTTCCCAAATTCTTAGACGTGGACTGGTTCATCATTATCCAGAGCTAGGGCTTCAGCAAACGGAAAAGGATGTCTACGGTTCACGCCGGGGTTGGTCGGCTTCATTCGCCTCCCAGACCCCAGGTTACGGTGAGAACGGAGTGCTCCCTCCCCACTGTAGCCAGTCTTCCTTGCCCGAGGGAAAAGGTTGCCGCTATGAGTGACAAGTTTAGCCAGCCGGATACGCAACACCAGTGGAACCGTCTACTTTCCGGTTCGACCGGAAGCGCGCCATCCCCCGCTTTCCAGGAAAACCTTCTCCGCCAACTGCGGGCGCGCCAGGTTTCGTTGTCTAGCGAAAACCAGGAAAGTAGCCCGGTGGCGGACCAGTCGTGGCAACGTCTCCTCGCCTCTACCCAACACGCCTCCGCCCGGCCTGAATTCGCCCTTTCTCTTCTCCGGGAACTCCGGGAAAAGATGGCGGCGGACGGGATAGCGAACCAGACTGTTTCGGACCAGCCGGAGGGGGTGCGACCCCGGGAATACTTCCAGGATCATCTTCTTATCAACCTCAAGGCCAGGCAGCACGCCGCCCAGATCATCCGCTCGGATCGGCGACGTTATTCGATCTTCGCCCCGCTTTTATCCGGCCTGGCGGCAGCGGTGTTGTTGCTGCTCCTTGGCAACATCCCGTTTTCAACCACCGACAGTCCGGTTGTTCTTAACCCCGAGACAACCAGCGCCCTGGCGCTAGTCCCCGATACCCCGCCTGTCGATACGGAGGATCTCCGGGAAAGCGTCGCCAGTGTTTCCCCGGTTAACGCCACCCCGGTACTGTCTAGTGTCCCTCCCTCTGTTTCACCCTCGCCTGGAACGCTGGTGGCCGCCGCCTACAATCCAACCGGGGATGAACCTGTCAGCTATGACCTGGATGCCATTTTCGCCCTACCGGCCCTGCCGAAAACTGTTCGCGGGGTAGGGGTGGAAATAGACGACGGCAACGGCTGGAAGGTGCTGGATGAATCACGGCTGACTCGTCTGGCCCCCGGCCTGGCGTTTCGCTCTATCCAAAACCAGGCTGGCCTGGAATTCGGCAATGGCAGCACCATTCTGATGCAACCCGAAGCCATCCTCGTCGCCACCTCCGAGGGTTTCAGCGTTAAGCAGGGTGAACTGGCGGTGAATGTCCCGGTAGACAACAGTGAATCGCTTCGCCTGCATTTTCCCGAGCGCGACCTAGCGGTGGAGCCGGGCACCATGCTGGTGGTAAACGCTTTTTATCCCGACCGCTACGCTGACGGTGGCGCCCCCGCCCCGGAAGTCAAGATTCTCGATGGTGGTCTCGCTTTCGCCCGGGGCAAAAGTGGCAATGCCCCCCTCCTCGCCAACCAGGTCTACCTGATTGACAAGTACGTCACACCTGACCTTCCTAGCCGCCCCCTTTGCCGGGCCGAGTGCGACGCGATGGAAAACTACGGCCTTCCCACCGGGTTACAATCTCCCGGCCAGCCGCAACGCCAGATTGATCCCCGACAGCTGGTGATGGACACTGGTGCCTTCAACCGGGATATCAGTACCTCCGCCTCCCCCAGTGGATTCCGCCAGGAAGGCAACCGCTGGGTGGCGAAAACCTATTCTGGGCAACCGACAATACCTGTCAAATACCTCTCTAACCCCTATTTTGGCCTGGCCGCCACCCGCCGCGACCTGGGTTCCGCCCTTGCTCTAGGTCCGAACGTGGTTATCGACAACGGTGAAGGTGTGTTTTACGAGATACAGCGCTAATCCAGGCTTTTTCTCCAGGAATAACTAAAGCGCCGCACGGGTGATACCCGGGCGGCGCTATAATATTTAACTGGTGTTAAATAGGACGGGTGGACAGGATTGGCTTGCTAAACCAGGAGGGCCGGGAAAACCGCGAATTAGGCTTTCTGCTTGTCCCCGAGTACTCCGTCACGATAGTCCGACCACTGCTTGTCGGAGGTGACAAAGGAGAACCGTCCCCGTAGATCCAGGAAGAGCCCCCACATTTCGCCGGTCATCCGGTTGACAAGTTTCAAGCGGACCAGGTTGTGGAGAAAATCAAACAATTGGACATAGAATATTTCCGACTCGGCGCTCTCGGTCCCGCGCGTCCGGTCAGACGCCTCTTGTACTGTTCTTAGCCCCTCGAGCAAGCGGGAGAGATCGGTAAGATGCTCTGCCATCTCTGGGCGACGCAAAGCCGGACACTGGTAGACGCGCCGCATCAGGGCGGCGGGGGAGGTTTTGGCTTCACGCAAGAGCGCTCCCGCCACATCCAGGGCGTCGCTAAGGTGGTAGGTGGAGATGGCGGTTTCGAAGGACAGGATCTCGGTTTTGCCAGGGGCGATTCCCTGCGGGCCCGCCACCCGTTCCGCTTCCCGGCCTAAGGATTTGAGGGCGTCGGTGTCATCTGCGCCGGAACCGATGGCTTGCAACAATCCCGCCCGCAGGTTGGAGACCACCGGCACCATGTTTTCCGCCACCTCCAGCCGGTCCAGCTGACGCAGGGCGGCGTGGGCGCCGGAGACGCGGGCGTCGAGTTCGGATTCCAGACGTCTTACCAGCCGGTGCAACTCGTCGATAAAGAGGGAGGACGCTTGTCCGGACGACTGGGCCTGGAGGGCCTGCATTTCTTTTTCCCGGTTTTCCAGGGCTCGCTGGATGCGCAAACGCTCCATTCTTTCCGATTCCACCTCACTTTTCAGGCGGTCAGCCTCGAACCGGGCGCGGCGGCTTTCGATATCAGCCCCGGTGGCCTCGGTTCGGACGCGGGACAATTCTCCCTTGAGGGAGTCGATTTCAGCGCTAAGGAGAGACACCTGGGATTCTAGCTCGCGGATCTGGAACTGCAGGGAGGATTCGGAACTGCGCCGCGACTCCTCAACCCCCAGTTTCTCACCCTCCAGGCTTCCCATCTTTCCCCGGAGAAACTCCACTTCCTTGTTCAGGGCGTCCTTTTCGCCCCTCGCCACCGCGTTAAGATGCTCTTCCTGAAGGAGGCGGGAGCGTAAATCTTTGGTCTCACTGTCAGCCGCGAGCCAAGCCTGCATGTAACGGTGCGCTTTTTCCGACAACTGACCAAGGGTGCCGGAAATCTGGCTAGCCAGACTCTCCACCTCGCCAGCGCTAGTCATTACCGTCATCCCGTCCCGGAGGACCACCGGATCCGGTGGTAGGGTGAGCGGGGAAGCGAGCGCCTGTGACTGAATATAGACCGGCGGTGGGGCCATTACCGGTGGCGGAACGGGACTCGCGACCGGGGCAGGTGGTGGTGGCGGTGCTGCCACCGGGGCTGGTGGTGGAGGAGGTGGCGGCGGGGCTGCCACTGGGGCTGGTGGTGGCGGTGGCGCTGCCACCGGGGCTGGTGGTGGTGGTGGAGGTGGCGGTGGTGCTGCCACTGGGGCTGGTGGGGGTGGAGGTGGCGGTGGGGCTGCCACTGGGGGTGGGGGTGGTGGCGGAGCTGCCACTGGGTCTGGAGCGGGCGGCGGGGCGCCTTCCGGCTCCGGGGCACCGCCTATCGAGGCAAAAAGGGCATCAATATCATCTTGGCTCGCTACCCCTTCGATACCGTTGTCGGCGGGAGGGGGCGGTGGCGGACTTTCTTCCGCCTCCGTATCCGCATTGTCCTCCCCACCGAAGGCTCCGGCCAACAAAGCGTCGATGTCATCCTGGTTAATGTCGCCCATGCGGTAACCTCGAAATGGCGTCCAAAAAGGCCGCCAGTAAAATGACCATCCCGGACGCCAGCGCCGCCGGTGTCAAACGTGTTGGGTTAAAAAACGGTCACCCATAATGAATTATATATTTTACACCGGCGAAGCAATAGAGCAATAATTTAAACAAAAGCCGGAGCTGAGCGAGACCCAGGTCTTCTTTGCCGTCTTGACCGGAAGCCTTTTTTTCCTGTCCCACAACAGTTTTTCCTGCCCTCTTAGCTAGCCGCGTCTTCTTCCCCAGGTCGGGTTTTTTTCCCTTTTCCCTTTTCCAGCCTGGTCTTCCGACTAGCCAGTGGCTAAACCCCCCGTTTTGTTTAGAGCCGGGTGGGCCCCCGGGAGCGAAAAGTTAGCTTCCTTCTGGCGTCTCTTCCGGCGTCTCTAGGGAGGGAGCGTCACCGTCTACCCGGTCCTCCGGGACCGTTTCCGTTGCCTCGGGGGAAGTGCCGTTTTCCGGGGCACTTTCACCAATTCCTGCATCGGCCGGCGGGGGAGGAGCCAGAAGAGAAGGCGGGTCGGGGAACATGATGGCGGCAACCGGAGTGGCGACGGTGAAAACCGCCCCGTTTTCCAGTCTCACCCGGGGTAGGGCGAAACGGGAGTCTTCCGGAAGAAGGAGGAACTGGCGAACACCGCTAGCCAGGCTTACTTCCACCGTGGGGGCGAGATAGTCTGTCGTTGTATCCGGTTCCAGGCGGTCCAGGGGACGCCAGGCGGAAAGGATAGCGAGGGCGTTAGCCACTTTTTCTTGCTCGACTGGCACCTCTGTTCCCACCGCCTTCCAGCCTTCCGAAGCGCGGAAAAGTTTCAAATTTCTTCCGTCCCGGCGGAAATCCAGGAAAACCGCCTGACTGGGGAGGAAGGCTTCGCCCGTTTCCGGGTAAAGGTCGGGGAAACGCCGGAAATACAGGTCGAAACGCCAGTCGGGGAGGAGAAAGGCTTCGCCGGGGCGAGAGGACAGGGACAGGTGGGCTTGGCCGCCTCCGGTCGGACTGGCGGCCAGGGTGACTGGGCTGGCGTTGGCGAACTCCAGGACCAGGACGTGTTCGGGGAGGACAGAGGGGTCAGCCAGTTCCCCGGTCACTAGCGGCCGACTGATTTTAAGCTGGGCGAGGTCATGTAGCCAGGCCGGAATGGCGGTTGGGTTGGGTTGTTTCTCCCCATCGTCCAGGGTTACCCAGTCCGCCTCTCCCTGGCGCTGGAAGCGGCGGGTCGTGGCGGGAGTGGTCCAGATGAGCCCGGTCACCTCCCCTGGATCAAAGCTAAGGACAGCTTGTTCCAGCCAAAAGCCGGGGTCAGGTTCCCCGCCTGTTTCCCCGAAAAGACCGAGGTCTCCCCGCAGATCCGCCGCCACCAGCCATTGGCGCTGGTCGGGGGTGGTTAAAAGGGTGTTCTGGAAGTTGTCCTGGCCCGGACCGATCTGGTAAGCGCCACCCGCGTCAGGGAGGTTCAGGGTTAGCCAGTCTGGTTCGGGGTCGGTGGCGGGGTCAACTGTACGCCGGGGCGCCCGGAGGAGATCCTGGAGCAGGCGGTTAACCTTAGTCGAGTCAGCCGGTAGCCCGGAGGGGAAAAGACGCCATCCCTCACCTGCGGCTTCCAGTTGGACCAGCTCGGTGCCGGCGCGAGACAACTCTAGGCGTTGTATCGTTTCCGACCGGGGTAGACTGTCATCTGCCACCGCCAGCGGCTCCGCCTCAGCCGCTACCGGAGTCACAACCAACTCTTCTGCGGGAAGGGGAGGAGGGGTGGGTTCGGAAGATGGTTCCAGAGGTGGAGTGGCGCTGTCGGCCGTCTCGGCCACCACCGGGGGCGTAGTGGCGAGGGACGACTTGGGGGGTTTCGGCTTAAAGTTAAGGCCAACCCAAAGTAGTAACGCCAGCAACAATAGCCAGAGTAGGTAACGTAGTGGGCGCATCCTGTGACCTCCTTCGGGGTTTACCGCTTCCTTCTGGTGTCCGTCCTCCCCGGTATTAGGATGGACCCAGAGAGACCTGGCGCCGCGATATTCAGGACCGCTTCCCGCTTGGGTGAAAACGGTTCATTCTAGACCTGCCCGGTAGTCTGGGATTAGAGGGAAACCGGTTGGTTGGCCCGGGTCAGATGCGGGTAGAGGAGGACGGAGATGAACCAAGGCACTTTAACAGGCGTTCGCCGGCGGCAGTGGGGGAGAAGAGGCGTTCGGCCCCCTCCCGGGCGTTCTTTCCCAGATTGTCGGCGGTCTCCGGCATGTTGGCGAAAAGCTCCAGGGCCTGGGAATACATCCATACCGGTGAATCCGACGATATCATGAGCCCGCCGTCAATGTGCTGGAATATCTCCGGCAATATCCCCAGCGATGGCGCCACTACCGGCACACCCAACAACATCGCCTCGATAATCGCCAGACCGTTTATCTGGGGCTCGCGGTTGGGGAGAATCAGGACACTGAGACTGGAAAGGAATTCGAGGCGATCGAAGCGCCCCAGCTGGCCTCTGGCCTGGTAGTGTCCCTTCAGGGGGGATTTATCCAGGCGTTTTACCACCATCTTCCAATAGGCTTCGTCCTCCACCGGGCCGGCGATGGCGAGGTAGCAGCGGGAGGGGTCGGCCCGGGCCATGGGTTCCAAGGCTTCCACCACCAGGTCAAGACCAGTGTCCTCCCGTATGGGGGAGAGGAAGCCGGCGGTAAAGGGCTGCCGTTGGCGGACCGCCGGGGGGACAAACTTATCGTCAAGGTCAAGGCCGGGGAGGGCTACCCGGATTCGGGCGGCGGGGAGGGATAAAAACTCCTGCGCCCGCATGGCGAGGAAACGGCTGGTGGCGACCACCTGATCCAGGTGACGCGCCCTTTTACGGAGGAGTTTGCGCGTTTCCGACCGGTATGGTTCATCCAGGCTTTCCAGGATCATGCTGTAACCCTGGGCCAGGCAAACCACTTGGCAGTCGAGTATTTTCCGGATGGGGTTAATAAAGCCGGACAGGAAGACGCTGGCGATTATCACCGTATCGTAGGAGCCCTTGCGGTCCTTGATATAGTCGAAGAAACCGGGGAATTTGTTCCGGGTGTTTTCCTCGCTGTCTGCCAATAGCTCCAGGGTCTCCTCGCTGTAGCGGTGGAGGTTTAGCCGAGTCAGGGTGGCTGTCTCGAGTTGAGGTTTCCGGCGCATGTTGGTGATTACGGTGCTGAGGTGGCGTACACGGGTCACCAGGGTGTTATTGGCGCCCGGGGTATGGAAAAGGTGCTTGTCCCGCAATCCGTCCACATAGACCGGGGTGGAGAGGGAAACGGCGTCCACCTGTTGGCCAGCGCTACGCATGCCCGTGACAAAGGCGGCGTCCCGTCGGGTTGCCTCGCCAAACAATATTTTGCTGCCACCCACTAGATAAAGTATGCGCATACGGCCCTAGACTAGCAAGGAAGATGAGCCCGGGAGCGATCACACCTACTAAAGTAAATCTTACCTTAACTCAATTGTTTTAATCAACTTATTTCCTTACGGCCGGCGTGTCCTGAAGCCGCCCGGGCCGCCCAGACCGCTAGGGCTTCCCGGTTTATCTTGGCGTTATGGCGCACATCGACCGGGAAGGCGGGATGGAAGAGGATGTCCCGGATGTTCTGGGTCAGGGGATTTGCGCTGGCGAGGGAGAGGAGTTCCTGGCGTAGACTGTCCGGCGCCAGTCGAGCGCCGGGTCGGCGTTCAATAATGATAAACGGCCGCTCCAGGCCGTTTCCCGCCGCCACCCCCACCAGGGCGCTACGCGCCACCTGGGGGTGGTGGTTAAACACCGCTTCGCAGGGAACGCTGAAGAGGGTGCCATCTGGGGTGGTCACCCGATGCGACTTACGGCCGCAAAACCATAACCGCCCCAGTTGGTCGAGGTAGCCGACATCCCCCATGCGGTGCCAAAACCCCTCCTGGTCCGGTATTTTCGCCAGAAGGTCGGCGGCGGGGAGGTTGTGGTAGTGAGGGGAAGCGTGGCCGGCCTTGACGGTGATCTCGCCAATTTCTCCCGGCGGGCAGCAGAGGTCGTCGTGCCAGGCGGGAATCGGCTGGTCACTAATCCGGATGACCGCCACCTCCAGTCCCCGCACGGGCCGACCCAGGCAAACACCGCCGCCCCGGGCGGTTTGTTCAGCCGTGTCGGCGAGAATTTCCGAGCCGCGGCAGTTGGCGACCGGCATGCATTCGGTGGCTCCGTAAGGGGTGAACACCTCCGCGCCGGGGGAAAGCACTCCCGTTAGCAGAGTCTGGTGGAGGCTTACCGGTACCGGCGCGCCAGCCATGACAACTTTCTGCAGGGAGGGCAGGCTGGTTTTTTCCCGGGCGGCGTGGTCGGCTACCCGCCGCCAGAGGGCGGGCGAACCAAAGGACATGGTGCAGCCTAGTTCTCGGATAACCGCCAGGACGTTGTCTGGACGGCAGAAGCCGGGTCGGACCGGGTTGATGTCAGGGATGGCCGCTGTTATTCCCAGCGCCACTGTGAAAAGGGAGAAACCAGGGAAGGTGGCGCAGTCGATGTCGCCTCGGCCGATAGCCAGGGTGTCACCGATAAGCTCGACCTGACGGGACAAGGCGGCATGGCTGTACTCCACTCCCTTGGCCGGGCCGGTGCTGCCGGAGGTGAACAGGATAGCGGCGAGGTCGGCGTCACCGCCCGGAGGAGAGAAGGGTCCGATTTCCGGGCCAGCCATGATGTCTCGCCAGCGTGGCCCTCCCCAAAACCAACGTCGTCCGGCCGTAACCCGCCTCTGGAGGTCGGGGAAGTAGGTGGGGAGGAGGCAGGAGGCTGCCTGGGCCAGGCTGACACTGACCAGGGCCGAGGGATGGGCGGTGCGGGCGGCGGCTAACAGGCGTCCCAGGCCCATCCCCGGGTCGATCAGGACCGGCACCGCCCCGATCCGGACCAGGGCGAAAAAGCCGATGAAGAAGGCGGGGGATGGCGGAAGTAGAAACAGGGTGCGGCAGCCGCGGGAAAAACCGGCCCGGGCGAGACCTTGGGCGGCCTTATTCACCGCCGCCTCGAGTTCCCCGAAAGTGAGGCTTTGGCGGACCAGGCTTCGTCGTCTGCCATCGCCACGGCAGAAAACCAGGGCCGGCCGGTCAGGCTCCTGGCGGGCCTGCTCCCGGAGGAAGAGGGAGATGTTGACCGGGGTGGACATATCAATCCTCTTGGGTCGTGATGAAACCGAAAAGATCCAGAGGAGGGGCGTCGCTATCCAGAATTTGTCCCGCCTCGGCGGCCTGGAGATACTGGTCGATGTATTGGCGGGCCATGGCGAAATCGATACCGCTGTCGAAATCCTCGTTTTCCGCCTCGCGCTGGAATTCCTCCAGGGCGGAGAGTGCGTTACGGTAACGCTCAACCGCCCCGGCAAAGTCGCCGGCTTGGTGGAGGAGACTGGCGACAAAGAACTGGTAGACAGGAGAGTCGCCGTGTTTGGCCGCCAGGTTGGCGAGGAGTTCGAGAGCTTCCTCGCGCTCACCCCCTTCGGCTCGGATGTAGGCCCGGTGCACCTCCGGGTCCTCGGAGTAGAGGTTGGGGTAAAGACCGGGGCAGTCCAGGCGGAGGAGTTCATCCAGGATGCGTTCCGCCTCCTCTCCCTTCCCCGCCTCCAGCTGGGTGCGGGACACTTCAAGCCAGGCTGGCCCATCGCTGGCGTGATCGGCCAGATGGCGGTAACCCGCGTACAGTCGTACCTCGGGGGAACAGTCCACTGTGCCCCAGAGGCCGAAAAAAAGGATGGCGGCATAGTCCTGGCCAGTTTTGGCGCGGTGTGACTCCACCATCTGCAGGAGGTTGTCGTCAAGGGGTGGCGGTTCGAGGTTGAATTCGCCGATCATGCCAGATTCCTTTGCGGTGGCTAGCGCGGTCCAGCGAGGAAGGAGCTAACCCGTCGGCTGATATCCTCCCCGGCGTCTTCAAGAAGGAGGTGCCCGGCCGGGTAAACATCCACTTCCGCCTGGGGCAGGCGCTCTCGCCAGAGTTCGAGGAAAAAAGGAGTGAAACACCAGTCCTGACTCCCCCATTGAATCAGGACCGGGATGTCGTGGAAGGCGGGGTGGACAGACTGGTCGATTTTCCCCAGTAACTGTCCGGTGGGGCTATCCCGGTCGAAGGGGATGTCCCGGATAAAACCCGCCACGCCCACCCGGGCCGCCCGGTTGGAGTAGGGGAGGGCGAAGAGACGCCGCACCTCCGGAGTCAAAGGGGTTTTGACCGTGAGGCGACCAGCCCCCAGAACAAAGAGGTTGAGGTCGCGCACCAGGAAGTCTCCTAGCCAAGGGAAGCGGCATATCTTTATCCGCCATGACAGGTCCCCGCGGGTGAAGACGGAAGTGTTGAAGACCACCAAGCGCCGGATCCGCCCGGGGTGGCGCAGGGCATAACCTAGTCCTATAGGCCCTCCCCAGTCGTGCACAACCAGATTCAAGTCAGGCCCGTTACCAGCTGGCGGAGCCACCGCTGCCAGCCACGCCTCCAGGTTGTCAATGTGTTTCTCTAGGGTGAAACATCCGGGGTCGGCGGGTTTTTCCGACAGTCCGCAACCCAGGTGGTCAGGGACTAGACAACGGAAACGGGGGGATAAATCCTTGACTAGGCGGCGGTAGAAAAAGGACCAGGTGGGGTTGCCATGGAGCATTACCACCGTCTCACCTTTCCCCTCGTCAATATAGTGGTAGAGGCCGCCAGGGGAAGAGAAAAGACGGGAGGAGAAAGGGTAGTGGCGGCGTAACGCCGCGTCTTCTCGTGCCAACTTCGGAAGGCCCAGGGATTGGGCGAGGAGCTGTCGGTCGAAGGGTTTACCGTCGGTTGGGGGGTAGGGGGCTACGCCGTCGGTTCCCGTCACCATTCTATCCCCAGCATCAGGCTGGACAGGCCGCTCCCGATCCCTAGCAGGGCCAAGCGTTCCCCTGGCTGGGGCGTCTGGGCCGC
>JAITQC010000124.1 GCA_031289115.1 Planctomycetota bacterium
GTAAATTTGCCGTAGGCTGTAGTGCGATGCATCGGGAAGACAGGGATCTGGCGCCGGATTACGGGTTTACGGGGGGGGAAAAGAGTAGAGTTTAAGGAAATACCCGGGGTGAACATGGAGGCGGGGGAAAAACCCCGCCTCCCGGGTTAGTTAAGTTTGGGTTTACTCGAACGGGGTGGTAAAGGCTACTCCAGGTTCAGGTGGCGTCTAAACTCATCCAGCGTTTTCGCGTTCAGCGCTTCCTCCATCATTATTCCCACGAAGTCTAGGTCTTGACAGTGGAGTATTTTTTCCTGGACATGAATGGGTGGTTCACCAAAGCGGAATTTTAAAAAGACCAAAATATGGTTTTTTGTGTTCTCCAACTTTTCTATCGCCCTTGCTTCCTTCCTGCACTGAGCCTTGATGTCATCAATGGTGGTAGCGGACATTTTCTTTCCTTCCTCCTGACCAAGTATTGGTATAAAAAACAGTTCTTCCAACGCCCCAGGACCACCCGCCACTTTAATAACTTCCAGTATATATATGCCAGTTTGGGCGGTAAAGCTTTTTATCCGGGAATCGGTTTTGGCGCTGGCCATGATCTTTCCCACTTGTGTGAGTGATTCATTGTCCATGGGTTCCGCATCACTAGAAGCCCTTAAAAGGATCAAAAGCGCCTGAAGAAAAGGATGCCCTTGGCCAACTTTAACCGGAATACAGGATAGGTCTATTAGAAAATTATGAAAGTCAAGGAGATCAATGGCAAGAGCGGGAGGAAATTCACTACATAGAGTACTAACCTGGGGAATGGCTTTCCAACGCGCTTTGCCGTGATAGAGGGTGATCGCGATGGGAATGGGGAGAATGGGCAGTCGTTTACCTTGATTTTTATTTCTCATGTAGTTAAGTGATTTACTAATTATGTATTGAAGAAATCGCAAAATCATTATATTGTCGACTGTCGACTGGCATTCAAGATAAATAAATATCGGTGTATTATTAATGAATTTTCCAGAATAGCAAATGTCGCCCCGGATTTCTTTTAGGTTATCATTTATTATGTTTATTTCTTCCGGCTGAAAAGACTCCAAGTCGATATTATCAGCCACTTTTGCTGGGAGGTAAAACTCAACCAGACTCCGAAAAATATCGGGGTGAGCGAAAAAACTCCGCGCCAGATGATCGTGGGGTTGATAAATCGGGGTGCCAGACATTCTACGCTCCTCCTCCTATGAACCGGCAATCGTGCCTATCGGCACGGCGGGAAACCATCTTGCAACTATTTAACAATTCTAGAGACAACGCCGCAGTGCCGCTTATTATCGTATAGTTGTGCGCTAAGCCTTGAAAGCAAGCCTTAAAGCTGACCCGAGTCGCCTAATCCTTATTCAGTCTTCCATATTTCTGCAAGCAACTCATCTTTAGCTGTTTCAATTCTTGCGTCCTCGCTCGCTAGCGTAGTCCACAGCGACAAGGGATCAGGCAAATTTTCTTTCGCCGACAAGAGCGTCGGGGAATACCGCCAGATTTCGACTTCCGCTTGCGCGTCGGTGTCGACCAGCGTATCAATTCCTGGAAATGTGTTTACACCGCCGTCAAAGGCGTATGTTGTCACCTTGGGCGGATCAAGCATCGTGTACTCGGCAAGGGCGGAAATTCCCGCCAGCGGTAATTTCATTGCCGAACCGTCTGGCGCGAACAAGGTATTTTTCTCAACATAAAACCGTTTACGGACTGGAAGCAGCAAATGCGGCTTTGCTTTTTTAAACAGGGCGGCGCCGTTCTCGGTTCCGGCAATAACTATCCGCACTCCGTCCTTACGCGTGTTTATAAGTTTAAGCGCGGCAAGCTGTTTTACCGCACGCGTGATGTGTGTAGCTGACACGCCAAGTAATTCCGCCAGCCCATTAGCGTACAACTCCTTCTCGCCCTGATACAAATAGCGGAACAGCACTAACTGTGATGTAGGCGAAAGTGTTTCACTTTGCTCTTGACGCCTGGCGTAACGTTCGGAAAGAACGACTCCCATGAACGGCAGGTAAAGCTGGTTGCCGTCCGCGACAAAAGGGATCTCTGCGGCGATAAGCGCTTTACGCTGACGGGCGTCAAGTATGTCATAATCAAGCACCAGCGGCGCGTTGGCGTGTTCAGCAATTTTGGCTAATTGCTTTTTCACCGCCGGAAACGTGGCAAGTTTGTTTTTCGGTTTAACGAACAGGCAGCGGACGCTATCGAGGGTTACACTTTGAAACGTGTAGGCGTCAGCGAGATAGAATGGCAGATCAGCTTCGCCGTCCCACGGTTCGGCAGTAACCTTGATTCCGAGCGTATCAGCTATATAGTCCATTATTTCCCCTTAGTTAATTAACTTCCAATAATAATTATGACAGTTTCTAAATTAAAAGTCAATAACAATGTTAGAAAAAGTTTTTATCAGCATTTGCTTTGACTTTGGCTACAATGCCATAGGGTTGCTGGGCGGCAAACCCCCGGAGTAGGGTTGGCTTCCCTGTTTCACTATGCGGTGAGCGTTTTACGCTGGTCTTACTCCGAAATTCCCGACCATAATTATACCTACGGAAACCGGAAAAAGGAATCGAGGCGGAGTATTGGTGAAAAATAGCGGCGTAAGCGCGCATGGCTAAGACAAAAGCAATTGACTTTTCCGCTTCCCGGTAGGTATATAGATATACCTTCAAGGAAGGATGGTGGCTAATGAGTTCAATCGTCGAAGTGCGGGTAGGCAAATACACCTACCTCTACGAGAGTGAGTCCTACCGTAACGCGAAAGGCGAAGCGCGTAACAAGCGTAAGCTTATCGGCAAGATCGACCCGAAAACTGGGCGGCGGAGATTCAAGCCTGAATACATTGAGCGAATGAAAGCGGGCGGGGTAGTGATTGAGTCCGACCCTGCGGACCTACAGTTTTCCGCCGACGCTATTAGAAATTCAACGCTACGTGAGTATGGCGCGCTTTATCTTATTAAAGAGCTGGCTAAGCAAGACGGTCTGCTTACCGCGCTACGGGTGTCTTTACCCCGGCAGTGGAAAGAAGTCTTCCTGCTTGCCTCTTTCCTGGCGGTGAAAGGCGAGGCTTTGGCTTATTGCGAGGAATGGGTTCTTGGAGCAGAAGAGCTTCCCCTAGGTAGCCTGTCGCTAAAGCGTATCGCTGAATTACTCGCCTCAATCAGTGCTGATGACCGAGCCGGCTTCTATCGCGCCTGGCGCGAAACGCTAGGCGAAAGCGAATATCTGGCTCTCAATATCACCGCGAGTTCAGCTTACTCTAGCCTGGTCGACCCGGTGGAATGGGGCTTTAACCGGGAAGGTGAACTTGGGCAAGTAAACATCTGCCTGCTAGTGGGTGAAAAATCGGCCCTGCCAGTTTTCCTGGCTCCGTACAGCGGTAGCATCCGGGATGTGAGCGCGCTAGAGGCGACGCTCACGCCTTTCCGGGCGATAGTGGGGGAGCGCCCCGAACTTGTAGTTATGGACAAGGGGTTCTACAGCCAGGAAAACATAACTACCTTGCTTAAAGCGAAAACTGGCTGCAGGTTTGTCGCCGTAGTTCCCTTCACGTCAGCCTTTGCCAAGCAGCAGGTCGAGGCGGAGCGTAAAGACATTGACCAGGCGCGGAACGCATTCGCCCTAGGGGCTAACACAGTGTACGCGGTAACCAAGACGTGCGGGTGGGGTGAAAGTGAGACGGTGTATACCCATGTCTACTTTGACGCCAAAAAGGCGCGAGAAATTAGGGACGCGCTCCACGCGAACGTGGCGTTATTACGGGAAGAGGCGGAAGGCGACCCTAGTAAATGCGCCAAGAGTGTCGAACACTGTAAATACCTGGATATCGGTAAATCTGGCCCAAGCGGGACTGGCTACAGCATCAGCATTAGAGAGGACATAGTGGAAGGTGAGTTGCAGACAGCTGGCTGGTTGGTACTAGTCAGTAACGCCGTTACCGGCGCCCAGGAAGCGCTCCGTCTATACCAGACGAAAGATGTGGTGGAAAAGGGGTTTGAGAAATTGAAGGACAACCTTGATCTGGGGAGGATTCGCGTCAACCCTAGCGACCAAATGCATAACAAGCTGTTCATCGGTTTTGTTACGCTTATCATCTTGGCGAAACTTCACCATATCATGGCGAAAAAAAACCTCTACAAGACGCTGACTCTGCCAGAGCTAATGCGGGTTCTTTCCAAGCTACGCCGGCAGGAGGTCGATGGCACTACTATCATGCACCCCGTGACCAAGGAACAGAGGCGCCTATTCGCTGCTTTTGGCGTCAAGATTCCAACCTAGTAGCCAGTCAGGTAAATAAAGTGGATTATTGTTTCCCGGTTTCTATCCGGTAACCTTGGCGGAAAAAGGCAGACCACCACAATGAGCGTTCTAAAGGGTGGTTTTCCGTTGTCGATGTTATCAGTGTGTTGACGGAGAGCAAAGACCCGCGCAAGTACTGGACGGTGCTGAAAACCCGTTTGAAGACAATTGACCCGCAACTAACTACGACCTGTAGTCAGTTCAATTTGACTGCCAAGTTGACTGCCAAGGATGGCAAAAAACGCCTGACCGATTGTCTGGTGCAAGCTGACGACCTGGCGCTGGTCAAAAGCTTTCCGGGCAAGAAAGCGGCGAAGTTTATCAAGTAACCCTGTCCGAAAAAACCAGACCACCACCCACCACAATTTTAGGTTTTAACCTGGGTGTCAAGGGTCAGGCTAAGTTGGGTGGCGTTTTCCAGGTTGTCCGCCACTGGGCAACGGGCGTGGGTGAGGGAAAGCCAGCGCTCAAGTTCCACCTGGCTGGCGTCCGCCGCCACTTTCACGCCCACCCGGATGGCGGAAAACCCGTTGCGTACGCCTTCGACCCCATGGTGTCCGTCCTGGTCAAAGTCTCCCTCCACCGTCAGGACAAGGGAATGGAGGGCGATTCCCATTTCCTCCGCCACCATGCGACCGACCGAGGCCAGGCAACCCGGTAGACAAGCGAGGAGATACTGGACCGGGGTGGGGCCGAGGTTGCTACCTCCCATTTTGGCGGGACGGTCCATGAAAAATTCATAGGATCCCGCCTTGATCCGGGTGGCAGTTTCCCCCTCCTGCCAGTTGGCCTTTATTTTTATGGTTTGTGTCGCCATGCTTAGTTTCCTTTCACTTGGCTAACCCACTCCCACCTCCAGGGAAATTCTCAAAGTGTTAAGCGGCGGAACTTCGACTCCCGTTTTCCTGGGAGTAAACGCCTTTTCCCCATATGTACAGTCGGATCATACTATAGCATTATAGCCTATGCCGCGCCAGCCAGCCATTTATTATCGTAAAAGCCGCCTGGAGTAGGCTGGCTTATACTAGTAAAAACTGGGAATTATGGTAAACTAGCCGCGCTTTCTGATACTATGCTTAGGAGTGGTTGGTTAAATTGGTTCCTCCCCCCTTTGCTCTCTCTCGCTCGCTCTTTCTCTATGGTAAGGCTCGGCTGAAGGAGTCTTTCGGTATGTCGATTTTCCGCTTAGCTATTGGCTTACTCTTGGTTCCGCTTTTTCTGGTCAGTAATCCCCGACCCTTGGCCGCCGCCACCTTTGGTGAACTGGCTATCCCGGACCGCCTGGGGGCGGCCATGCTGTCCCCTTCGGGTGGTGGCTCGAGCCAGACGGTGGTCCTAAACCTCCCGGAAGGAGCCTCGCTCTGGCTTTTTCCGCCCCTGGCTGGCATCCCTGTCGCCCCGGGGGGGACCTTGTCAAGCATAGCCGCGAGTCTGGGGGGGGTGCCACTGGAAATGCTGGATGTGGGAGGCCGACCCTGGTTTGGCTCCAGTGAGACAGTCGCCCCCGGGCGCCTCTATTATCAGGGTTTTCTCCACCGGGACAATGTTATCTATCCCTTTTCCTTCCTGCGTAACGGTGGTTTGACTGACGACCGGGAATGGCGGCAAGTTTTGGCCGCTGTCCGTCTTCTCCCCGGGGTTCCCTTGACCGCCAGCAGCCAGTGGGCGCTTTCCGCCCTCGACCGCCTGGAGGAGGGTTCCCTGGATCCGGCTGACCCGAGCTTAAGCACTTTGTTCGGGGGGGTAGGGGGGGAAAACTGGCTGTTACCTTATTTTTTAGGTCGTCTCGCCGAGCAAAACGGGGATTTCACCACCGCCAAGACTTATTACCTGGCAGCGCACTCCGCCTTCCCCGGGGACGTGTAGATTTTGTCCCGCTTTTATGCCGCCAGCGCTATGGCGGGTGAGGTCGAGAGCGGAATACAAAATCTGTACGCCTTGGCCCAGGCCAATCCTGACGCTAGCGAGCCATGGGAAGAGCTGGGGCGGCTTTACCATCTGGCGGAAGACGACCAGTCCGCCATCAACTATTACAGCGAGGCCAGGGAGCTTAATCCCACCTCCCTGGACACGCTCCTAGCGCTAAGCTATCTCTACGCCTGGGAAGGCGAGGTGGAGGATTCTTTCCGGGCCGCCCGGGAAGCCCTGCATTACCACCCCTGGATTGACCTTGCCAGCCTTCCCAACTATTCCCAGGTCGCCAGTATCGACCCAGCGCGCCTGGCCACAATCCTGGCTGAACCCCTGTCTCTGGGACGCCTGTCTGAATACGCCGTTTGGACGCCGGAAGCGCCTTCTCCAGAATGGGTTATACGCGAAAGGGCGTTGGTCGAGCCGATTTACCAACCCTATTACACCTATCCCCTGCCGACAACAGTCTACTATGTGGACTATCCAGAGCCCGAGGTTAACCGGCGCTCAGTCAACTTGGGCGGGCTTTTTTCCGGTATCCTGCAGAATTTTCTCCCAGAGCCGAAAAGCCGCCCCCGGCGGCGACTCCCTGGCACCCCGGCGATGGGAAGACCCCTTGACCTGGGACGCATGTCACGCCCCGAGGGGCGCGGTGGCGACTCTTCCCGCTCCCCAGCCGACCGGTCCGGACGCGCCTCGCAAGCTCCAGTGACGCCTCTCCAAGGGCGTCAGGCTGGCGGCGCTTCCCGGCGGCCTAACAGTCAAGGCGCAAGCGCCTCCCCAGCCTCCCCGGTTCCACCCGCCCGGCAAGAGCGGGCTGGGGTTGCCCCGCCCCCAGGGAGGGGGGGTGAAAGTCAAACCGCCCCCCAGGAAAGGTTACTGAACCAAAACCCCGAGGCAACCGTCACTATCCAACCCTTTACCCAGGGTAGGGCGGAGTTAGAGCAGCTGATCGGTAGTCTGGAAACGGCTACTCCACTGGCGAACCCGGTTGCTACCCGACCATCTCCAGCCCCGGCTCCGGGTCCAGGATCAACCCCGGCCGCCAGACCCACCCCGCCGCCGCTTTCTCCCGGGGCACCCCCCGGGGTGTCCAGACAGGAGGACAACAGCCGCGAACGCCGTCCGGCTCCGCCCGCCCCGGGTGAACCCTCGGCACCGTCTAGGAGGGAACCCGCTTCCCCGCCACCTTTGGGAACACCATCCGCTCCCCCGCCGCGTCCGGTGGTTGCTGAGGCTAC
>JAITQC010000138.1 GCA_031289115.1 Planctomycetota bacterium
TTATAAAGCAACATGCTGTCCGTAAAGTTAAGCATAAGTATATTTTACTCGGGTAAAGCCATAACTAGCGTAAGTCAGCCATCCTTATGACGGCAAAACCAGATGGTGGAGAAGGTTACCGGGCGATAGTTAGCAGCGCTACCCGGTCACCCAGTGGCTTTATCAGTTGGAGGTTAGCCAATGGCCAGGTTGATGTCCAAGGGGTGTTTTATAACCAAGGCTGTTCCTAAGATAAATTACCAGCCGGCGAAAAGCCGCTTTCAGCCTCGGCTAGGCCTCATAGGTTGTTCAGGCGAGGCGTCCTTCTTCGCTCTCACCGCCTATATTCGGGCTGGTTATAACATCGAGGTCATCTATGACCCCAACACCCGCCGGGCCAATGAAATTCGCAACAAATACCTCCCCAGCGCCGAAGTCGCCGACCATTACGGGCAAATACTGGCTGATCCAGGAATCGACATTGTCGACATGGGTATCAATTCCCCCTGCATGCTGGAAGCCCTGGAGCAAGCCATACGGGTTGGCAAACACGTGCACTGCCGGGAATGCCAACTGGAGCATTTCCCAGCCCTACGCCAGATCGCCCAAGCGGGCCGCTCCAAGGCTTTGCTAGCCATCTGCCTCCCCCTCCTCTGGTCGCCGGGTTGGCGTTATCTGGTGCAACTGGTGCGCCAAGGTTATATCGGCCAGGTGGAGTCCTTCAACTTTCAATCCCTGGGCAACCGCCGCTGGACGCGGAGATTTCTTAACGCCAGTACCACCCCGGTGCCCCTGGCCAATTTTAGCCTCCCCTGGTTCAACATGGTAGCTGATATTATGGGCGGGGAAATCCCCCTGGAAGTCAGTGTTTCGGTAAGGCGCCCCCAGCGTTTCCCGGCCCGACACCCCACCCTGGTTTATGACGGGAAAATAACTTACTCCCAGGCGGTCGCCAGTCTAAACCTGAGTACTGTTTCACCAACTCTTGAGATGGACCGCAGCCTGGTGGTCGGTGACCGGGGAATAGCGTCACTGGACATTTACAGCGGCTGGGAACAGAAGATCTGGCTGGCGCGTAAAGGCAGGATTTGCTACCCAGAAATCCACGGCGACATCTACCCCGGCGCCTATCACGCCTCCATGGCGGAATTAATCCAGGCTGTCTCCTTGGCCCGCCAGCTAGAAAACAGTGTCGACTCTCTCGCCCCCGGGGTGGCCTTGCTTAATGCCGCCCTAAACAGCTTGACTGACAAACCGCGCTACCCCGAAGTCGACTACTACCTACTGGTGAAAAACTGAACTGGAAAAGCGCGGCCCCGCCCTCCCCCCGCCGGGACGCCCGGGGGAAAACCAGCCGCCAGGGTGGGGCGAACGCGAGTGACAAAACCCGCGTTCAGCAGAATTAATTCCCCGGGCGGGAATTATCAAGGCAGGCAAAGCCTGGCAAAAAAGTAACTGCTTCTATCGAGCGGTTTTTCCATCTGGTGGGTAATTGAATAAAAGGAATAGGATTATGAATACCAGAAAAACGCGTATCCCACGCAATAAAAAGCTGTTAAGGGACATTCTGGCCCGTTTGGACCATTACGGCCTTGACGACATCGAGATCATCGTGGCGAAATACAAGGTAAGCCACCCCTTAACCCGGCCAACTGGGGAAAACCAGTCCGCCAGCCATGCTAAAGCCAGCCAACACAACTACCAGTGGCTGGTCCGGTCCAGGTCAACCCAGGCCTTGGCGTAAAACCCCGGGTTGCCGGCCTAGGCGAGACAAGAGATTCAGCCGCTAGCCGTCTTCCTTTTGCCTCGCCCGCCCCTGACGAACCGGCGGCCGGGTTAAAGCCTGCCCCTGGCGGCTAGCCGCCTAACCGAGAGGCCAGAGAGAGCTGGCTCTGAAAAACCCTCGCCGCCGCTTTGCCCTTGGGGACCAGGTAGAGGAAAGGCGAAGAGAATCCCGGATCCAATAACCGCTTTTGGCAAAACAGGCGCGGGGTGAACTTAAACCCAGGGGTCAGCGCGGACCCGGCATTATTGTCGCCAAGCCAACGAAAAACCCGCCCGGTCGCTTTTCGCCCGGGCGGGTTTGTATTGGTTGGCACTTTGTGCAAGGTTAAACCGAAAAAGCCAACTCTCCTAAACTGCTTTAGAGAGTTACTTTCTCCGACTTGACTGAAACAGCACGGCTATGACAATTATCGCGCCGGTAACCATCAGACGGGTTGATTCGGCAACTGCGTTGAGGGACAGTATTTTTACCAGATAACCCATGGTGAGAACACCGATAAGGGTAAGTCCAATCGACCCCCGGCCACCGGCCAGACTGGTTCCTCCGATCACCACCATGCCAATGGCGGTAAGCTCATAACCGGTGCCCGCCTCAGGGTCGCCCTGGTACTCCTGGGCGGCCTGGCAAATACCGGCCACGGCGCAGAAGAATCCGGAGAGGCCATAAGTCAACATTTTGGTGGCAAGAATAGGCACCCCGGAAAGGCGAGCCGCCTCTTCGTTCCCGCCGATGGAGTAAATGTAACGGCCCCACACCAGGCGGGAAAGAACAACCCAGCCGATAAACATGCAACAAAGCATGATAATGGTGACAATGGCGATGTTATTGCCAAGAATACGGGAATTTAACCAGTCGGTGATCTCAGGGAAGACTGGGTTATACTTGAAGGTGCCATCGGGAAAGAAAATGGCGTTCATGACCTTGCGCCCCCCCGAGATGTATTTGGCGAAACCACGGGCGAAGGTCATCATGGCCAAAGTGGCGATAAAGGCCTGGAACTTGAATTTGCCGATAAGGAAACCATTCCAGACGCCAAAGACGGCCCCCACCGCCAAACAGAACAGGATCGTGCTGGCGGCTGAGAAAGGAACGGGAAGCGCCATTAAAAAGGTGGAGTAGATAACCGCCACTGCCGCCACGATACTACCCACCCCCAGATCAATACCCCCGGTGATAACCACCAGAGTCATGGCGGTGGCTAGGATACCAAAAACCGAGGTCTGCCGCAGCATGTCGCGGTGGGCTGACCAGCGAAAGAAAGTCCCGTTAGCGTTAAAAATCATCCCAATAAGCAGGATGACTATTAGCGCCATGAAGGCGCGGACCCAGGGTTTGGCAAAAAGACTGGTGAGTCCGGATACCTCAGTCGCTTTCTCCGGGCGGGAAGGGGTGTTTCCAAGAGGAACGGTTGGGTTCATAGTCGTGGCTCTCCCATCTCCAAGCGGGCCTGGGGTTTGTCTTCTAGGCCCCCATGGCGGCGTGAACTATTTTTTCCTGGGTAGCCTCATCGTGTCGCATTTCGGCAGTAATAAGGCCCCGGTGCAAGACAATAATACGGTCAGCCATGGCGAGAAGCTCTGGCAGTTCCGAAGTGATGAGAAGGATGGCCATGCCATCGGCGGTCAACCGATTCATCAGGTCGTAAATTTCAAATTTGGCTCCCACATCCACCCCCCGCGTCGGCTCGTCAAGCAGGAGCACCTTGGGGGCTGTCTCCAGCCAGCGTCCGAGTAGGGTCTTTTGCTGGTTGCCACCCGAAAGGGTGATAATCGGTTGGGCAAGCGAATGCAGCCGGATACTGAGGGATTTTTCCTGTCGCTGGGCCGCCTCATCCTCGCGGCGGTGGTTGATCCAATAGTAACTACTGAAGCGCCGTAGCGAAGCAAGGCTGATGTTGCCACGGACACTGGCTTCGGGAACGATTCCACTGGCCTTGCGGTCATTGGTGAGGAGCGACACGCCCCGGCGGATTGACTTGGAGGGATTGGGACCCAGGTAATTAACCCCGTCCACCAGCATCTGGCCGCGGGCGCGGCTACCAAAGGCGCCAAAAAGCCCATTAAGGAGTTCGGAGTTGCCAGACCCCTGAAGTCCGGCAAGACCGAGAATCTCACCGGCGTGGACGTCGAAAGACACATTGTCGACCAGAAACATGCCATCAATGTCGGGATTGGCGATAGAGAAGTTCTTAACCTCCAGCCGCACATCCTTGCGTATGGTTTGGCGGCGGGGGGGAAAACGGCTGCTCAGTTCCCGCCCCACCATCTTCTTCACCAATTCCCGCTCGGGAAGCTCGCTGGCGCTAGCAGTATCCACCATGTCACCGTTGCGAAGAACGGTGATACGGTCGGCTATGCGATAAATCTCTTCCATTTTGTGGGTAATATAGATGATGCCGAAACCCTGCGACTTGAGGTCGCGGATAATATTAAAAAGAAGCTCGACCTCCGACTCCGGGATGGCTGAGGTTGGCTCGTCCATGATAAAGATCCGGGCCTGGTAGGCCAGGGCTTTGGCTATCTCAATGCGCTGCCGGATGGTCATGGGGAACTCCTCCACCGGCTGGTGCAAATCAAGATCGGCGAGATTCAAGCGGGCGAGAAGCTCACGCGTGCGCGCCACTTCCTGGTTCCGGCTGAAACGCCAGGGGAAACGGCGAATTTCCCGGCCAAGGAAAATATTGTCCACCACATCCATGCCGGGAATTAGGGACATCTCCTGGTGGATGACGGAAATTCCGGCGTGGTTGGCCTCGATTGGGGAAGAGAAGCTCTGGTTTTTACCAAAAATCTCCAGGGTTCCCTCAAATCCGGTGTAAACCCCGGAAATAATCTTGATAAGGGTGCTTTTTCCAGCCCCGTTTTCCCCGGCCAGAACATGCACCTCACCGGCCCGGAGATCGAAATCGACTCCCCGGAGGACCGACACCCCGGAAAAGGTCATACCCACCCCAGTCAATTTCACCAGTATTTCCGCCATGCCGCCTCCTTACCGGAACTCCAGGGAGAAAAACCGCCGCCGTGGCTATCGAACATTACCCGGGCGGGGACAGAGTCCCCGCCCGGGGCCATAAAAGGTCAACTACCAAATAGACTTTTCAACATCCACCACTACTACCACGTAACCACCGGCTCGCCAATGGTCACCCCATCCGGATGTTCCTTGTCATAGGCTTTCGTGGCAAGCATAATCCGCTTCGGCACTTTCTCGCCGCGCTTGAGCTTCATTACATGCTCAATGGCCAGGTCCATGCCACTCGGATAAAGGAAGGTGGCGGAAAGAATACCCTGCTTGACGTAGGACACACCCTCGTGCGGGAGAGCGTCAACTCCGAGAAAAGCGATTTCCTTCTCGCGGCCAACCGCCTGGGCGGCGAGATAGGCGCCATGCGCCCCTGGATCATTGTGGGCGTAAACAAAGTCGATCTTGGGGAAACGGGACAGGGCCGATTCCATTTCCTGGCGCGCATCTGGTTCCAGCCATTTCATGTCCACCTGGAAGATGATCTTGATGTCGCTTCCCTTGATTCCCTCGTGGAACCCGCTGCCACGTTCCTGGGCGGCGGTAACGGTGGACAAGCCCTGAAGCTCGACCCCGAGGGCGCCCTTGCCATTAAACTTCTCGGCTGTCCATTTGCCAGCGGCCAGACCAATCACCGTGTTGTCGCCACCAATGAAGGTGGTGTACTGATCGGAAAGAATTTCCCGGTCAATCACAAAGACGGGCAGGCCAGCCTGGAAGGCTTCCCCGATGATGGGGGTGAAGGGGGCGGCTTCCTTGGGGGAAACCAGGAGAATGTCAAGATTGCCAGCCTCAAAATCATTGATAAACTCGCGGATCTGGGCCTGCTGGACCGAAGTATCGTTCTGGGCATCTTTGTGGATAAGTTCAATTTCATTCGCGTACTTGGCTACTTCGCGCTTCAAATCCTCGTACATGTTGGCGCGCCATGGTTCGCCCAGGTTGCACTGGCTAAAGCCAACTCGCCATTTTTTCTCTCCGGCCTGGAGACCAAAGACGGCCTGGCCAATAAGCAACAAGCCAAGCAACAAACAAAGTTTTTTCATAAATACCCTCCTCAAACAATACCTGACAAACATTGATCATCCGGCTACAAACCGGCGTGAACTTTTAAAAGGCTCTGAATAAGCTGAATAAAAGGGTGGTGACAAGACAAGGACGAAGGAATACTAGAACAGCAGTGTGTTATAAAGTCGGCTGGCTACCCGCGCCCCGACTTCCGGTGGGAGTGTCCGCGTTTGAAACAAGGTAACATCAAGGTGTCGCGGCATTTAAAAAGCTGAAGCTGAGTGGAGGAAAAAAGAATAACGCTTGTTCGGCCGAATCAAACCGAGACGGACAAGGTACACTTTATTATGCGGTTAGCGTTGGTTTTGTCAAGGTCCAAGTGTATTGGTTTGGCCAAAACCAATAGAAAAGACAGGAAATAGCTTCTAGTGGGTCCGCCAGCGACGTAGCTCCCGGGCAAGCTCGCGTTCCCGGTTCGCTTCATCCCCCCGGTCCAGACGGTCAAAAAGGGTGGCCCGCAGGAGATATATACAGGCATCGTAAGGGTCAACTCTCAAGGCCTGGTCGTATTCGCGGATTGCCGCGTCATAGTCGCCGGTGTTTTCGAAAAAATGCGCCAGACACAGATGTGGCTCGACCTCGTTAGGGGCTTTCTGAACCGCCTCGCGGTAACCCGCCTCGGCCTCCAATTGCTGCCCAGCCGCCAGCAGGAGATCGGCCCGGAGGAGACGGATTATGCCAAAGGACAGGTTTTTACCGTATATATGGTCGAGATGGCGAATTCCTCCCGTCGGGTCGCCGGATTCGGCGAAAGAACGGATCCAACGGGCCACCAACTCCGGTTCGTCGGGGTTTATGTTGACAGCAGCGGCGAAGTCTAGCTGCGCGGCGACGAAATCACCCTGGCGGCGGTGAAGCTCACCCCTGGCCACCAAAGCTTCCACCAGATCGGGGTCGATGGAAATGGCGCGGCTGAAATCAGCCAGCGCCGCCTCGTTATGCCCAATTTCCATATTCAGGATACCCCGGGAAAGAAACACCCCCGGGTTGGAGTTGGGATGTTCGAGAATTATCGCCTGGTCACAATCCCTTACCGCATCTTCCCGTCGGCCAGCCGAGGTCAGGGCCTCGGCCCGACCCAGAAAAGTCTCGGGGTCGCTTGAACCCAACTCAATCGCCTGGCTATAGGCATCAATAGACTCGCGCACCCGGCCGCTTCGCCAGGCCGCCTCGCCAAAGCCGGTGAGGGCGCGAATATTGGCCGGTTCCTGGCGGGTGGCGCGCTGAAAATCATCGTAGGCCTCTTCGAAACGGTCTTGCTCCATGAGGATGAAACCGCGCTCAACTAGCGAAGGGGTGTGGTCGGGGGAAAGACGGAGGGAATGGTCCAGTTCACGCAGAGACTCTTCGGCGTCGCCGACTTTCAACCTAAGCAAGGCTTTCACCAGACAGGCGGCGGGGTGATTGGGAGAATCGGCGAGGATGCTCTCGGCCACCTGGCCGGCGTTGGTATAGTCGCCAAGCTGGAGAAGGGTGTTGGCAAGAGAGGCCAAAGCCTCAATGTTGGGGGAGGAAAGTTCGGCGGCGCGGCGGTAGCTCGTCACGGCGTCGGAGAGGCGCCCCGCCCGGACCTGAATGTCGCCCCGGATGAGAAACACCCGGTGCCACCTGGCGTCCAGGCCTTCGGCTTGGTCAAGCATCCGCAAGGCGTCAGTCAAGCGCCCCGCCGCCGCCATGGTCTGGGCCATGATCACAAAAGGCTCGGGATTACCCGGCGCCAGACGCATGGCCGCCGACAAATCCCTTTCCGCCTCCTGGTAGCGCGCTTGCCGACGCAAGAGGTCAGCGCGGCTGATGCGTGGCTCGGCCTCCGCCGGGGCGGCTAGAACCGCCTGTTCCAATTCAGCCATGGCGCGAACCGGCAAGCCCTCGGCCTGATAATACTCAGCCATTCTAAGATGCCGGCTGTATTCACCATGCCTGGCATTATCTTTCATTGCGTAAACCCTTCCCCACGGGCCTTAAAAAAGCCGCCACCCGTTACACAGGTCTATGGCAACCTGCCCCCATCCCGTATGCTAAAAAGGTTAACCCATCTACGCACCCGGTCAAGTCGGCAAAAAAAACTTCCGGTTAGCGTGGAAGCCTGTTGCGGCTTGGGTTGACGCTATCCGGTGGGCGGGGATAGCCACTTTTGCCGATGTCGACCAGGTAATTCTGTGAACCAGTCCCAATAACGCCCGCGGCACAGTCCGCTGTCGCCCAGAAGAGTCGCCCTACAGCGTCTCATCCACGGCTTGACGGGGTTAGCAAGCCTCCCGGTAACCCCTGGCGTGGCTTGATTCGGGAATCCTACTTCTTTTCGGCAAGGCACCCGCTTTTCCTTCCTGTGAGAGGCACCTGCCGCCAAGCGTAAGTCCGGTTTTTCAGTGGATAAGTAACTGAGGCAATGTTAAACTTAATACTTGACCTTGGTATTTAGGGTACCTCCGGTTTTCGCTCCGCCGGGTGGCGGGAACAATAATGCCGTCTATTCGTTTAGGCTGCGGGTGCAGGGTAATTTACCTCACAAGGGAGAGTTATGGAAAACGTCTTCAAGAAGTTCCAAAAGCACAGTGTTTTCAGCTGGGATAACCTGGGTGACATCAAGGAGGGACGAGGGGAGCTTGGCGAGCAGATGCCGGTCCTTGTCTACCGCCTAATGCAGTTCACCATGATGGATGTGTTAAGCCGCGACATGGGAGACACCAAGGCCAACGACTACTTTCGTGCCGCCGGTCAACTGGCCGGCACCGAATTCGCCAAAAACGTCCTCGACCTCAAAGTTGCCTTTGACGTCTTTATCGCTTCGCTGCAAAAAGCCCTGGCGGACCTGAAAATCGGGATCCTGCGCATGGAGAACTTCAATCCCGAGGACGGCAGTCTCATTCTAACGGTTGGCGAAGACCTTGACTGTAGCGGCCTACCGGTCACCGACGAAAGTGTCTGCACCTACGATGAGGGTTTCATCACCGGCATCCTCCTCGCCTATACCGGCAAAAAATACGACGTCAAGGAAATTGACTGCTGGGCCAATGGCGCCCGGGTCTGTCGTTTCAAGGGTAGTGTTATCAACGACTGACCACTCAAGTAAAAACCCAAAATAATACCTCAAAGGTGGCCGGCTAAATTGGCCGGCCACCTCTTCCTTTAATACGTTACCCCTCTCTTGCCTGAGGCTTCCTCGGTATGTCTGATTCACTCGCCGACACTTTAATGGAATTCCTCGGCTCCCTTCTCTACGAACCGGAGAAGGCTAAGTTAAACATCAAGGAATTACCAACGGAATTCCGGGAACTGGGGGAAGGCCTAACCTTTTTCGCCCAGATGCTTAAGGAACTACGCGCCTTTTCTGATGCTCTGGGCAAGGGGAATTTAAGCGTCCCCATCCCGTCCAACCAGAACGAACTGGCCGCACCCCTGAAAAGCCTTCACGCTAGCCTACGCCACCTCACCTGGCAGTCCCAGCAGGTTGCCAAAGGCGACTACAAGCAGAAGGTTGACTTTATGGGCGAATTCGCCGAAGCCTTCAACACCATGACCCAACAACTGGAGGAAAGGCGCAACAATCTTTTGGCGGAAATAGAGAGCAGCCGACAGAAAACCCGGGCCCTGGAGCAAAACATCGTCCTCTTTGAGGCGCTGACCGAAAAAGCCCCGCAGTGGATTATTGTCCTCGAGCACGAAACTAATAAGCACCTGATGATCAATCAAACCGCCAAGGAAATCCTGGCCCTGAAAACCGAGCTCCCGAGTAAACTCCTGGCCTGGATGGAAAAACAAATCTCCGCCGCTCCCAATGAGGAAGTGAACCGCCACCATGATATCGCCATAACCGCCGGCAAGGTTTGGTACCTCGACATCACTTGCTACCCCCTGATATGGCTGAAGCAACGGGCCACCGCTTTTGTCGTCATAGACATGAGCAAGGAACGCAAGTACATGCAGGAACTGGAGAGTGTCGCCTTCCGCGACGCCCTCACCCAGGTCAACAGCCGCCACTACGGGATGAAGACTCTTTATGACTGGGTCAACAGCAAGCGGGACTTCTGTCTTTGCTTCATCGACATGGATGGTTTGAAATACGTCAATGACACCTTTGGCCACCAGGCCGGCGACGATTATATTGTTAGCGTAGCCAAGATTCTCACCTCCTTCTCCCCCGACGCCATGGTAAACCGGCTAGGCGGAGACGAGTTTATGTTACTGCAACTAGAATGGCCGAAAGACAAGGTGGAAGAGCGTCTGGCGGAACTACGCCAAGAGCTGGCCTTGCAGGACACCGGACCTGGGCACCCCTACACTCGGAGCATCAGTTATGGCGTGTCCCATGTCACTCCAGAAAACACAACCGATGCCAGCGAAATCCTCCAGCGAACCGATGAATTGATGTATAATTTTAAACGAACCAACAAGAAACAGCGCCTCAACTGAAATAAAACTCGGCTCAAGACAACCTTCGCCTTTCCCTTTCACCCCCCAACCCCCCAAGGCAACCTATGCCCTACACACCCATCCTCGGCACGCTTGGTTACATACTCTCCCCCGACCGCGAGAGCGTTCTTATGGTGCAGCGCATCGCTCGCCAGGAAGACGACCATTTCGGCAAATACAATGGCTTGGGAGGAAAAATGCTTCCCGAGGAAGACGCCGCCACCTGCATGGTCAGGGAAATACGGGAAGAAGCGGGGATAGAGGTTACGGAGATGTCCTTACGAGGCACCATCAACTGGACTAATTTCGGTCCCAAGGGGGAAAACTGGCTGGGGTTTATTTTCCTGATCCAGCGTTACCAAAACGAACCTTGGCGGGAAAACGTCGAGGGACCCCTGTCCTGGGTGAGACTGGAAGACCTCCCGACCCTAAGCCTTTGGGAGGGCGACAAGCGTTTCCTTCCCCTGGTCTTCGACAATGACCCCCGCCCCTTTCACGGCGTCATGCCCTACGCCAATGACCGGCTGCTGGGTTGGTCCTATACCCGGTTTTAACCCCGCCCTGGAGGCATTGCCCGGGCTCAGGCTCAATCCCAAAAAAGTCTGGCCTTGCCTTGTTCGATGTTCAGGTTCCGGCTATCAAAAAGCATCGGAAAAACATCTAGGCTGAGGGCGAGCTTGACCGTGATTCAACAGATGGCAGCCGTAAAATCGCACGAATCGTTGCTTTGTATATTTTCGATGCCGCCATCGCTGTAGGCATACTGTCCCGAAAGGCAATGCTTATTTTTGGCGCCAAGTTAAAGGCGTAGCCATATTTGGTATTTGGGCATTTTTCGGGAATAGCCGAACTCTTGGAATTAGTCGATTTACTCGAGGCCTAAACCGCTTTCGTCTATGAGAATTCACTTCTTTTCACACCCGGTACCGGTTCCTTGCCAACATACTGACCCAGCCAAAGTTCAATTCATCTAGAGGGTCCGCAACGGCCCGAAGAGCGCGGATTCAAGTTGCAGCGGAACGGCCTGCCGTTCCCTAATTACTTGAAAGGTCAGCGTCGTCATCCTCCAGCCCCTGCATTTCATCCTCCACCTCTTCTGGACTCTTGTCCTTCAAAGTGGGGAAAAGAACCACCTCGCGGATGCTGGCCTGACCGGTCAGGAGCATGATCAGACGGTCGATGCCAATACCCATACCCCCCGCTGGCGGCATGCCGATCTCCAGGGCGGAAACATAGTCATGGTCTATCTGGTCGCAGTATGACTCGTCGCCCCCCCGGGCGAGTTGGCTTTCAAAACGGGCTTTTTGCTCAGCCGGATCGTTAAGCTCGGAAAAGGCGTTGGCCAGTTCAAAGCCCGCCACGATCACCTCGAAACGGTCCGAGAGAGTAGGATCCTCGCGGTTGCGTTTACATAGGGGGTTCAGGCTCGCCGGGTGGTGTGTGACAAAGGTGGGTTGAACCAGGGTGGGCTCGACTATCTCGTCCATGACTTCCTTGAGAAGGTTGTCATGGTCAAGGGCGCCCGCTTTTCCCGCTTCCATCCCCGCCCGGACCAAGCGTTCCCGCATGGCTTGATCATCCGCGGGATCCACTCCGGCCACTTCCCGAATCAAGTCATGGATGCGCCGCCGCGGCCAAGGCTTGGCGACATCAATGGACTGCCCGGCAAAAGCGATCTTGGTGGTGCCAAGAATTTCCTGGGCGGCGTCGCTCACCAGGTCCTCCAGGAGACGCATCATATCGGTGAAATCAGCGTAGGCCTGGTAAAGCTCAATCATGGTGAACTCGGGGTTGTGCGAGGTGTCGATGCCTTCGTTACGGAAACTGCGGTTAAGTTCATAAACCCGGTCCATCCCCCCCACCAGGAGCCGTTTGAGGTAAGTCTCCGGGGATATCCGGAGGTAAAGATCCATATCCAGGCTATTATGGTGAGTGACAAAGGGGCGGGCGGCTGCCCCACCGTATATGGGCTGGAGCATCGGCGTCTCCACCTCCAGAAAGTCAAGGCGGTCCAGCCGGTGGCGGATAAAGGAAATTATTTTGCTACGAAGAATAAAGCGCTCCCGGGATTCATCATTGGCCACCAGGTCGAGGTAGCGCCGGCGAAACCGGATTTCCACATCCCGCAAGCCCTTGAACTTGGCGGGCAAGGGTTCGACCGCCTTTGCCTGGAAGGCAAAACTCATTGCGAAAATGGTGATTTCTCCCACCCGGCTGGGCTGGAGAGTTCCGCTGGCCGATATGAAGTCGCCAATATCCAGCTGTTTCACCAGTTCGAAAGACTCACCCAGTCGTTTCTGGAGGAGATTAACCTGGATTTTACCACTACGGTCACGCAGGTCTAGCCAACAGGACTTGCCCATGTTGCGGATAGCCATGACCCGTCCCACAGCGGTGACGTTTACTTCCGGACCAGAATGGTCGGCCCCTTCCGGACAAAGCAGGCGAATTTCCGCGATACTACCGCTGGTTTCTACCTTCCCACCATAGGGGTCGATTCCGGCCTGGCGCAGACGGGAAAGCTTGGCCAAGCGCTCGTCACGGATGCGGTTACCTGACATAAAATCCCTCCGGCAGGTTTTCCCAAAAAAAAAGCCGCTCGCCAGAGAGGCGAACCGGTGAACAGGAAGGGAAAAACAGCGGACCACAACTGGTTAAGGGTCAGTCCGCCTTTTTCTCTTTCCAACCATTATAACCGTACAGGCGGTTTTGACAATCGCCTGGCTTCCGGAATTTTACTGAAGCGGGAAGGCGGGGCGGATATAATAAACCTAGAGTTAGGTTTTTCGTCATACTGGACCGGGTGGCCTGGGATACACTTGGCGACTTGGCCGGCCTTTTTTCCGTACGCGAACGGCGAATGTCTGGGCGGGGGGTGCGACAGTGAACAGGGAAGCGACAAAAACCAGCGCCGAGTTTTCCTACCTCGGTTCGTCCGGTAACGGCACCCTGGGTTGGCGCGCTTTCGCCCGCCTGATAACCCTGCCCGCCTACATCTGGCGCGAACTTGTCAGGGGTGTTCTCCTGTCAACCGGAGTTTTTTCGGTGGTGCTTATGGCGGT
>JAITQC010000139.1 GCA_031289115.1 Planctomycetota bacterium
ACGCCATCGGCCGAGATTATGTTCGACCTGATCGAGAACATTAGCCCCAATATGATTTTACTGGACATCGAAATGCCCGAGATGAACGGTTATGAGGCCATAAAAATACTTAAAGGCAATCCGAAGTGGGCAGACATTCCGGTAATGTTCCTGACGTCCAAAACGGATGAGAGAAGTGAACTGGAGGGCCTGACTCTCGGGGCCATCGACTATGTGGCAAAGCCGTTTTCTGCCCCGCTACTTCTCAAGCGCATCGAAACTCACCTCCTGACTGAATCGCAACAAAAACAGCTAAGGGACTTCAATAATAATTTGGAAGATATGGTGCGCCGGAAAACCATGCAGGTGATCAATCTGCAAAATGCCGTACTGAACACGGTGGCTGATTTGGTTGAATTCAGAGACGACGTGACCGGCGGGCATATAGCGCGCACGCAAAAATATTTGGAGTTTCTTTTGAAGGAGATGATTTTGGAAGGAGTCTACGCGGATGAAATATCCGATTGGGATATGGATTACCTGCTCCCTTCGGCGCAGCTTCACGACGTAGGAAAAATCGCCATCAGCGATCTTATACTGAACAAACCGGACAAGCTCACGCCGGAAGAGTTCGAAATTATGAAAACACATGTCGTGGTTGGCGTGCAGGCAATTCAAAAGATCGAAAAAAACGCGGAAGAGCACTCTTTTTTGAAACACGCGCGGCTGATTGCCGGGGCGCATCATGAAAAATGGGACGGAACCGGATACCCTACAGGCTTGAGCGGCAAGGACATTCCCCTGGAAGGGCGGCTGATGGCCATTGCCGATGTGTACGACGCGCTGATCTCAAAGCGCCCGTACAAGCGTCCATTCAGTACCGACGATGCGAAGAAGATCATTGAGGCGGGCAAAGGCGCCCATTTCGACCCTGCGCTGATTGACGTATTTTCAAAGGTTGCCGGCCAGTTTGCCGAGATAGTGAGAAACTTGACATACCGCTGAAAAGAAAAATGGAGCGATGGCGACAGCCTTATGTAAATTGAATACTGCCCCGCCCAAAACAAGGAGGGCCAGGGTAGCGAGCATCCTTTTCCACCAGTTTTTATCCTCTTCGGCAAACTCTTTCGCGGCGCACATGCTGAGAAACAGCCCTGCCGCAACGCACAACCCGCCCATGAGGATGCCCGAAGGCATTTGCAGCAACATTGCCGGCGGATGCGCCTGCCCTGAACCGATACGGAAGCCAGCCCACATGAGCAGGCTCCGAAGGCTAGCAAACAAATTAGGGCGGTCAGGCCCATCGGCAACAGGGAAGCGTAGTTGATTTTTGTGGAAAGCCTTTTCGCCTGTTCCACAACGCTGTCGGCAAGCAGGCTTTGCGCTCGCCGCGCCTCCGCATCGCCGCGCAACATTTCCGGCGGGTTTTCTTCCCTGCCTGGATAATCCAGGCGGACAAGTTAGCGGGTCGGCTTGCCGCCTTCACCCATGCCGTGCGGAAAGACTTTCATGAACATGGCTCATCCTCTGTTTCACTTTTCGCCATGCCCGGAGTCATAAACTCCATGATGCGCCGTTCGATGCCCGCCAGAGCCGTCAATAACTCAGCAGTTTCCACCGTCCGCTTATAGGTGTTCGCCCACCGTGCGAGCTGATTCAGATTCACGCCGATGCGGGCAAGTTGCCTGAGCCGTTATTTTTCTAGTGGCGATTGGCGCCAACGGAAGCCAAGATTGTTCTGCCGGATGTAATCGGCAATGCTCAAGCCCTGGACGCCCGCATTCCCTTTTAAGCATATCCAGGGAAGCGACTCAGGAATCATGGCGCCCCGCCAAGACCATAACGTCCACCCCGACTCGCTCCACTTCCAGTAAGCGCCAGCCTGCCGCCTTGGCCAGGCAACTAATCCCCGTCCCAGCGACTGGGCTTGGCGCTGTCCGCCCACCCACCACCTTGGGAGCGAGGAAAAGCATTATCTCGTCCACCAGGCCCGCCTCGATTAGTCCAGCCGCCAACTCTCCGCCGCCTTCCGCCAGGACATGGTTCACCCCCCGGCGACCTAGCTCACGCAGCAAGGAGTCCAGATCGACATGCGCCTTACTGGCGGGAAGACGGATTATTTCCGCTCCGGCTTGGGCCAGGGCGAGGTCGCGCCCGTCCTGGTCCTCCGCCAGGACCGCCAGCAACACTTTCCCCCCCGGCTCATCTCCTGTTAGAAGCGCCGCTGCCGGGGAAAGACGGGCGTGGGAGTCTGCCACCACCCGGAGAGGTTGGGGATGCCGCTCTGGCCCACCCCGGTTTGACCATACCGGGTCACGCAGGTTAAGACGGGGGTTGTCAGCAATGGCGGTACCGCTACCCACCAGAATGGCGTCCACCCGCGACCGCAGGTCTTGCACTCGCTCCCGCGCCTCTGGTCCCGATATCCAGCGGCTTTCACCCGTGCTAGTGGCGATCTTTCCGTCCAAAGTCATGGCGTATTTAAGGGTGAGATAAGGACGGCCTGAACGGTGACGCTGAAAAAAACCCCGCGCCAGAAAGGTGGCTTCCGTAGCTAACAATCCTTGCCGAGTGGCAATACCTAGTTCCCGTAGACGCGCCAGCCCGGAAGCGTTACCAGGGTTAGGATCAACAACCGCCGCCACCACCTCCCGCACTCCAGCCGCCGCCAGGGCGTCAGCGCAAGGTGGCTGACGCCCCTGGGTGGCGCAGGGGCTAAGGGTGACATAAGCAGTCACCCCCGCCGCCCCGCCGGGGGGAAGGGTGGAAAGGGCCATGGTTTCGGCGTGAAGGCCGCCATAACGGTCATGCCAGCCTTCACCGACTATCTGGCCGTCCCGGACCAGGACACAACCAACCGGAGGGTTGGGGGCGGTACGCCCCTCCCCGCGTTCTCCTAGAACCAGGGCCCGACGCATGAATTCGGTTTCCGCCGGCGAAAAAGTGTCGCTCATTTTCCCTTGGGTGGCGGGATAACCCCGACGGTCAGAAGAAGATTAGCGTAAACCCGCTGCTCGCCGGAGGCGATGACTAGCGAAGTGTCGGGACCACTGGCCTCATCGTAAAATTCAAAGCGGCCGGAACTTTCGAAGGGGACGTTTTTCGGCAGCAACTTCCGGTACTCGTTCACCACCGGTGGCGTCTTGCCGTCAGGTGGCGCCATGAAGAGGGCGGATTCGAAAACAAGAGTTTGGGCCAGGGCGCGGATGATATCGGTGCCACTGACTGTTCCCGGGGTGAAGTTCAGGAAAACAATGCGGGATTCGGGATTGGCTTTAACCGTGACGGGATAGTTGGAATCGGCCACCAGGATACGGGCTCCGTGACCCGCCTCGCCAAGCGCCTGCATCAGTTCGGGGTGGATAATAGGGGTTTTAAGCATTTTTCATCCTTTTCTTAAGAAAAAACCCGGATAGTCACTCAACCAGCGCCAGCTGGTCGCCACCACCGGGGTCATGCGTGCAAGTTGTTGGCTAGACGCCGCCGACTTAGGGGTTAGCCTCGGGTAAACGCAGGGCGTCAAGCATCCCAACCGCCCTGGCCGTAGCCTGGACATCGTGGACCCGGACACACCTGGCTCCCCGCTCGGCCGCCAGCACCGCCAGGGTCAAACTCGCCTCCCGGCGCTCCCCCACCCCCAGGGAAAGGGCGTCCTGGATCAGTCGTTTACGACTTAGTCCGGCAAGAACGGGGTAACCGAGGCGGGCCAGGCCAGGTAAACCAGCCAAGAGGTCACGGTTGTGGGTAAAATTTTTACCAAAACCAAAACCGGGGTCGAGCCAAATCCGCTCGCGGGGAATACCCTCTCCCTCGGCGTAGGTGGCGGCGGCGCGTAGGAAGTCCCACACCTGGCGGCAAACATCCTGATAAACAGGATGCTCCTGCATCCGGGCGGGTGAGGCAGGCATATGCATAAGCACAACATGCGCTTTATGCCGCGCCACCAGGCGCGCCATTTCCCCGTCCCCGCCTGTTCCCGCCTCGCCCTCCCAATCCTGGCGTAACGCCGTAACATCGTTAATCATGTCCGCCCCCTGGTCAAGCACATAGGCGGCGGTGGCGGCGTGGTAGGTGTCAACCGACAGGGGAGCGTCAGTGCGGGACCTTACTCGCTTAACCACCTCTCCCAGGCGTTCGATTTCCTGGTCCGGGGCGATAGCCTGGGCGCCAGGACGGGTGCTTTCCGCCCCGAAGTCGATAAAGTCAGCCCCGGCCGCCAGAAGGGACAGGGCGCGGCGTGACGCCCAGGCCGTAGACTTGACGACACCCCGGCCATCGGAAAAAGAATCGGGGGTAAGGTTGACTATCCCCATTATCAGGGTCTTCCCCTGCCGCGCCAAGGGGCGGGCGTGGGGAAAACACCAGTGGTCGCGTAAAGAGATGCCCCTCCCCTTTCCCGGTTAGCGCCAGGCTAAAACCCTTACGCCCTGCCAAGACCGCCAATGATATCTTTGACCCTGGTTTGGTGCTGGGTCAACCATTCCGCGAGTTCCCCCGGTAGCCTCCCCAGTAGCCCAGGGTCGCGTAGGGCGGCTGAACCCACTTGTACTGCCCGGGCTCCGGCAAGAAGAAAAGCCACAACCTCCGTCACCCCCTGTATACCCCCCACCCCGATCACCGGGCAGCGTACCGCCTGGGCGGTGGCGTAAACCAGGCGAAGGGCGAGAGGGTGGATGGCTGGACCGGAAAGACCGCCGGTGAGGTTGCCAAGAATTGGCCGCCGGCTTTCGATATCCACCGCCATGCCAACAAAAGTATTGGCCACTACCAAGGCGTCGGCGCCAGCCGCCTCCACCGCCAGGGCAATCTCGACGATATCGGTTACATTGGGGGTGAGCTTAACCCACAGGGGTTTGGCGCCAGCCGCCCGGCGCAGTTTGGCCACCAAACCACCCGCCGTATGGGGGGAGACGCCGAAGGCCATTCCGCCCGCTTTGACATTGGGGCAGGAGATGTTGATTTCCAGAGCGTCTACTGGAGTCGCGGCCAGGCGTTCCACCACCGACTGGTAGTCAGCCTCGGAATGCCCCGCCACGCTCGCCACTAGACGCTTGGCCTTTTGGCGTAGGTCAGGCAGGATGTTGTCGACAAAGTCAGTCAACCCCCCGTTTTGCAGGCCAATGGCGTTAAGCATGCCAGAAGGGGTCTCGGTCACCCGTGGCGGCGGGTTTCCCCTGGTCGGGTTGAGGGTTATGGATTTACTGACCACCGCCCCCAGGCAGGCGGGATCGTAGAAGTCCTGAAAGTCCCCGCCGGAACCAAAGGTTCCGGAAGCCGGCATGATGGGGTTGGCGAGTTCCACTTCGCCGATGTCGACCGCGAGGGTTGCTGTCATCGTTTCCCAAATACCTCCACCAGGATGCGCCTGTCTCCCGCTATCAGTATTCAGTATAAGAAGATCGAAAAAAAAGGAAAGGCACTATAACGGTTAAAATGTTGTCCCTTCGATTGTGAACACTTATACTGACTAGGGCGGCTATTTTTTACCCTATCTGGGAGAGGGAAACCCTTGCGAAAATTCCTGGTCATTCTGGCTGGCGCTGTCCTTTTCCTCGCCATCGCCATCTATGTTTTTATCAATTATGCCCCACCCCAGTGGCATTGGCGGCTCTACGCCTACCAGGCGGAAAAACAGGAAGCCAACCGTCTGGAACCTGGCCCAACCTTCACCGGCCGCTGGAACAACTGGGACAGCCAGGGTGAAATCCTCTCCTGGTACACCTACAAAAATGGCCAGCGCGATGGTCCTTACACCGTTCTCCTGGGAATTGATGGCGCCACCTCGGAAGGCCAGTACCTGGCTGGGCAACTGGAGGGAGTGCAGAAAATACTCCACCCCGACAACGCCAAAACCGAAATACCCTATGTCGACGGCAAGCGCCAGGGAATAGAAACCTACTGGTACCCGGATGGACAGGTGGCGATTGAAGCACCCTGGGAAAACGGCCAACAACAGGGGACGGTGATGTCCTACCACCTTAACGGCCAACGCCAGGCAGCCATACCTTTTTACGCCGGAAAAAAAGAGGGGGTGGAAACCACCTGGAGCGAAAGCGGTCAGGTACTAAGCGAGGAGAATTACCGCGACAACCGGAAAAACGGCCAGAGTGTTTTCTATCTCCCGTCCGGCGGTATGGACATGGTTTTAAATTACCATGAGGATCAATTGGACGGGCTACAAACCTGGTACCATCCCGACGGCCGGAAGGCCAAGGAATTCAACCTGCGTAACGGAGTGCCGGAGGGAGACTGGCGGGAATGGGACAGCGAGGGCAATTTGCTGGTGGAGGAGGAGTACGAAAACGGCTCACCCAAGGAGAAAAAGCCGGCGGCCGGGGGGGAAGGTCAGGCGGAGGAGTTAAACACCCCGCCCCTCCCACCTGGTGCCAACCCGTTATAAAGGTCCCGGATCGCAAGAAACTCTCACCTGGGTTACCGGGGCTCGGCGGGGGAGGCGAATCCCACCCGCCTAGCCGTCACCCCTGGGTTGACGGGTCAAGGGCCGCCGCCACTTCCTGGAAATATTCGTCTAGCCCCGCGTCAACTATAAATGTCCCGGCCCGGGACTGGATAGCGCTGTGACCCCGGTTCACCACCACCACCTCGCCCCCGGCGCTACCCGGCAGGGCGGCGGCGGGATACACCTGTAGACTGGAACCCAGGACCAGCATCAAATCAGAACGCCGGGCCAGGCGGTCAGCCTCAGCCAGGTGTTTGACATTCTCCCCGAAAAACACCACATCCGGCTTTATCACTCCCCCGCAGGCAGGGCATAACGGCACCGCCTCGGGTTTTTCCGCTAATTTCTGGCGTAACTCAGCTCCCGTGAAGGCCTGGTGGCAGCGCCGGCAAGCGGCGGTCTCATAGTCGCCATGCACCGGTAGCACGTGTTTGGACCCAGCCCGCTGGTGCAGACCGTCAATGTTCTGGGTTACCACCCAGACCTCTTGGCCCGCCGCCTCCAGCCGGGCCAGAAAGAGGTGGGTGAAGGTGGGTTGGAGGTCGCCCAGTAACCCCAGGAAATCCCGGGAAAACTTGTAGAAGGGACTAGGATCGTGGTCGAAATAACCAATGTCGAACACGGTCTCCGGGTCGTAGGCCCGGGTGACATAAAGACCCTGCGGACCCCGAAAGTCGGGTACGCCGGCGGCGGTGGAAATACCAGCGCCGCTTAGCACCACCAAATGGCGGGAGGACTGTATTTTCCGGGCGCAATCCTGGGCGGAAAGACTGGCTTGGCTAGACATCCATTCTCCTTCCTTACGGTTTTCCACCCGCCCGGAAAGAGCCGGGAGGGACAAGTCGGTGGCGGCAATGGAAAACGCCCCTAACCATTTACCAGGCGGGGCGTTTTTTGCCAGAGACAAAGGATAAGCCGGAGCCATTGTTAAAGCCGGTCGACTGACCCCAGGGTCGTCATCCAGCGGCCGATGACCTGGCGCATGGCGGTCTTGGCCTCAGCCTTCGCCACCGCCCACCAGGTTTTCTTCTCCACCGCTTTTAAATAGGCGGTGGTAAAAGCCTGGCCGATTTCACTAGCCACATTGACCTTGGCGATACCCAGGCTTAAAGCCTGTTTCAACTGGTCGACCGGAGTGCCGGAACCCCCGTGCAGGACCAGGGGAATACTGACAACCCGGCGTATGGCGGCCAAAATATCAAACTGGAGGCTGGGAGCGCTCCGGTAAAGACCATGGGTGTTGCCAATGGAGACGGCGAGAAAATCGCAACCGGTTTTCTCCACAAACTCCACCGCCTGGGCCGGGTCGGTGAAGACGTTGCCGTTGGTGTCTCCCCCCTCGTGAGTCGACTCGTCCACTCGGCCCACTGCCCCAAGTTCCGCCTCAACCGGCACCCCGCGGGGATGCGCGAAATCCACTACCCGGCGGGTCAGGGCGATGTTTTCCGCCAGGGACAACTGGGAACCGTCGATCATGACCGAGGTGAAACCGGCTCGTATCGCCTCTTCCACATCGGCGTATGTTTTGGAGTGGTCTAAATGGAGGCAGGCGTCAACGCCGGTAAGGTCGGACAGCGAACGCGCCACCGCCACCACGCCTTTCGCACCTAGCGCCTCGTATTCCAGAGGGGCGCAGATCATGAGGGCGGGCGAACGCCTCGCCCCGGCTTCTTCAAGTAAAGCCAGTACCGACACCGCCTCGAAAGCGTCAAAACCACCCACGGCGTAACCAGACTGATAAGCCTGGGCTAGCATGTCCTTCATGCCGATAAGTGCCATTGTCCTCCGTTTTCTTAAGCTGGAGAGGTCACACTCTGGGGAATTCCGTTTGCCAGAAAGGCCATACGGGTAAAGCCTAATCTTCTTCCGGAGCGAGGCGCGCCGCCACCCAATCGGCAATGGCGGTGGAACCAAAGTCGTTCAATCCAAGAGCGGTTGGGGTATTGCTACCACCCGTAATGCCCGCGACCTGGTTTCCCGTCACATAGGGGTGAGTGAGCTGGGCATCGGCTGGGTCAAAGCCGTTAAGAACCGCTTCCCCGCTGTAGGCCTGGGCGATGGCACGGTCCACTACCGCCAGCACCGCCGTGGGATTGTCATAAATATTAAGCCGACCCGAAAGCAGGTCGTCAAAACTGTAGGTCTCCCCCCCTATGCTAGTCTTGCCAAGCTGGGCCAGGGAGTTTACCCGGTCTGACTCACCCGGATTTTCACTCTTTCCATAAACATTAATATTTTTCCCCGGCGCGGTAAAGAGGTATCCCCGCTCCTGTTTGACATTGACAAATTGCCGTTCACCTGGCGCCAGGCTTTCCAGGCCAAGCCCTTCCACCGCGCCCTGGGCGTTACGGATGACCTCGGCTTTGACGCCAAGGCTAGCGGAAGCGGCGTTAATCTCCGCCGCCATGTCCTCTACCGAGGTGCCAGCCGCGAAAGAGAACTTACGCGAACCGTTGACGCCAGCCAGGGTGAACTCCTGGTCCTGGCTTAGGACTCCACCGTAAACCCCGGTGGCCAGAGCCGCCTGGTAGTCGCCACCCCGGGCCACGGTCTCTGGAGTTCCCGCGACAGCGGCGGTTCCCTTGGCGGAAACGGATGCCCCGATATTCCCGAAAAGATCGCCCGCCAGTTGGTCTACCCTTAAAAACGCTTCCTCGCCCACCTCAGCCGAGGCCAGGCTGATATTTACCGCCTGCCCACTGGCGTCATACAAAATGGTGGCGCTGACACCGGTGGCGGCGCTGTCGTCGTTAATCGTCTGGGCGATCTCATCCAGAGAGGTGCCAGCAGCGAAGGAATAGGTTTCTTCCCCTGCCTTGCCCGCAATGGTGAAACGCTCTGCCTCGTCAAGATAGCGGAAATCCGCCGTGCCCTTCAACACCGCCGCCCCAGCGGGGGTGTCTTCAACTCCGGCGGCCTCTTCCTTGGCCGGGGTGGTGATCAGGGCAGAGGAGACATTCTGCAGTATCTGTTTGTAAATATCGAAATAAGTGTTGTTGATGCTGTCAGGGTTGCTGCCGGCAGCCAAAGCCAAGTTACGCAGAGCCTCGAGTTGGGTGGGAATTTCCGCATCGGCCGCGGTGGTAGGAGCGGGGGTGTAGGTTCCGGTTATTTTACCGTTCTCATCCCGTATATAGTCGTCTTTATAGTATTTTTCCGAGGCCAGGGTGTAATCTGTTTCATTGTTACGGATACTTCCAGCCGCCTCGGCGGCCAAAAGACGCCGGTAGGCCGTGGCGTTGGTACCGCGCATGTTCCATTGCTGGATAGTGTCAGCAGATAGCCCGCCTATATTGGTGTCAGCCATTTTGCCAAAAAGGAGGGATGAGTTGTTTAATTTCAGCTGATTCAAGGAATTTAGAAAATCGCTATTGTCTATTGCCATGGTTTTCTCCTGGGGAGGATGCTCTACCTGAACTTACCCCATCTATTAAATTTCCCACTACCGCCTTTGTCTATGTTAAAGTTCGCCAGGGGAGTAGACTCTCCCCGGCAGTCACTATTTATTATCGGCACCCGCTTCCCATACTTAACCCCGAATCCTTCTTTCCCTTCCACTTTCCGTTGCCATTGACATCAGCGGATAAAATCGTCTTTAACGACACTATCTCTATATTTAACAACATATTGCCTGCGAATACCACCCTAAACTTATTGGCTACAAAATATATCAGTGCTCAGCTGATAGGCTTCAACAAGGAATTTTCTCTCGAAAAAGAAGCTGGGGTTGTCCCAGGGGTTGTCAACCCCACACCCAATCACTCCCGTAGTGGTTCGCCCGCAAGGTAACTCTCATATAAATACTGCGGGTTTTCAAAATACATACTGCTGTTGTAATCGTCGATTTTTCCACTCACCCACGATGAATATATCTCAATAAGGGCGGCGACCGGAGATATTTCGCGTTCCCCCGCAACGCTTACAATCAGCCGCTTGTAAACTTTGGCTATATCAAACACCTTCGGCACTGTATATTTGCAGTTTGCCACATTGTCAAAATCGCCGTCTACGATACGTTGCTTTTGGGTTAATTCGGCGGCGGTAGTCGCAATCGGCTCACAATGCAACACATCGGCAAGGTCGAGTATTCTGGTGATTTCCTTTTCACCAAGCAGACCAACAACATCAGCACGGCGGTTCTTTGTGTCGCGCCCGATTTGCTCTATCACCGAGCAAACGTAAAAGAGGTCGTTTGCAATTTTCGCTTCGCGTCCCATCATAATTCCACCACATAACTTTCCACAAACTTCAAGCACGCTAGCGAGCGCGAAGAGCAGAAAACCATCTGCTGCGTCTGGTGTTTGAATTTTGCCAACACCCAGAACTGCTCTCGGGTCAACCCGCCATCAATAAAGTCGGCGACATAGTTCCATACTTGATCGTTCGCCATCGCGCCGGTCACAATATCGTACCCATGTGGTTTACCGCTTCGACAATTCACGATAAAGTCGAGCCATTCTTCAGTCATGGTTTTAAAGTTCAGGACGTTGGTGTCGGCGGGTTTGGCATACTCGAATACGCTGACGACGGGCGTTTCAAAGCGTTTTGCCCAGCGTTCCGCTTGGGCTTTAAAATCCGTGCAATAGAACCCTTGACCGAAGTCTTTATGGTTGCGTGACGGGCGTATTTCCGGTGCTTCAATAGGAGCGTAACCGCCGTAATAAATCCGCATTGGCGCACTTCCTAAGTGCCTACTTAAAAGCTTGCAACAAAAGCGCCGGTTTTACCAGTCTCAGGTAGAAACGTCGGGACGAAGAGTGGGAAGTTCACCCACTTTACCCTGTATTATTTTAACCAAGGGGGAGTAATCGGTCAGAGCCTGCTGGCCAACCGGGGTAAGATCATAAACTCCCCGGCTTACCCGCACAAACCAGCCGTAGTGGTTGTCGCGAAGGATGGCGGCGGTTTTAGCGCCGCCGCCAGCCGCCCGGAGTTTACAGGGGGAGGTTGCCCCCTGGTTAGCCAGAAGTACCGCCAGTAGCAAAGCTTGTTCCCGGTAGGCGGTGACCAGGGGGATACGGTTTACCCCCCCCTGGTTCAAGTTGAGGCTGCGTTCCGCCATTTCACTTAGGATTGCCTGGGTTTTCCCCTTGTCACGCCGACGCGGGGAAGGAAGCGGGTGAAATCTTATTTCCACCCGGGGAGCGGGCGAGTCGGTGACCACCAGGATAAGACCTAGGGTCAGACGTTTAAGAAGGCGGCAAAGTTGGCGGAAACGCTTGTCCTCAAGTTCCGGACGAGGCACCGCCACATACACCGATGCCTCCACTGACTGCCGCTCCACCGCCTGGAGCAGGAGGTCGAGATTAATTGAGCGCTTCATCTCAATAAGCACCAGTTCCTCGCCGCGGCGGGCGGCGATGTCAGCATGCTTGACCTCGGCGTGCACTTGATATCCGTTGGCTTCCAACCAATCCCGAAGGGGAGGGAAAAGATCACTTTCCCGCCATTCAGTCATAGCTGCCACCTTCTTTCGGCCAGCGCGGAAGGAGAAGGGAAAAACGACAGCCTCCCTCCGGGGAGTTTTCCACACTGATGGAACCTCCAGCCCGGTCGACAATACCATAGACTATGGATAAGCCAAGCCCTTGATGGTGGCTTTCCCCGTTCTTGGTGGAGACAAAGGGAAGGAACACGTCTTCCAAGCGGCCTAGGGAAATCCCGGGGCCGTTATCAGAAACGGTGAAACGGACCGGTCCAGAATCGTCCGGTGTTTCCACCGCCACCACCACCCGCCCCCCCCCCCCCAAGGCGTCGATGGGATTCAACAGGAGATTAATCAGCAACTGGCGCATGTCCCCGGGTCCAGCCGCCACCCCCGGGGAATC
>JAITQC010000154.1 GCA_031289115.1 Planctomycetota bacterium
TCAGTGGTCCGGAAGTAGAACTGCGGACGGTAGCCGGTGAAGAAGGGGGTGTGGCGCCCACCCTCGTCAGCGGTCAAGACATAAACCTCGCCCTTGAATTTCTTATGGGGCTTGATCGACTTGGGGGCGGCAAGAACCATACCCCGGGTCACATCCTTCTTTTCAACGCCACGGAGAAGGACGCCGACGTTGTCGCCCGCCACTCCCTTGTCCAGGGTCTTCTGGAACATTTCCACCCCGGTGCAGACAGTGTCACGGGTGTCAGCCAGGCCGACAATCTCAACCTTGTCCTGCATCTTAACCACTCCGCGCTCAATACGGCCAGTCACCACCGTACCGCGGCCCTTGATCGAGAAGACATCCTCGATCGGCATCAGGAAAGGCTTGTCCTCTTCCCGGGGCGGAATGTCAAAATACTTGTCCATGGTGGACAGGAGTTCTTTCACCCCGGTATCTTCAGCCTTGGGGTTTTCAATCGCTTTCAGGGCCGAACCCCGGATGATGGGAATGTCGTCGCCCGGGTAACCGTACTTGGTGAGAAGGTCACGCACTTCCATTTCCACCAGGTCTACCAGGTCCGGCTCGTCTTTCATCAAGTCGCACTTGTTGAGGAAGACGATAATCTTGGGAACCGCCACCTGGCGGGCCAGAAGAATGTGTTCGCGCGTCTGGGGCATCGGGCCGGAGGGCGCTTCCACCACCAGAACCGCTCCGTCCATCTGGGCGGCGCCGGTGATCATGTTCTTGACATAGTCGGCGTGTCCGGGACAGTCAACGTGGGCGTAGTGGCGTTCAGCCGACTCATACTCCACGTGCGAGGTGGCGATAGTGAGAATCTTGGTGGAGTCGCGGCGACCCTGCGACTCCGAAGCCTTAGCCACCTCGTCATAGGTTATGACCCGGCCACCCCCGAAATTGGCGGAGGACACGGCGGTGATGGCGGCGGTAAGGGTGGTCTTGCCATGGTCAACGTGGCCGATAGTGCCTACGTTGATATGCGGTTTCTTGCGGACAAAATTTTCCTTGGCCATTCTTTTTCTCCTTTTCATTTCTCAAACAAAATACACCTGCGATAAAGACAGTAATTAGAATATACCACCCGGTTTCAAGACCCGGGGTTGTAACCTAGAATGTCGGCCAAGCGGTTGCGGGCCACCTGGCTGTAAGCACAGGGTTCAAGGGAATAACTCGCCCGACCGGTGGAAAGACCGCGAACCACCGTAGCGTAGCCAAACATCTCAGACAAGGCCACCCTTGCCGTCACCTGCCGCAACTCCCCATGCTGGCCAACGGCGCCGATCTCGGCCCGGCGTCCGTTAAGGTCGTGGATAATGCGTCCGAGAAACTCCTCGGGAGTGGTGACCTCTAGCGACATCATGGGCTCGTAGAGAGTGGGGTTGGATCGGCCCAGGGCTTCCCGGAGCGCCCCCTCCGCCGCTGCCGCCAAGGCAAGGTCGGTGAGTTCGTTTTCCCGGCTTTTCAGGCCGACCACGCGAGCCAGGACATGGATCACCGGATAACCACCCAGGGAGCCGGAAAGGAAACCACCCCGCACTGCCTCAAGCAAGGCCTGGCATTGGACAGGGTTGGTGACCCCCTCCGGGAGGCTACTCTCCACCCGGGGAGCGATCTCGGCGGCCAAGGGTGAAAGTTCCAGGGTAATCTCGGCGTAGTTATTTCGATTGGCTATGGTCTGATCAAAAACCCCGCGCCCCGTGGCGGGAATAGTCGGCCCCTCGCGATAGGACACCCGTGGGGAACCAATGTTTACCGCCACCTTGTAGTCACGGACGATTCGGGTGACCAGAATCTCCAGGTGGAGCTCACCCATACCGCCAAGGATCAGTTGTCCAGTCTCGGGGTCCTGATTGTGGGTGAAGGTGGGGTCCTCCCGTTCGAGACGGGTGATAATATCGATCAGTTTATCCCGGTCGTCGTTGGCTTTCGGTTCCACCGCCACTGATATAACGGTAGCGGGGAATTTTGGCGGTTCCAGCTCAACCAGCCGGCGCTCGTCACAAAGGGTGTCGCCGGTAACGGCGAACTTCAGGCCTGACACCCCGATTATTTCCCCCGGACCCACCGCCTCCAGTCGACCGCGATGGTTGGCGTGGATACGCCAGAGCCGGGCGGCCCGTTCCTTGCGGCTATTGGCGGCGATGACCAAGCGCATACCTTCGTCCAGCTCCCCGCTGTAAACCCGGACAAACGCCAGGGGGCCATGGGTGTCATCGACAATCTTGAAAACCAAGGCGGTCAGTTTCTCCTTGCGAAGGGGAGGACAGGCCACCTTCACCTCCGGCTGGCCGGGGGGGTGCCCGGTTAGCGGGGCAATGTCGCGTGGACTGGGGAGATAGTTGACCACCGCATCAAGCAGCGGCTGCACTCCCCGATTTTTCAGGCTGGACCCGCAGAAAACCGGCACGATATCCCGGCGGAGGGTAAGGATGCGCAATCCTTCGATTATCGCCTCCGGGGTGAGGTCCTCCTGTTCAAGAAACATGCCGGTAAGCTCTTCGCTGGCGTCGGCGGCCTTTTCCACCAATTCCTGGCGATGGAGTTCCACCTCGTCCAGAAGTTCGGGAGGGACGGGGTGGCGTTTTACTATCTCCCCCTGTTCACCGTCAAAAGTCAGGAGCTGGCGAGTGATGATGTCGACCACTCCGCGGAAACGCTCCTCCGCCCCCCAGGGCAACTGCAAGGGAAGAGGGTTGACGTTCAGACGTTCCCGAATATCCGTCACCACATGCCAGAAATCGGCTCCCGAGCGGTCCATTTTGTTGATAAAGGCGAGACATGGCACCCGGTAGCGCTCGGCCTGGTGCCACACCGTCTCCGACTGCGCCTGTACACCAGCCACGGCGCAGAAGACGCAGACCGCGCCATCCAGCACCCGGAGGCTTCTCTCCACTTCGGCGGTGAAATCAACATGCCCGGGGGTGTCTATCAGGTTTATCTGGTGGTTAAGCCAATCAAAGGTGGTGCAGGCGGAGGTTATGGTTATGCCCCGCTCCTGCTCGTCACGCAAATAATCCATGGCGGTGGTCCCGTCATGGACCTCGCCAATCTGGTGCTCTTTTCCGGAGTAGAAGAGGATCCGTTCGGACGTGGTGGTTTTGCCGGCGTCGATATGGGCGATGATGCCGATATTCCGGATACGTCCCAGCGGAGTGCCCTTGGGGTCACTCATGGGTTGTCGCTACCTCTAGGTTTTGGAAACACCCCGGCAGTCAGTTGAGAGCCGGGTTCTATAAAGGAAAAAATTATATCTTTTCCACCCTGCCAAGGCAAGTATTTTCCCTAAACAGTAAGGCGTTGTGACAGGAGAAACGCATCAATTTATTCCCCCGCGTAAAACCCTTGACCTGACCAGGTTTTTTTTGCGGTCAAGCCAAGGACTGATAGATTGATGGTAAAAAATCAGTCTTTCCGCCGTTTTTGCCCAATTATGGGAGAAAAACGACCTGGTGACTCCACCAGCCTGATTTTCAGGCCTTGACTCCAGGTGTTTTTGACCTAACCCTGGGTTACGCCGACAGGAGTGTCAGCAAGGTACTTAAACGTCTACCATAGCAA
>JAITQC010000147.1 GCA_031289115.1 Planctomycetota bacterium
GGATTTCCTCCCTTCCGGAAAGCCTAAGTCCTTGGCCACTCGCCAGATTCACCCACCCGGCGCTTGCCACCGGGAGTCGGAGTTCTATAGCGGGAGGATGGATAGTCCAGGGATAATCCGGTGGGAGGAATCGCCAAGGTTACAGCTAATCTGATAAATTTGGGAGAAACATAAGGACTGGCGGGGAAGAGGAAAAACCTTTTCCTAGCGTTTAAAAGCGACTCGACCGGGCGAGTCGCCGGTTTTAAAAACAAATTGCCAGGAAAAGCTCTGAGGTCGTATAATTCAGGCAGGTGGTGACCCGGAGTTGACGCCGGTCAGCGGCAGGAAAAAACCGAGCGCCTAGAGAGCTCTCTCTCTAGATAACTGGCGTAGGGCGGCGCCAGGCAAAAACCTGGTAAAACCTAGGAGACGGGTGGCTCTTTACTAACCGCTTCTCCCGTTTCCCCACTTTTACCGCCGCTCACAGTTAAATATTCCAGACGCAAATCCCGAAGGGCGTTTGACAGGTAGTCGTTTTCCTCCGGCGTCAGGTTGCCCTTGGTTTTTTCCTGCAAGATGCCCAAAAGATCTATGGAATATTTGGCGTTGGGGAGGTCAACCGCTGACTTGTTGGTGATCGGGTTGGACATTTTCCCCAGATGCACCAGCGACTGGATCGCCATTCCGCTGATAAACTGGAGAAATGAGGCGGCTGGAGGAGTGTTTGGGTTGGGCATTGACTGACCTTCCTTGTCAGGGTTGTTTTGGATTTAAAGACCATTATTCAGACGTAGATGCTCAAAATGCTCCTGGACGTTGGCGGAACTTGAACGCGCCACTTGACTGCCGACATAAAGCAGTATGGAAAGCCCCCAGACCAGGTCGGGGGCGGAAATGACCGCCGTACGCACATCGTTGGCGTTGTCGAGGCGGTTCACCGCCCGTTCAATCGCCTCTTCCAGGGAACCAGGTTCATTATTTTCACCCGCCTGGCTGTTGACATATTTGGAGGGCGGCAGGGATATGCGCCGCGCCAGAAGAACGGTAAGCATGTTGTTGTCACCCTTGCCTAGCCACTCTTCGGTGTCGGGAAAACCTTCGATTTGAAAATCCAGGCCCGGGACCGCTATCTGGGGCTTGTCAGCCATGACCTCGCCCTGGCGGACAACCACTGAGCTTGGCTCCCGGCTAGACTGGGAAAGGCAGATATAGGGTAAGCGGGTGGCGCCAAAAGTGTAGAGAAGGTTTTTACGCACCCGGACCAACTGGGTGTCGCTTTGCGCCAGACGTAACGCCTCTTCCATTTCCATGGGAACTCCATTTGTTTTTTTATTGACGGTTACCCTATACCGCTTGTATAATGAATAAAATCCAGTAAAATGCAAGAAAATATCCGGGGGATGTGGAAAAAGACCCTGTATAATCCTCTTTGAGGAAGAATAGCGAAAGGCAATGAAGATCGTTTTCTTCATTCCGGTTGCGAAAGGGAACCTATGACTAAGATCAAACTTACCTTGCTTTTAATTTTAACCTCCCTGTTGGTTGCTGGCTGCGAGCCGACACAGCCGGCCGCCAGTAAGAGTCAGGACTCTGGTAAAAGCACCACCACCGCCTCTGCCACCGTAGCCAAGCCACCCGCGCCACAAACAGCGGAAGCACCCGCTCCGGTACCCCCACCCGCTCCGGTGCCACCGGCCCCGACCCGTTTCTCAACCACCCAGCCCCTGCCTCCGGGTTGGTTGTATATCAAGGAGAACGATCTGGCCGGTAGACCCGCAGCCACCCCCGCGCCCAACCCTGCGGCTAACCCGGTTGGCAATTGAAATACCGCTATACTGGGAAGCGGGTACAGGAATTGGCCTAAAGGGCGAAGTTGTTTGACCGTCCTGGCGCCAAATGGCTGGCGAAATTCTTACCCGGAACCTTAACCCTGTCACGGCGGGACAAATCGTCCCGCCGTTTTTTATGAGGTAAAGCGCATGCCTGTCTGTGCTATTTGCAATGCCTCTTTTGAAAAAGTTGAAGACCTGCAATTAGTGCGTAATCAGGACAACCGCTGGATTTCCGTTTGCAAGGCCTGCCGGGACAAAAAAGCCGCTCCAGACAAGAAAACCCAGCCACCGCCGGTTGCCTCCGAGGTTGTTAGCGCCCTGGCGGCTGAGGCGGGGACGCCGGTTCCCAAAGACGACTCCCTCTCTCCCATGGAAAACGCCCGCTTACTCCTGAGTAACCTGAAAAGCTTTCGCAATACCGCCGCCAGTAAAACCATCCGCAACACCCGGAGTTTTGAGCGCCACAGTATCGAGATCAAAGTGGCCTTCGCCCTTTCCCGCGACAGCACCTCCTACGATGGCGTGATCAAGGACATTTCGCGCGGGGGTATTCTCCTGGAAAGCCAAAAACAACTGGTCAAGGGGCAGTTGCTGATTTTCGACTGGAAAAACCCCCTGCCCCCGGTTATCGCCGCGGTCCTGCAAAACAACGCCGAGGTACGGCGGGTCAATCCCGCCCCGGGCGGTGGTTTTCTGGCCGGCCTGCGTTTCGTCCGCCGCCACGTGGTGAACAGCGCCAACCGGCGCCGTTTCAAACGCTACCGTTGCGACCTTCCCGCCTTCTACCAGCGCCAGGGTAGCGAGATTCTCAGCCGTGGGATAGCCACCAATATTAGCCAGGGAGGCTGCCAGTTATTGCTGGATGAGGAGTTTAACCCCAGCGAGACTTTCTACATCCGCCTGATTGGCGGCGCCGAAGGCCATGGCGACCTGGCCGGTAACGTCCAGATCCGCCGGGTTATTCCCCGCGACCATCAGTTCGAGACAGGTTGCGCTTTTGTGAAAATCGGCATCGAACGCACTAACCTCGCCACCACCACCGCCGCCGCCGCCTCTCCCCCTGAAGCCGCCGACCCGGCCCGGAAAATATAGACATGACGGATTCGCCAATTACCCCACCACCAGTGGAAAACCCGGTGGAGGACGACTACCAGCCGGAATCGGAGGAATACCAACCTCCGGATATTCCCGACACCTCCACCACCGCCGACGACTCGCATGGCGCCCTTTACAATTTAGAGGCGGAACAGGCGTTTCTAGGTGGGCTTATAATCGAACCGACCCAGTTTGACCTGATTGACGGCAAATTGACCCCCGAGGATTTTTTCTCAGCCGCCCACGCCACTGTCTTCCGCGCCATGCTTGCAGTCCGTAACCAACACCCCGCCCTGGATCCGGTGCTTATCCGCGATGAACTCCGCGCCAAAGGACAATTGGAAAACATCGGCGGCAAGGAAGCGCTGATGCGCCTTACCGACAGCGTGATTTCCGGCGCCCACACCGAGCACTACGCCGAAGTGGTGAAAGAACTTTCCGCCCTAAGGCGGGTAATCCAGATCAGCAACGAAAGCATCACCCAGGCCGCCGCCCCCGGCGGACGCTCCCTGGACGTCATTAGTGAAATGGAAAAGAAAATACACGACGTCGCGGCCCAGAATTTTCACGGCAATATCGAATCGGTGGAGGAAATACTGCATCGGCTTTGGACTGACATCGACAATGCCACCGACCGTGGCCTAACCGGCCTGTCCACCGGTTTCCTCGGCCTGGACGACCTCTTGACAGGTCTCCACCCCGATGAATTGATCATCGTCGCCGGCCGCCCGGCTATGGGAAAAACCACCTTCGCCCTCAATATCGCCCGTAACATCGTGCTTGAGAGCGAAACGCCTGTCGCCATCTTCACCCTGGAAATGGGTGCCAAAGACATAACCAGCCACATACTTTCTGCCCAAGCCAGGGTGCAGGGGCAGAAACTGCGTAAACTTAACCTCAACCGGGAAGACTTCGCCAGGTTAACCGACGCCTCGGAAAAACTGGAAAAGTCGCCCTTGTGGATTGACGACACGCCCGCTATTTCCCTGGTCGAACTCCGCGGCAAATGCCGGCATCTCCAGGTGCATAACCAATTGAAGCTGGTGATTATCGACTATCTGCAGCTTATGACCGCCTCCAACCTGGCGCGGGGCCGTAGCCGAGAACAGGAGGTGTCGGAAATCTCGCGGGGCCTCAAGGCGCTTGCCAAAGAACTCCACATCCCGGTAATCGCCTTGTCCCAATTGTCGCGTAAACCCGAGGGTCGCCATGACCCCAAGCCCATCCTTTCTGATCTACGCGAATCAGGGGCAATCGAACAGGACGCCGACGTGGTCATGATGCTCCACCGTCCAGATTACTATAAAACTGACGACCAACCCGGGGTGGCGGAAATTATTGTGGCGAAACAGCGTAACGGCCCCACCGACATGGTTAGACTCTCCTTCCTGAAGGATGTCATGCGTTTCGAGAATTACGCCGGCGACCATCAGGGCGATTAAGGAACCCGCCCCCGAGCTCTCCCTTCCCTTTCTTCTGGCAAAAAGCCCTCCCGGTCGGGAGGGCTTATTTTTCATGAAATACCACCGGGTCAAACACCCTGGCGCCAGCTAATCTCCGGCTACTACCGAAACAATCCGGCTTTCCTTTAAGGACAGGCCAAGACGCTTACCCTCCCCCATCCCCCGCACCGTGACCAGGCTTCCCGTTTTTGGCAGCGGGTTAGCAGAGGCCTCGGGGACAAGTTGACAACGTATCCGCGCCTCCTCCTTTTCACCCGCCAGGGTCAGCCAGGGGGTTTCCGGTTTTCCTGTCTTCACCACCTTGCCCCGCAC
>JAITQC010000040.1 GCA_031289115.1 Planctomycetota bacterium
CCTGACCAAACCCACCCCGGTTAATCCTTCCCTATTTCGCCGCGGCTTTCTTTTTAGCCGCTTCCTGGTCAGACTCAAACATTTTCTGCAACCCCTCCTCGTCAAACTTCTCGCCCGCGCTTTCAGCGATGATGCGGGTGATTTTGTAATCCCGGGCGTAAGTAATGGGAGAGAAGCGGTCGGTATCGAAGATCTTGATCATTTCTGGAGTAAAACGGTATTCGTAAAAAGCTTCCCTGATTTTTGCCGACAGATCCGGGTCGAGGTTGTAGACATAGCCAAAGGAAGAGGTGGGAAACTTGCCGCTCTGCCAAATGATACGGAAGTCGTCCTTGTTGATTTCCCCAGCCGCGGCGATACGATCAAACAGGGAGGAACCGACGCAGGCGCCGTCATAGGTGCCAGCGCCCACTCCCAGGGTGGCCTTTTCATGGTTACCAGCGAACTCGACTTTATAGTCGGTCCCGGGGGTGATGCCTTCGCGGGTGAGTAGAGCTACCGGAGCGATATGCCCGGAAAGCGAGGAAGGCGTGGTGTGGGCGACGCTTTTTCCCCGTAGATCCTGCAATTTAAAATAGGGGCTGTCGCTTCTGACAATCACAATAAGACGATAGCCCTGGAACCCGTCTTCATCGCCCTTGGTGGCGATAGGCACATACCCCGCCAGGTCCACGGCGTAGTGGGTGGCGCCAGTGGAAAAGCTGGCGATGTGTAGCCGCCCAGACCGCATGTCTTCAATACCGGAGGAATTGTAGGCCATGACATTGTGGACCACCTTTTTACCTGTCTTTTTGGCGAGTAATTCAACAAACTCGGCAAAGAGGTCCTGCCCGATGTCTTCCAGGGGCGGATCGGCAAACACCAGTGTGTCGGGATTTATCCACTCTTTGGGGTCGATAGGCAGGTCGGCGGTCTGATCACCATCTTCGTCCAGGTATTTTGGATTGCCGCCAATTCCCTCGCCCGCCACGGAAAAACCGGACGGTCCAAAGGCAATCGAGATTGACATCATGATCGCCATTAAAACAGTCGCGTAAAATTTTGTCATAGTTACCTTCCAAGCAGTTCTCTGCATTTGGGGTACACTGTTTCACGTTTAACTTCACATTTTCACAATGACCACTAACTAAAACTATCCTTGTGGCGCAAGACAAGTCAAGACAAAAATACCGGGGCCTTCCGCCGCTTAACCCAGGTGGACAGCGTCAGCGCTGCGGTATTCTTCCGGGCTGGGGGAGGGGGAGACGCTGGGGGGGTGCCTCGCGGGAAGTGCCGATGGCAGTATGGCGGTTTCCCTGTAACCGGAAATAGGCGATCATCCGCCTTAACTCCGCGCTTTGCTCCGACAGGGTCCGGGCGATGGTGGCGGTTTCCGAAGCGTAGCGTGAATTCTCCTGGGTTGATGTGTCGATTTGCGACAAGCCAGACACGATGTGGTTAATGTCTTTCGACTGCCCTTGGCTGGCGACAGCCATTTCACTGTAAACCGTGGTTGTCTGCTCAATGTTGTCAAGGATTTCCTTGAAGGCCTCGTTGGTCCGCTTGGCGTTGGCCACCCCGTTTTCGACTCGCTTGAGGGTGTCCCCCACCAGGGTGGCGGTCTCCCCCGCCGCCTTGGCGCTACGGGTGGCTAGACTACGCACCTCGTTAGCCACCACGGAGAAACCCTTGCCGTGCCGCCCGGCCCGGGCCGCCTCCACCGAGGCGTTCAAGGCCAGTAGATTAGTCTGGAAGGCGATATTGTCAATCAGTTCGGCGATCTGCGCGGTGCGGGCGCTTGAGGCCTGGATATCCCGCATAGACACCATCATCTCTTCCATGGCGGCGTAACCGTGTTCCGCCACCTTGCGGTTGGAAATGGCGAAGTCGTTCGCCAGCATGGCGTTTTTCGTGTTGTTGAGAGCTTGTTCTCCTACCCGGGCGGTGTTGGTGGAGATCTGTTTCAGGGAAGTGGCGGTTTCGCTCGCCCCCACCGACAAGAGCTGGCTTACGTTGGAAATACCCTGGACGTTCTCTGTCACCTGCCGCACCAGATAGTTCACGCCGGAGAGGGTGTCGTGGGTGATACGCATCATTTCGGACAGGGCTTTACCCAGCCGGTCCTCATCGCTACGCAGGGAAACAGAACCGGAGAAATCTCCGGAGGCCATGACGTTGGCGATGGCCACCTCCTCGCGTAGCGAACGTAACATTCCGTCGATCGCCCGCGCCAGAATCCCGATTTCGTCTGTCCGGTTCAGGTAATTACTCATGACATGTTGGTCAATGCGGCCTTCCGAAAGCATGACGATCTGCCGAACCGCCAGATTGATGGGGTGAGAAATGTTACGCGTCTGTTTGAGGGCGATAATTAACGACACAAAGAAACCCAGGAGTAGACAAGTGAAGAAGATCCACCTAGCGCTGGCCGCGTTTTTGATAGAGGCCTGGATGTCGTCGGCCGCCTCGGCCACCGAGGCTTGGACCCCCTTCATCTTGTTGACCTGGAAATCCTGGATTTCCTCGGTTATCTGCTCCATGCTGGTCTTGGCGGCGCTGACGTCCTCAGTCGCGTGTCTGGCGTCGTTACTGGCAAGTTGCGCCGTCTTTTTGGCCGATTCGCTGATCAGGACCACCATATCGTCGAGGGCCATGTTCACGATATCGCGGGCCGCCTGGACGTCATCAAAAGCAATTTCGTAGGCGGTCTTGGACTCCTTCTCCAGTTCGGCTTGACGATCAGTGGGGTCCCGCAGAATATTGTCAATCCGGTCAAAGCGTTTGCTTAGCTTGGCGTGTTCACCTTCCCATATCTCCCACGCCATTATGAAACTCCGCCAGGCTTTCTTTTTTTCGGGGGTGAAGCTGGCTTCGATATCGGAAAGGGAGGTGCGGGAGTTGTTGGCCCGTTCGAGGGCGGAGACAATGGCCGAGCGCTGTCGTCCGCGGATAGCCAAGTCACGCATCTGTTGCATAAGCAGGGTGCGTTCACCAACCGCGACATCGGTCAGCGCCTCGCGGATGATACCGATAGCGATGACCGCGGGAAGGTCGACAGAATTGACCATATTGACGCGTTTGTCAGTCTCGGTGATGGTGGTGAGGGCGGATTCGAAAGTGACACCGACCTTGTCAATGGCGACCACGATGCCATCCATGGAGGCCCGGTTGTCATCTTGGAGGGTTGACACTTGATTAAAAGAGTTTTGCGATACCACTAGCGTCTGCTGTAACTCGCGAAGCGTACTATCCCCGACCAGCGAGGCCAGCACCACCATGATGATCACCCCGAAAAACGCCATAAACAGGCGGGTGGCAAGACCCCAGCGCACCTGGATTTTTAATTCCGGCGCTAGCGCGCCCGAGCGCATGGTTTGTCGGGTATTTGATCCCCACATGCCTGTGGCAGATGCTTTCTTGCCCCTCACGCTTCCGTCTCCCGGGTTTTCAAATAAGGAATGACGGGCGCGTCCTGGCGCTTACCTGTAATTCCCCAAAATATTATTACCGAGGTCTGGCTTGAAGAATAGCCACCCTTTACAGCCCATAGTGCGGTTTAAAAATACCAGTGTCTAAAAGCGGTTCTAGACCGCGCCGACGCAAGGTTCTTCGCCGAGGGGCGGGCCAGTAAGTTTTCGCCCACGGCGGGTGGAGACAGTCCAGCAGGCGCTTCATCCATCCTGACGGCTAGAGACGGAAAGATGTCTCGGTTAGCCAGGGTAACATTTTTGCCCGCTGTTCAATATCCTGGCTTAAGGAAATACCCCGGGGCTGGCGCTGGAAGGCCACTCCGGGAACATACCCCCGCCAAACATTAGCTAGCGGGTTTGAACTTTTTTTTTGGTGAATCTTCCTGGAACCGGTGGGGCTTTGTCTGCTAACCGCCAAGGCGCAGGGGAAAGCACGGCTTACTGGCGAAGGTGTAAAATAAGCCTAACCACCTTTGGCACCAGCACAGCGTTTTTTACCCTCTAGATAGGGTTTAAGCCGCCGGAATCGCGAAGCTTGAAGAATGCGGGAACCCGCCAACCCGTATTAAAATACCGCCAACGGTGTCGGACCACCTTGCTTTACCTACAAACTTTTCTAATTATCCATTTTAGCGCAACCGGGGGAGAAGGTCAATAGTCTTTGCCGTCCAAACCAGCATACCGGGTTCCGGAGGGTTAGCCACTCCGCCACGGGTTTCCGACAACTGGGAAGAGGAAGGCGCCTGATTATACCGCCTGGGGGTGGGAAACTGGTTTTACCAACTGGTGAAAACACTTGGACCCGGAAAGTAAAACTACTGCTGCCTGGCGCATCCCGGGGTGGGCTTTAGTGTCCTGAGTTTCCTGGCTAGGGAAGTCTCTCGGGTGTAAACACCTCTGGCGTCAGCCGGAGTTTGCCAGCCCCGCCGGGAAAGGCGGGGCCCGGGAGACTTCGGGAAATTATCTGGCTCTCTTTCTGGCGACGCGTCAAAAATTCTCGTCTGGCGGCCGTCTCGCCCCCGCCTCCCGCCGCTCCTGGAAAAAAACCCGTAAAATTTCGCCACACTCCGCTGCCAAGACGCCAGGTGTCACCGCCACCCGGTGATTCAGACCCCGGCATGCCAGGACGTCTAGGAGGGAGCCACAGGCGCCAGCCTTGGGGTCAGCGGCTCCGTACACCACCCGCCGCAGCCGGCCAAGAATCATGGCGCCGGCACACATGACGCAGGGTTCGAGAGTGACGTAGAGGACACAATCGGTGAGGCGCCAGCTGCCAAGGGCGGCGGCGGCTTGGGAGATGGCCAGCATTTCGGCGTGGGCGGTGGGGTCGCGGAGAAGTTCACGCTGGTTGTGGGCCCGGCCTAGCAGACGCTCTCCCTGGTAGACAACCGCCCCCACCGGCACCTCCCCCGCCTGGTAGGCGTCCTGGGCTGCCCGGAGGGCCAACCGCATGCGGTCCTGGTCAAGTTCCCGCTCAATTTCTCCCTCCTCGCTTTCACCCGGGTCGAAACGACCCCGGTTGACCCCTTGTTTTAGGGTTTTTTCCCGCCAACGCCAAGCAACTTTTCCTCCCAGCCGGACAGGGGGGAGGAAGGAAAGATTTTCTTTTACCGCTCCCGAAGCAGATTATCCCTGAAGCGGAACCACCGTTATGGCCGATAAAAATATTAGTAGTCTTAGCCAGACGAGGCGGGCGCGAGCCACGCTTCCCCGGGCGGTGCGTCTGTCAGGGAATACGTTCTGGCCAACTCTTAAAGGGAGGATAGCCGTGCAGCAGAGGATCGCGGCCGTGCTTTTGGCATTGACGCTCGCCGGTAGCCTAGCAGGCTGCCTATTCGACAGTCCCAGTAGTGACCGGGGACCAGGCGAGGATATCCGTTCCGGTGGTCCGGCGGGCGGCAGTAATTCTGCCGGCGGCGGGCGGCGTTGGCCAACTTTTGGCCTCTCCCGCTCGGACAAACGCCAGGAGTTGGGAGGGGTGCCCCGCGAGGGTAATCCCCTTTACCCGCAACTCCCGGTGTATGGACGGGACCACAACCCCTTCGTCTCTGGCGGCGGGGCGCTGGACGGTGACTGGAAATATGGCGAGAGGATGCCGGACATGGATCCGGCTAACCCAGTCCAGAAAGAGCAAATGGGAGTGGAGTACCAACCCCGGGCCTGGGTGGAAAATCTTTACAACCCCAACACCCTGGGAACCCGCCTTTCCCGCGCTGGCCTCCTTAACGGTTTGACCCAAAACACTTTTGCCGAAGCTGGGGGCGACCATAACGTCACCCTAAACCCCAGTGGCAGAACCATGTTTTATTCCACCACCCGAATGTCTAAAAACCCCAAACTGGCCATGCAGGATGTCGACGGCAAGGCCTGGACCCTCCTTACCGACGACAGCATGGCCGACATGATGCCAGCGGTTAGCCCGGACGGGGAGTGGCTCGCCTGGTGCTCCAACCGTTATGGCAACTGGAGCCTCCTCATGCGTCAGCTTGACGCTCCTTCGGGTTCTTCGCCGAAGCAACTCACCCGCACCCCTGACGATGACATCCACCCCAGTTGGTCGCACGACTCGCAGTTTCTCGCTTTCAGCCGCTTCAACTCCATGGATGGCAACTGGCAGATTTGGGTG
>JAITQC010000170.1 GCA_031289115.1 Planctomycetota bacterium
TGATTTCCGATGCGATGCTTGCAGCGTATCAGCAGATAATTCAAAGTGAATTTAAAACAGTCAAAGTATCGGCTGAATACGAATTCCGTGAGGAATATGGTGTTTTCATCAATGCCATAGGAATACCCAGCGATAAAAGAGCTAACTTTTCAAGGTTTATCCTTGATACTCTTGCTCCCTCGCTTGAGGAACTAGGATTCGAATTTATTGGTATTATTCCGTACTCTATGGAGGAAGCCGAGACGAAGTACCCTGGTGTGTGGGCTGAAATGCAAAGAGAGGGAGGGAGCTGGTAAGGGATGCTTGGTGAACACCTTGGCCAAAATCCGCATCCGGGTCAAATCACGGTTGGAAATCCTGGCCGGCCGGTAGTAGTGGGCGGTCTGGGAGAAACTAACAATTCACCTTGCCGACCCCGTATGGAGTGTCCACGCAGTCGACCTCCTCAGCCATCGCGTCGGGCTAGTCGCTCCCGCCCGGGAACGTGTCGACTAGGCCGGCGCCCGCGCCGCCAGCGCCGACGGAGATAAACCTGGAGAGAATAGCCGCAGCCAAGAGTACTAGGGGTCAGCGGGAGCGCTTGGTTGGTGCTACGCCTTTTTTACTCGCGACGCGCTTCTTCACCTTTTTCACCACCTTGTCCTGGCGCACGGTGTCTTGTTGTTTTTTTGCACCAGTTATACGGGATTGGCGTGGTTTACGGGCGGCCGGCGCCGGTGGTTTAGCCGTCTCCACTTTTTCCTTGGTAGTAGTCTTGTCCTTTTGCCTTTTTGGTGGTTCGGCGCTCTTTTTGGCCTCTTTTTTCACTCGCGTTGGTTTTGCCGCACGGGGCGACTTCGTCTGTTTGGCTGGTTTCGCCAAGGTCTTTACTGTTGCATCCTCCTGTTCAACCAATTCGATACCGAACATCTCGGACAAATCCACGTCGGCAAAATGCGACGTGACATCGCCGCCCTTGGCGATGACTGTCTCCACGCCGCCGTCGAGGGCGAGTTCGTTGTGGTCAACGCCGCGAAGCAGGAACAACAATTCCGGCTTTTCGTCGAGGCGGGCTCCGACGCCGTAGAACACGGCGGCGATGTGTTTGCACATGCTGGCGTAGTCGGGGCAACTGCAATTCATTTTGAATTCCTTGGGACCGGGAAACAGGCCACTAACCTGATCCGTCACCACTCGCATCACGCCGTCGGAGAGTTTGCCTCTGAGAAGATCGAGAAGCGACGCAACCTGACCGGCGCATTGCTGTTTGATCGATTCCCAACGCGAAGGTGACAAGAGTTCAACCTGAATCTCCACCGAATAGGTTTTACTCCCGGCCACCAATGCCACAATCACGCCTTTGCCAATATCGAGATGCACGACCGAACCGTTCCTGACATACGACCGCCCGCGTGGCAGCCGGTTTGAGTAATCATGAAACGACTCCATGTGACGGCACCAGCCCTTCCCCCAGAACGAGGTGGCGATTTTACTGCCGGACAGCGTCACCGGCTGGATGTCGACTCCCTTCTTCCTGAGTTTTTCCGTCATCTTATTCGCACTGGCAATCCTATTTGCCACCGGCACATACTGGTGCCAAGCGCCATATCGTTCCCACCTTGACATATGCGCACCTCCTTTTCACTCCGCCTCGGCCGCTTTCAAATCCAGGGCAACAAACCGCAGCAGTTCGGCGTTGGACATTTCGGTGAGCGACGCCACCGCGCCTTCCTCCAAAACTCCGGAGGCGATTTCCTTCTTGCTTTCGATAAGCTTGTCGATCCGCTCCTCAATAGTACCCCGCACCAGAAATTTGTGCACTAGGACGTTACGCTTCTGTCCAATACGGTAGGCGCGGTCGGTGGCCTGGTTCTCCACCGCCGGATTCCACCAGCGGTCGAAATGCACCACGTGCGACGCGGCGGTGAGGTTTAGCCCGGCGCCGCCAGCCTTAAGAGAAAGAATGAAAAACGGCGGCCCGTTGTCGGCCTGAAAAGCGTCCACCAGTTTTTTACGTTCCTTCACCGGCGTCTCGCCGTGCAACACCAGTCCCGCTCGACCAAAGACGCCGCCGAGGAAATCCGCTATCGGCCCCGTCATTTCGCGGAACTGGGTAAACACCAGGCAACGCTCCCGCCGCGAAGCGATTTCCTCGGCGATGTCCCGCAGGCGCGCGAATTTGCCGCTGTCACCAGGAGCGTAGGCATGTTGGCCCAGCCATTGGTCGGGGTGGTTGCAGATTTGCTTGAAGCGCATCAAGAAGGAGAGCACCAGCCCGCGACGTTTGACCCCGACCGTTTCAGGGTCATGTAACAACCGATCCAGTTCCCGCACGGATTGTTCGTACAACGCCGCCTGTTTTTTCGATAGCCCGCAAAAGGCCGTGACCTCGGTTTTTTCCGGGAGCGAGGCGGCGATGGCGGAATCGGTCTTGAGGCGGCGTAAGATATATGGCCGCGTGAGTATGCGTAGCGGGCCGTATTTATCGGTTTCCCGCGATTCAAGGCGGTTGATGAATCGGTTGAATTCCTTTTCGCCCCCCAACAACCCGGGGTTAAGAAAATCGAACAGCGACCACAAATCTGACAGACGGTTTTCCACCGGGGTGCCGGTGAGGGCGATACGGGCGTCAGCTTGGAAAGCCTTGACCTGTTTTGTCTGTCGGGTATGGGGATTTTTGATAGCCTGGGCTTCGTCAAGAATGACGAAACGCCACTTAAATTCGGCCAGCCATTTGTTGCGAAGCGCCATGCCGTAGGAGGTGAAAACGCAATCAACGCCGGCGAAGGTCGTCTCCGGGTCATCCGCCGCCAGCTTGGCCGCCTGAGCGTCGATAAACGCCGGGTGCAGGAAAACCGCCGACAACGACGGCGCGAAACGTTCCAGCTCTGAGCGCCAGTTGCCAAGTAGCGACGCTGGCAACACGATAAGGGACGGGCGGCGGGCTTTGCCGCCGGCGTCGTGTTGCTTTAGCAAGAGGGCAATGACCTGGATGGTTTTACCCACTCCCATGTCGTCGGCGAGACAGGCGCCGAGGCCCAGGCCAGACAGGAACGACAGCCATTTCACCCCGGTTTCCTGATACGACCGAAGCTCCGCCTTAAGTCCAGCCGGTATGGTTGAACGCACAGCGTCCGCTTCGGGCGAACGCAATTTTTCCAGAGTCTCTGCGAACCAGCCATCCGCCGTCACCTCTGACCAATCGCGTAACACCGCCATTTCGTCTTCTGTGGTCTCGCTTCCGAACGAACCTCCTCCGGCCAGCAAGCGCATCCCCGCAAGGAATGAAACACCGTCCTGGGCAAAGTTACGCTTCACCTTTTTCCAGTGGTCAAGCGCTTGTTTAAGGCGTTCCCGGTCAACCTCGACCCACTGGCCTTTAAGAAGGGTCAGACCATCCTGCCCCGCCATAATCGCCTGGAAGTCTTCTTCCGACAAGGCTTCGCCATTGAGGGACAGTTCAAGGTTAAAAGAGAGAAGAGCGTCTTTGCCCACGCCGCCGGATTTGTTTTTTCCGATTGCGGCCCGCGCCACCGGCCGGGGGCGTCTCGCCCACCAGTCCGGCACCCGTACCATAAGCCCTGCCTCTTCTAGAACCGGAATGTCCTTAAGGAAACGATACGCCATTGCTGGCGTCCAGGCCTGGGGATGAAAGACGCGGCCCGAATCCACCAACTCTTTCGCCAGAGCGCTTTTTTCCGAGGCGGCGTGAACCGGGGACAACAGTTTGAGTAGCGCCTTCTTGTTTTTGGCGCCGGCGAATTCTAGGAGGGCGTTCCCGAGAGGTGCGTGCCTGGCATTTCCCCGGGCCGAGACTCCGGGCGAGTAGGTTGCCAGAAACGCAAAGGGGAGTTCGGGATTCTTTCTGTTTTCGGCCAAGTGAAAACACACTTTACCCACTAGACGCCAGGCAGGATTGTGCGCCCTTAACCACCCGGTGACACCGTCAGCATATCCGTTCGCGGCGTCCCATAGAGCGCTATTCAACCGCTCCCAAAAGCGGGAGAGTATTTCTGGCGTCACATATTCGCCCCCTGGCATTGGGGGAACCGCTGCTGCCAAACCAGCCAACCGCTCTGGTTCCGGCGGCGAGGGCGAAATGGCTTCGCCTTCGGAAGTATGGCACAAGGCAGTAAGGTACAACTTGGTAAAATCGCTCCAGAATGCCCATGCCGATGGCAGCCCTAGCGTTGCTTCGGTCGCGGCGAGCGAGAGAAGGGTGGTTTCGGTAATGTCGGGGTAGTCGCGCCAGGTTCCCGCCGGCGCGCTCCACGTCCAGTCTTCCGCGGCGGAGACAGGTGCGGACAAAACACGTCCCGAGGGCGATACGCTTATTTCGAGGTATTCTTGGTGGTTTGTTGTCATGGAAAAAGTCCGGTGTTGTGCGTTCTATTTAGCCAAAGCGCCGGAAAACCCAGCACTTCAGGGTGGGGATATGACGCTTTGGTTAATGCCTGAAAAGAAAATGGCATTCTGGCAAGACTACTTAAATATTACTCAAATGCGATGGTATGAAAATCCCTTCAGCGCTATCGCTGAAGGGATTCATGGGAAAATTGGTGCCGGGAGTGGGACTTGAACCCACACGACCTTGCGGCCACGGGTTTTTGAAACCCGCGCGTATGCCATTCCGCCATCCCGGCTAAAAAACCCACGTCCCCTGTCGTTATTGCAACTAATCATTTATCAATGGGATAAATGAAGGATGCGTTTATTGCGAGGGGTCTTTAAGGGGATAATTATATTTGCGCCACCGGTAAAGTCCAATGGAATTCATTACGGGGCAGGGGAAAATCTCTCGGTCGGTTTTCCTGCTTGTCCTGGGCCCCGGGGGCAGGTGAGGCAGAGCATTTTTCGTATCCTCTGGGTATCTGGTCTTGGCTAGTTTAACTCCGGAATGCCTAGGTCAGCAGGGATGGTTTAGCCGTCACTTTTCCTGATGTCGCTAGGACCCTGCTTTAAGTGGCGCTCTCTCTGCCTTTCCACCGCACGGGTAAGGTGGTTCAGGCGGGTTTTAGCCGTTTGTTGACGGATACTTCGAGCGGCGGCGTGCCAACTGCCGCGCCGCGGTCGGCCGGGAAATTTCGCCCTGGGTTTAACCGCGTCGCGCCGTGAGGAGAGGACGCCTTGTCCCGGGAAGGCCAACAGTGAACAGTCTTGATGGAGCAGGGGGGATGGTTCCTGACTACCCGGACTACTTAGCCAAGGCGTTGGTGGAATGAGTTAAAGAAAGCGCTTGCAAATACTAGGGGCAACCCTGACAATAGGCAACTTTACGATGAAACTTGCTGGGTTTGACGGAGAAACAGGGTTGGTTCTCCGGGTAGACTAACGCGGCGGGGTCAGGCGTCGACAGGCAAAGACGGGAACGGCAAATGCCATTACTGGAGGTGCGTGGCCTGGTAAAGACCTACAACAACCGTCGGGTGGTTGACGGGGTTGATTTTCATGTCGCCAAGGGTGAGATAGTTGGGCTTTTGGGTCCCAACGGAGCTGGCAAAACCACATCTTTTCGTATCGTTATGGGGTTGATCCGTTCCGAAGGCGGGTATGTGAAGCTTAACGGCCAGGACATCAGCCGTCTGGTCACTTTCCGCCGGGCCCGTTGCGGTATGGGTTATCTTTCCCAAGAGCCGTCGGTTTTTCGCAACATGACGGTGGAAGACAACGTCATCGCCATATTGGAGACGCAAAACCTGACCCGGGCCGCCAGTCGGGAGCGTCTGGGTGAACTCCTCGGTGACATGAACCTTACCCGGCTCGCCAAAAGCATGGCCCACACGCTTTCCGGGGGTGAGCGCCGGCGTCTGGAAATTTGCCGCGCCCTGGTGGCTAGCCCCAGCATTCTTCTCCTGGACGAACCTTTCAGCGGCGTCGATCCCCGGGCTTGCGAAGACATCCAGAAGATTATCCACAACCTGCAGCGGCGGGGGATTTCCATACTCCTTACCGACCACAATGTTTTCGAAACCTTCACCATTGTCGACCGCGCCTACATTATCCGCGACGGCAAGGTGTTGAAACACGGCACGCCTCAGGAGCTTATTGAGGACGAGGATGCCAGGCGCCTGTATCTAGGCGACAAGTTTACCGAGTATGGGGAAGCCTTTACCCGGCTACGCGAGGAGATCCGCCGCAAGGGACAGGACGCGCCGGTTATCAATATCGGCCGGGGCACCCGGATCCTTCGGCAGGAGGAAAACAAGGATGAAGGCGGGCCTCCGCCGCCGGTTGCTAGCTCCCGGAAAAAGGACACCTAGTAGGGTTTCCCGGGCGAGGGATGGATTTACCCCGGCCAAGAAGGCAGGGCGGCTGGCGGGCCGGTTTTAACCCGCCAGCGCAAGCGATGCCTAATCGTCCAGGGGCGGTAGACTTTCTATTCCGGGGAACCAGTCAAGGCTACGTATGGAAACATAGGGTATGGTCCCGTCCTGCCGGCATTCCTGGTAAAGTTTTTCCACCTTATCCTGGTCGTTGATATAGGTGTAGTCAAGAGCGAGGATCGGCACCCCAGCCGCTTTAACCCGTTCCAGACGGGGAAGCAACCATTCCCGGTATTCCGGGTCGATGTCTCCGTAGGCGAAGCCGTCCGCATCTGTCTCCTCGTCCCCTTCCGGCGCTTTCCAGGTCGACCGCACCCCTTCGTACATCATGCCATCCAGGTAGGGGGCGGCCAGGGGCACCACTTCCAGGCCGTTGTTGGCGACAATGGTGGCGTCGGGATAGCGCTCCCGTAGCTTCCGAATCAAGTCGATGGTGGCCTGATCGGCCCCGGCGAAACGTTCCGGATCTTCCTCGATGAGAATTTCGCCGTTGTCGACATTATCGAGGAACAGCCCGTCGTAACCCTGGTCGAGGATGGACTGCGCCACCTGGAAGAGGAGGAGGTCCTGCCATTCAAGGCTACGGGAGTCTACCCGGTACGACTCCGGCCAGTCGGGGTTGGGGTCAAGGACCCAGCTCTGATCGGCGATGGCGGGGAAAAACCAGCGGCCGTTTTCGGCCTCGCCGATACTCATGTAACCGATACAGCGGCGGTTGCCCTTGTCCGCGGGGCGGATGCGGCCGATAGATTCCGATTCCAGGATCAAGAGGTCGTAGTCCTTGACACCTAGCACGCGGCGGTCTTCACCATAGTAACAGAGCCAGCGGGTGTTGTTGTTAATGTGTTTGGCAATTTCTTGCGCTCCCGCCACGCCGATTCCGGCTAAGAACAGTACTCCTAGTATTACCGCCAGTTTAACCATGCGCATGACATCTCCTTCGGAGTTTATCCGGCTTTCACCCGGTGGACCGGGAGTGGCCGGGGGAATGGTGATTCACCCGTAGTTTAGGGACTAACCGCCGTCTCGGCGGGGTTGTGGTAATTTTAAGCGCCGGCGGCGGCGATACCCGCCAGCCTTGTTCTTTCCGGCTTTTCCGGTATTAATAACCCCGGAAAGGCGAAGACCGCCCATTTAGGAGGATTACCATGGAAAAGAAATCCACTTTCGCGCTTTATTTCGGCAACCGGGGTTTTTTCCCCGCCAGCCTGCAACAGTCGGCCCGGGATGAATTGACCCGGGTCTTGGAGGGGCTGGGCCACGCGGTTATCGCCCTTCCGGCCGACGCCACCCGCAATGGGGCGGTGGAAACCGCGGCCGAGGGGAGGAAATACGCCGCCTTCCTTGAGGAAAACCGGGGCAAATACGATGGGGTAATCCTGTCGCTACCCAATTTTGGCGATGAAAACGGGGCGATGGCAGCCTTCCGGGACTGCCGGGTTCCCATCTTGATACAGGCCTATCCGGACGAACTGGACAAGATGAGTCCAGAGCTACGTCGCGATTCCTTCTGTGGCAAGTTTTCCATAATGGACGTTTTCTGTCAATGCGGGATAAATTTCACCGCCCTAAAACCCCACACCGTGTCGCCGTCTTCGCCCGATTTCGCCGGAAACATCGATTATTTTGACCGTCTCTGCCGCGTGGTGGGGGGAACCCGGTGCCTGACCCTGGGGGCGATTGGCGCCCGGACCACCGCCTTCAAGACTGTCCGCTTTGACGAACTCGCCCTGCAGAAATACGGGATCACCACGGAGTGTTTTGACCTGTCCGAACTTTTCCAGCGAACCCGTTCCCTGGCGCCCGGGGAGGCGGCCGTGGCGGCCAAGCGCGATACCCTGGCCAACCTTGCCGACTGGACCGGTACTCCCGACCATGCTCTGGAAAACCTCTCTCGGCTGGGGGTCGCCCTGGACGCCATGATTGATGAATACCGGCTGGACTGTCTTGCCCTTCGCTGTTGGATGGAAATCCAGCAGGAGCTTGGCGTGTCGCCCTGCGTTCTTCTTTCTGAACTAAACCAGCGGGGAATTTCCGCCTCCTGCGAACTTGACGTTGGTAACGCCCTGGCCATGCACACCCTCGCCCTGGCCGCCGGGGGCCCGGCCACCTGCCTTGACTGGAACAACAACTACGCTGACGACCCTGATAAATGCATCCTTTTCCACTGTGGACCAGTTCCGCAGGAACTGATGCAGGGCAAGGGCAGGATAACTGACCACGCCATCCTCGCCACCAGTCTTGGCAAGGGACGCTCCTGCGGCTGCAACACCGGTCGGCTGCGTCCACAGGCGATGACCTACGGCAGCCTACTTACCCGGGACGGGTCGCTGGTGGCCTTTATCGGGGAGGGTGAGATCACCCCCGATCCCATTCCTGACGATTTCTTCGGCTGCGCCGGGGTGGCGCATATCCCCGACCTCCAGGATGTCCTGCAGCAAATCGGTTATTGCGGTTTCCGCCACCACGTCAGCCTGGTCGCCGGGCAGGTCATGGCTCCCCTGGCCGAGGCGATGGAGAAATACCTGGGTTACGAAACCATGCTTTTCTAGAAATGGCTTCAGGTGGTGTCGCGGCGCACCACTACTTTCAGGCCGGTTACCATTTCCAGAAGGTTGCCTTTCTTTGGAATGGCGTCGGCGATTATCACCATATCTTCCCGGGTGTCCAGGTGGATTATGAGTTGTCCCCGGATCAGTTCCGGACGGATGTCGCGGACCGCCTGCCGGTGGGCCCGGTCAAGGCTGTCGGCGAGGCGTAGGATAGCGGCCAGCTTTTTTACCCGGGTGCGGTCGGGAGGCGGGAGGGCCATGAAGTCGCTGTGCCGGTCTGAAGGTATTTCCATACGGTGGAAGTAAGTAATCTGTGCCGCCAGGATGCGGTCGGCTTCGCTAAGGCCGACGATGTCGGCCCAGCGCACCAGGTAGGCGCTGTGGCGGTGGTGGGCGAGTTCGGAAATATGCATGCCGACATCGTGGAGAACCGCCGCCACCTCCAGAATCAGGCGGTCCCTCTCCTCCAGGTCGAGAAAACTGGTCAGAAAGTCGAAGAGGCGCAGGGAAAACTCGGTGACAATCCGGGCGTGGGCGCGATCGTAATTGTATCTCTCCCCCACCGCCCGGGCCGAACGGACTATCTGGCGGTGGAAGGCTTTTAGCGGGGGGACCCCTCCCGCCTCTATGGCCATTTCCCGGAGTAGCCCCACCAGAAGCTCGCTGTTGGCGAAAGTGGCCTCCTTCACCCCGCAAGCCTCCAGGAAACAGTCCAGGATAAGCATGGCGGGCACCAGGAGCTCCACGTCAGCCATACCGAGGTTGAATTGGCGGCTTATTTCAAGGTTGCCAAGAGCGCAAGCCCGTCCCAGGCGTTCGCGCAGGATATCGGCCGGGATGACGTAGTCGTGGGTGTTGCGGCGGGCCGCCGGGTCGTTCTGGAAGGTCCGGTAAAGGAGACGGTTGACTAGAAGTAGGCGGGCGGCGTTGTATTCCTGGTAGAGGTCGCGGGTGCTGTTGACAATGTTACTGGCGATTGCCCGGAGAAGCTCGGGGTTGGCTTGTCCGGAACTGCCGCCAACGGCGTGGAAAAGACGGGAGGTTCCTAGCCGCCGCGAGCCACCGCCCTGAAGGTCTTCTCCCCGTAGAAGCATTATCTCGGTGGAGCCGCCCCCGAGGTTAAGGGCGAGGGAGTAGGCGCCGGGGGTGTCGCGTAGCCAGGGGAGCAGGGCCTGGTAGACCAGGCGGCTTTCCTCAACCGCGTCCAGGACTTCCAGCTCGATATGGCAGGTGTGGCGGATACGGTCGACCAGAATGTCACTATTGGAAGCCTCGCAGATCGAGGCGGAGGTCGCGGCCCGTGTCTTTACCTTGCCGTAGCCGTCGAGGAGACGGGTGAAGTTCTCCATGCTGTGGCAGACCGAGTGGATGGTGCCGGGCAGGATGTAACCGTGCTGGAAGATGTCAGAACCGGTGGTGGCGGGACTGCTCAAATCCTCTATCACCCGCACCTCGTTGTCGGGGAGTAGCTCGGCCAGCTTCATCCGGATGGCGGTGGAGCCGATGTCGATGGCGGCGAGGAGAGGCCGGGCGCTCGAGGCCTTGAGCGCTAGGGCACTGGTTTTAGGCTGGGTCTCCGCGCTCTTTTTTTGCCTGGCCGGGGGTTTTTTCGCCACTGGCAAAGCGGTTTTTTCCCCGGGAGTTTTCCCGGCTTTTTTTTTGCCTCGCATGCCTTCCCCCTAGCACTTTACTGGCCGGGTGCGCCATAACCGCCAGGCCATACGGAAAAAACGGATTGTGTCGACAACTGGGCTAATAGAGCTTTTTTCGTCATTGTAGATGGTGCTGACCGGCACCGCGGTTATACGTAGTCCCTGACGCCCCATGGCGACAACCATCTCGCCCTCGAAATCGTAGTTCCGGGTGGTCAGGGTGACCGCCTTCCAGGCGGTCTGGCTAACCAGCCGAAAGCCGCACTGGGTGTCTGGGACCGCCACGCCAGCTAGGAGGCTAATCACCCGGCTGGTGAAGCGGTTGGTCATAAGACGCACCCAGGGCATTCCGGCGCTGTTAGCCATGCGGTTGCCGACCACCAGGTCGGCGGTTGGGGCAAGCTCCAGGAAACGGGGGATTTCTTCCGGGGCGTGCTGGCCGTCGGCGTCCAGGCAAACAACCGCTTCCGCCCCGGTGGCAAAGAGGTGGGTGAGTCCGCGGAAGAGCGAGGCGCCCTTGCCAAGGTTCATGGCGTTAAGCAGCACCTCGGCTCCGGCCTGGCGGGCCAGGGCGTTAGTGGCGTCGCGGGAACCATCGTCAACCACCAGTACCCGAGGCAGGTACTGGCGGGTTCGTTCCACCACCTCGGCGATATGGCGCTCTTCCTGGTAAGCGGGAATCAGGGCAGCTATATTCATGGATTAGTGGCGGCGAGGGCTTTTTCCGCCAACAGCCGCCCCGCTTTCCTACCCTCTTCCAATAGCGCCGGGGTGGGACGCCAGGGAAATTTCAAGGTGGGTTGGATTATGTTGTAACCGCCTTTTTTCAAGTATTCCTCCACCTGGTCAGGCCCACCCTTGGCGGCCCAGCCGTAGGAACCAAAGGCGAAACCAGCTTTGTTGGTGAGGCGCATGCCTTGGATATAGGTGAGGGTGGCCGCCATGGCTGGCATAAGCAGGTTGTTAATGGTGGACGAGCCGGCGGCGAAGGCGGCGGCGTCGAGGAATTGCGTGGCGATCTGTGTCAGGTGGGTGCGCCGGACATGGATAAGCGAGACAAAGAGTCCGGGCTGGTCAGCCCCGTCAACGATCGCCTCCGCCATACGGGTGGTGCTTTCCCACATTGAATCGTAAAAAACCACTATCCTCGGTTTGACCTGGTTAGCGGCCCAGCCTTGATAGGCCTTGATGATGGCGGCGGGGTTTTTCCGCCAGACCAGGCCGTGCGAGGGGGCGATCATCTTGATTTTAAGCCCGCCCGCCAGCCCCAGGGCTTTCTTGACAGAGTTGGCGTGCGGCGCGACAATATTGGCGTAGTAGATCTTGGCCTCTTCCATCACCACCGCTAGGTCGACCTCGTCGTCAAAACGCTCGGCGGTGGCGAAATGCTGGCCAAAGGCGTCCATGGAAAAGAGCAGCTCGTCTTCCGGGACATAGGTGAAGGTCGAGTCTGGCCAGTGGACCATGGGAGTCTCGATAAAACTAAGCGTCCGCGAACCCAGGCTTACCTGGTCGCCGGTCTTGATCGTCTTCCAGTTCCAATCCGCCCCCCCCAGATAGGAGATGATGGTGTCGCGGCATTTCTGGCTAGCCAGGATCTGGGCGTTAGGAAAGGCGCGCACCGCTTGTTCCAGGCCGGAGGAATGGTCGGGCTCGGCGTGGTTGCAGACAATGTATTTGATGGAATCCGCTTTAGCTAGACGAGTAACGTTGTCGTACCAGCGTTCGAAGAAAAGGTGCTTCACCGGATCAATGATGGCGTTTTCCCGGTCACGGATGAGGTAGGAGTTGTAGGTGGCGCCGCGCCCGGTCATATAGGAATGGAAGTCTCGTATACTCCAGTCAACAGCTCCCACCCAGTCAATGCCGGGAAAAAGTTCGGTGCGCATAGTGAAAGGATCCTCCAAAAGTGGTCAATATAATTATAGGTAAACTACGGCGCAAAAGATAAGATTCGGTCCGGCCGGGAGTTGGCGGATGGGATTCAGGAACGCCCTTCAACCTCTATTGTCATTATAACCGCAATTGTTGTTTGGCAACAAAAAAACCTGACTACTTTCCGAGGCGGCCAAATTGGAGGGAAAAACTTCCGGGAACCCCTGCCTCCTCCCTGGCGTTTTCCTATTTTCAAGAAAGTTAAGCTATGGAACCAGCCGATATTATAACTAGAGTACTGTTTGGCGAGGTGTCCTATAACGTTCCCTCCGGGAAAGGTCCGGCGCAACCTATTTGCAACCTCAAGCGGGTTTTTTTTCTTGACACTTGGGGCGAGATATTGTGAAATAGGTCGTAATGCTTGACGTTAATAGCGCCAAGCAAGCTATATCTTATATTGGGGAGAAGGAATAACGTCCGATAATTTTACTATAACACACCGAGTCTTGTTAATCTGGCTTTACGAAGGAGGAGAAAATGCGTAAGACTGTTTCCGCGATTATCATGGCACTGTCATTTTTCGGGGCGGTGGCTATGGCTGCAACTCCGGGTGATGAAGTTCCATTTAGAGAAGGCGAGCCCATGCCGCCCGCCCCCACTGGGCTGTCATGGTGCTTGATTCAGAAACCGGCGGTATACGACAACGTGACCGAGACGGTTACCGTGCGTCCGGCTGCCAACTTCCAAGTTCCGGTTCCTGGTGAGTATGCGACTCGTTCCGAAACCGTCCCCTGCATTCCCGCCTACCGGGTTGGTAAAGTGACCCCGGCCCAATTCGGGACTGAAGCGGTTCAGTATGTCTGCCAGGACGAATACACCGTTCTTGAGGTGATTCCCCCGCAGTTCGCCGACGTTCCCCAGGAAGTTGAGGTTTGCCCGGCCTACGAGCAGATCACCATCGTTCCTGCCCAGTTCCGTGATGTTCCCAAGCGTCTCCTGGTCGAGCCCGCCCGTAAGGCTTTCCAGCAGATTGCCTGCGATGACGCCAACCTTTGCTGGACCGTCTGCGAGACCCCGGCCAAGTACCGTGACGTTATCACCAAGGAACTCGTGGCTGACGCCAAAGAACAGCGTACTCCGGTTCCGGCCAAAAAGCAGCAAATTCTGGTGCGTAAAGTTGTAAAACCGGCCCAGGTCCGCGAAGTCAAGGTTCCGGCCAAGCAAGCCACCTATCAAAAGAGCGTGGTGTCGGCCGCCGCCCGGGTTGAATGGCAGAATGTTCCCGCCCAGACCCAGAACGTTCCGGTAGTGGTGGAAACCAAGACCCCGAGCTTCACCAACCAGGCGATTCCTGAGAAGAAGGAAACCATCACCCGCCGGGTTCTCAAGGCTCCCGCCACCATGGTTTGGCGTCTGCAGTCGGTCAGCGCCTACGCGCCAGCCGCGAATACCCGCTACAACCTGAAATAAGCCTAAAGGTCACTCTGGTTTCGGCCTTGGGTTGGAGTTTTAAGCAGTCTAAAGAAGAAGGGTATCTACCTAGGTGGGTAGATACCCTTTTTTTACACCAGAACAAGGTATACTGCCAGTAGGTTTAAGCTTTGGCCAAGGCTCAGGCGAACCCGGAGCCCCGAGGTTTTCCGCCTGCCTCGCCTAGGGTGCCTCGGGGTTTTACCAGGTCGCCAATTACTCGGGGGCGAGGCGCCGAAGGGGAAAGCTATTTTGCGGCGGCTTTTATTCTAGCGGTAAAAAATGAATGAAAAAGGGTTTTTCCGGAAAATGAAATATGCGGTTCCTGTTTTTCGGAACCAGGCGGGCGCTTGTCCGGGACGCCGGCCACCGGTTTAACTGTCTGACCGTAAAGTCAGGAGATGCCAATGCGAGTTGCTAACCAGGCGAAATTAACCGGGTTCGCCATTATCCTGGTTATCCTGGCTCTGAGCTGGGGTGGCTTGGCTACGGCTAGCGAAGGCGAGTTTTCCCGGCGTATCATCGGCCTATGTAACTCCAAGACCTGGATTGGGGGCGATGCCCGCTATACCCAGATTCACACCGTCCTAGAGATGCCCCTGAATTTTCTCGGTTTTAACGTCGAGTGGGTGGACATCAATGGACCCCTGCCGGATGTAACGCCTTACCGGGCAATTCTGGTCTGGTCGGATTTCTACACCGGCATGGAGGACCCGGAGCGCCTGTTTCCTTGGCTAATCGGGGCGGTGAAGTCGGGGGTGAAATTGATCTTCCCTGACAGTTTCCCCCTTCTGCAGAATCCAGATGGGTCGATGATCACTGGAGATCTCGTTATCGAGCTGACAAAGCTAATAGGCTTGGAAAACATGTCTGGGACGGTTTTTTCCTCGAATGGCATGCGGATTCGTAACAACCTTCCCGAGTACTTTTCCTTTGAAAGCGACCTTATCGAATATCCGAAAAACCTCCCCTTGTACCGGGTGGCCGACCCCGGCTTAACCGCCTGGCAGGAGGTGGGTGATGATCGCCACCCCGACCGCTGGGGTGCCACCGTGGTGGTGGGCGACAAGGGTGCCTGGGCTATCGACCACAACGTCATGTACTACGAGTTCGCCCTTAACAAGGAGGACTTGTTTCGCATGGCCTGGAACATCGATCCCTTCGCTTTTCTGAACGCCGCGCTTGACTGCGCGAAAACCCCCCGGCCGGATGTCACCACTTTCTGGGGAGCAAGGGGTGCCTATTCCCACACCGATGTCGATGGCCCAGCCAACCTGACCCAGGACTTCCCTGGCCCACAGAAATTCGCCCTGGAGAAGGTTTATGAGGGGGTGGTCCAAAAATACCCTGTGCCAACCACCTTTGGCTATGTGCCCTGCGATTTTATCACCGACCAGGTAGTGCGTCTGGTTGAACACGACGAGACGCCGGCCGAGGCTTTGGCCCGGCCCCAGCGCTCCTGGCAGGGTGACAACCGGGAAACCGGTAGTAGACTCCGGGAATTGGCTGCCAAAATCCAAGCTTACCCGCACATCCAGTCCGGTTCCCACGGCTACACCCATCCCCTGGACTGGAAAAAACTTCGTTGTGGCTACGCGGTCGAGGGCTATGAGGCGAATTACGAAATGGAGACCCGGGGTGGGATAGAGTTCCTCAACAAGTACGTGCTGCCGCCGGACAAACCGGTGGAGCTTTTCCAGTGGAGCGGCGACTGCGAGCCGCCGCCCGATCCCATCCGCGTCCTTAACGAAATGGGCATCCCCAATATCAATGGCGGCGATCCCATGTTTGACACCCGCTTCAACAGTGTGTCCTTCCTCTGTCCCCTGGTTTTGGAAAAGGGGGGAGAGGTACAGGTCAATACCTCCGGTTCTAACGAAAACATCTACACCGACGGTTGGGTCGGCTACAAAGGTGCCTATAACAACGTTATTGGCACTTTTGTCAACGGCGAGAGTCCAATCCGTTATTTGCCAGTCAACATTTACTACCATGTCTTCCCGGCCGAGCTCCAAATTGGCCTACGGGCGATACAAAACGCCTATGAGTGGGCGGTTAACCAGGATCTTTGCTGGATAAGGGCGGTGGAATATGTGCGGGCGGTGGAAAGCTGGCTAAAAGTGCGACTGGGTGAGACCGAGGATGGGGGTTGGTGGGTGGAGGACTATGGAACCTGTCCATCCCTCCGTTTCGACCAGGAGGAGCGTTTGGTAGACATGGCTCATAGCCAAAACATCGCTGGCTTTGTCCGCCATAATGACAGTCTTTACGTGTCGCTTATCCCGGGTGAGCGGGCTGAGGTGCGTTTCACCGACCAGCCCCTGAGTTCCCCCTGTCTCGCCCGCGCCTCCGGAACTCTACGTAACATCCAGGCCGGGGAAGACAGCTGGCAGTCGGAAATGGTGGCCTGGGGTGGCCGGCAGTTTCAGGAAATCTGGGTTCCCGGCGGAGATTGGCAGGTAGAATACCGCCTGCCGGGGGAAGAGAGGGTGGTCGCTACCCCTGAGCGCCAGGAAGACGGACGCCTACGGGTGAACCTGCCTGATTGCCAGGGGAAGTGGCTGACAGTGGTCTGGCGGCGGAACGGCTAGGAATCAAGGGGGTTTGATCCTTGTTCAAGTGGAGTCATATCATAGGTTTTGTCGCGGTGGTCGCCCTCGCCGTGGCATTATCCATGCCGACCCGGCTTACCCGGGCCGAGATGAGCCACGACTCCGGCCGGGTCGAGACAAGTATCGCTATTTTCCAGGAAGAACTGGACCGACAACCCGACAACCCCCAGGTAATCATCGGCCTTTCCCGCGCCATGGTGGACGATGGCCAGAGTGAGGCCGCCATCGCCCTGCTAGAGGCGCAACGCGAGGTTTTTCCCAACAATGTCGATATTCTCCACCTCCTGGCCTGGCAATATCTGGAAAAGGGTGAAATCGACAAGGCCCTAGAGGTACTCCCCCCGGAATACCAGGACGCCGACTTCCATTACGCCTGCCTAGAGCATTACCAGATCCTGGGTGACCTGGATAACGCGGAAAAACACCTCCTGCTGGCCCATCCCAATCCCGATTTCGGGGTGTGGATGGAAGTGGCGGACATGCGGCTCAACCGTTATGACATGGATGGCGAGGCTGAGGCCTTGCGAAGGGCGCTGGATCTTGATCCAGGTGACCTCACGGTGTGGGAACGTTATTTCCTGACCCGGGTTTGGGCCCTGGACGCCCGGGAGGTGGTGCGGGCGGGGAAAATCATCGCCCGGCAGGAGGGGGGGTTAGACCGCGACCATTTGCAAACCCTGCAGATAGCGCAGATGTCGGTGGGCGACACCGAGGGGGCGGTGGATTCCGCCTTGCACCTGACCTTGCTTCCCGATTCCGGCCCACAAGACGCGATAAATTACGCCGCCTGCCTACGGGTGTCTGGTGACGATGACACTGCCAACCGCATCCTTTTGCGCTTGGTGGAAGACGGTGACATGGCTGACTGGCTCCGGGGTGATGTTTTAACCGACTTACTGGATACGGCGGAAGGGAGGGGAGACCTGCTTCTGGTCCACCGCCTGACTGGGATTCTGGAAAAACCGGATGAAATAGCGGAGGCGCTTGCCACCATCGCCCGCATATCAATCCAGAAGGGGCAGCTGGAAAATAACGATCTCCAGGCGATACTGGCCAACAGTGACCTACCGGATGCCATTCTGGAAGCGGTTATCAAACTGGTCTGGAACGGGGCCAACCATGACGGCCTCACAATCCTGGCCCGCGACATGGAGCAGCAAGGTTTGCCCCTGGAAGATTTTGTCTCCCGTAATTTTGACAGCAACCTCGATTTGGACGGTTGGCTACGCGCCCGGGACGAAAATCCCCAGGCCGCCTACGCCTGGCTAGGTCTAGCCCGGACAGCCATATCTAATCAAGACACCCTTAACGCCAGTCAAGCCCTTGACCAGGCCTGGCGGCTTTTGATGGTGGATGGCGACTCGGTGGAGCGGCTGGTGTTACTACAGACTATGCTCGACTTTAACGCCTCTCTGCCACTGGGTAGCGCGGAAGGGGCGAAGCATTTGGAGCAGGCGGGTGAGTTGGTGCGTATTGAGGCGGCGGGGGATTTTTCCAACTCCCGCTGGTTTACCCCCCTGGCGGCGGTTACCACGAGTCTACTCCGGGAAGAACAGGATTCGCTTAACTGGTGGGAGCGTTTCGCCGCCACTAATCCTCTGGCTAGCCAAGGCTGGCGGGAGGCAGCTTTGCGGGCGGGTGACTTGCGGGACGTCGACTCTTTTTCCCGGATACTCGAACACCTGGACCAAGAAGACTGGCGGGGGAGTTGGGAGGAGGATAGCCAAATCGCCCGCATGTGTCTGGAACTGGCTAACCATTACCGCACTATCGACCCGGAACGGACCCGCGCCCTGGCTTCCGAAGGGGTGAAGCGTTTCAACGCCGGCTTTCCTAGTGGCCAGGAGTTAACCCCGGAGGATTACCGTTTTCTCGCCACCGCCTATGAGGAACTGGGGGATTGGACGCCGGCCGCGCAGGAATGGGCCGCCCTTACCCGGCTTGAACCTGACGATGCCCAGGCTTGGATTAGTCTGGCCCGGGTGAGTTCCCGCCTAGGCGACCAAGAGCGGGCCTGGGACTCGCTTAACCGCGCCACCCTACTTCTTCCCGAGGAAGAGAGAGTGGAGCGCCAGGCCGCCGCCTGGGAGATGCTTTCCCTCACCTCGCCCCTGGATCCCAATGGGGTCAGGCGGACCATCCCGCCGGAGCGGGAGGAAATAGCCCTCACCTACGCGATCTCGGTCCTGGATCATGAATGGAACGAGGATCTGGCCGGTTTAGTCATGGACCGGTTGGTCAGTAGTGGCCGCTTTGAACTGGCCCAGAACATGATGCGGGGGCAAGAGGGGGCGGAAGTCCAGGCGGTTCTGGCCGAAGCCCTGCTGGAGCGGAATAAACCGGAAGAGGCGCTTATGGCGGCTAGGATTGCTGTCCGGAGCACTGACCCTGGCCTACGTCTCAGGATGGCCGCCGTCTTTATCCGCTTGTCCAAGTTTGACGAAGCGGAGGTGGTGCTCCGGGAGGTGAAAAGCGGGAGAAGCGGCCTCACCCTCGACCAGTACCTGCAGTTGGCCGAGGCGTACGGGGCGGTGGGCGATCGACTAAACCAATACGCCTACATGGATCTCCGGGCCCAGAAGGGGGGACAGGTCGAGTGGCTTGAAGCGGTCGATGTCCGCACCAACTACGGCGAGGGTGGCGAAGCCATGCGCGTCCTTTCCGAGGCGATGGAGCACCTCGCCCTTTCGGAAGGGTTGATTGAACGCGCCATAAGAGTATTTTCCGACCTCGGACGCCCTGGCCAGGCCTTGGAAATATACCAGACGGCGGTCCGCGACGATCCCGGTATTTTGCAACGCCTGTCGGGAGAAACCCTGGCCGAGGTGGCGGACGCCAGCCGCGGTCTAAGAATGCCAGTTCTTGCCAAACAGCTTTACGCGCTTTCCCTCGCCCGCGACCCGGCTAACAAAGTGGCCTCGATGGGCTTGGCGCGGCTTTACCTGGATAATGGCCAGCTCCAAGCCGCCCTGGCGGCCTTACGCGCCTACACCGAGAAAAACGCCGACGATCCCTGGGGCTGGCTGGAACTCGCCAACACTAAGGCGAGTAACGGCCTGTCTGCCAACCGGGAGTACCGCCAGGTAGTGGCCCTTACCGAGGGCAAGATTCCGGATGTGGTCCAGGCGGCCCGGGCCTCGGCCCTGGAGCGGCTGGGTCGAATTAACGAGGCGCAGCGTCTGCTCCGCGAGTCCATGGGGGATAAACTGGTCGCTCCGGAAACCGCCAGTGATTACGCGCAGCTCCTGATGACGGCCGGGCGTTACGAAGAGTGTGAGGCAGTGTTACGGGAAACGATCCGCCGCTTCCCCTATTTCGTCTGGGCCTACCGCCTCGACGCCACCTCCCTGGTGCGGCGCAAGCGTTACGACCTGGCGGTGGAACGCCTTAAACAAGCCCAGCGGATAGCTCCAAATGACGGCGAGGTTCGCCGCGACCTTGCCAACGCCTATCAACTCTGGGAACGTACCTGGCAGGCGGAAGGAAGTTGGTTGGCGGCGGGGGAAAGGTGATATTCTATGTCGGCGGGATTGATTGGTTGGGACCGCTCCTTCTCTGACCGTATGGCCAGGGCGGTGCGGGAAAAACAGAGCGTGGTGGTGGTGGGGATCGATCCGGTGGTGGAATCCCTGCCGCCTGACCTGGCGCGTCTGGCTGGTGAAGGGACGGAAGGCCTGTTCAAGGCCCTGATGGATTTCTGTATTGGTATTATCGATTCAGTATTTGACCTGGTGCCAGCGATAAAGCCGAACATCGCCTTTTTTGAAGCTTATGGGGTGGACGGTTTAATGGTCTACAAACTGGTGTGCCTGGCGGCGGAGCGCGCTGGCCTAATGGTCATTGGCGATGTCAAGCGGGGCGACATCGGCAGCACCGCCACCGCTTACGCCCGCGCCCTCTTGGACGCCCCTCGGCTCTTTACCACCGGCACGGTGGGGGTGCACGCCTCCTTTTCCGAGCGGGTGGGGTCGCTTCTTGGCCCTCACGCCGCCCTTACCCTGAACCCTTATCTAGGCTCGGACTCTATTTTACCCTTCCTGGAACGGGGTCTACCCAGGGGACAAGGCTTTTTTATACTAGTCAAGACCTCCAACCCCTCCGCCGGGGAGATCCAGGATCTCGTCCTGGCGGAGGGCGGAACCCTGGCGGAGCGGGTGGCTAGCCTAGTGACCGAGTGGGGGCGTGACACCATTAGCCCAGAGAGTGGACTGGCTTCGGTGGGGGCGGTGGTGGGGGCGACCAACCCGGGCGAACTCGCCCGCTACCGCGCTCTCATGCCAGACGCCCCTTTTCTTCTACCCGGTTATGGCGCCCAGGGGGCGGGGGCCATGGATGTGGTGGACGCTTTCCGCCCTGACGGGAGCGGCGGACTAGTGGCTGCTAGCCGGTCGATTCTTAACGCCTGGAAAAAGGTGGGTTCCTCGGACTGGCGAGAGGCGGCGCGGGGGGAAGTGGTCAACATGAATAACGATCTGCGGGACACCCTTTCCCAGGTGGGGAAATGGCGGTTGTGAGGCTTGTCCCTAGAGCCCGAGACAACACCAGGGATTTAGACAGGGACTAACAGGAGGGCAGGATGACTCAGGATATCTTTGAACTCGCCAACCAGTACCTTGACGCCGGTAAGGGTGGGGAGGCGATGCGCCTTTTCCATGAACTGGCGGAACAGGGCCGGGTTGACGCCATGCACTCCATCGCCCATAGCCACCTTTACGGAGTCGCGGTGCCAGAGGACCACAACCTCGCCTTCCGCTGGTTTACCCGGGCGGCGGCGGGTGGCTGCCCCCAGGCTATGTATCATCTGGGACTTTGCAACGCCTTGGGTTATGGAACTAAGAAAAACCCGGCCTTGGCTGTCAAGTGGTACCGGGAATCAGCCGAGCGGGGTGACGTGGACGCGGTATACCAGGTGGGTCGCTGTTATGAGGATGGGGTGGGGGTCGCCCCGGATGTCGATGAAGCCAGGAAATGGTACCGGCGGGCCGCTGCCATGGGCCAGGAAGAGGCCCGGGAGCGCCTGGCGACTGGGGAGAATGGGGAATAGCTGTTCGGGGACACGGGCAAACTGGTTTTTTGTTGTTTTTGCCAGACCAGCCACCTATAATTGCCCTTTGGTAATTTATTACGCCGCTACTGGCGGCATCGCTGGCTTTTTCCAACCTAGGCCGCGATTTGGTCTTTGCTTACCTGTTCCGGGCCTGCCTGTCACGGAGCTTTTCGGCTGGGGCGCTTCTTAAGTTAAACCCCCAACCCTTTCCCTTTCACCCGCTAGGCGTCGAAACTGGTTCCATCTTTGTAGGAAAAGCAGGAGAAACAATGGCTGGCGTGGGCGGTGGCGTACCCGAGGCCATGGCGGGCGACAATCATTTGAAGGTGGCCAGGGTCGACGAGACGGTGGTGGTGCAGGTGTTTGGCCTGGGCAACATGTTTCTCGCTCCTACCCTCCAGGCTTTTATTGAGTCGGAGATCGCCTCCGGTCACCTGAGCTTTATCATCGACCTCAACCACTGTACCGGCCTCGACTCCACTTTCATGGGCACTATCCTGTGTTTGTCCAAACTGACCGGCCGTAAATACGGCTGGTTCTGTTTAGTCAATGTCGCTGATGAAAATCGTCGTCTGCTCAAGATGCTGGGCGTCATCAACATGGTGTCTATCCACGATGGCGATTTCCCGGTGACACCGGGAAAAATGACGGTTCTTCTCCCCACCACGGATGTCTACGCCCGCCAGAAACAGATTCATGGCGCCCACCGCTTCCTGATGGACGCCGATCCCGCCAACCAAGAGCGATTCGGCCCCTTTATCAAAGCGTTGGAAGAGGAAATGTCCCAGGTTCCTAAGATCCTCCCCCCCCAACCCTCTCCCAAACGAAAAAAAGACAATGGCTCCGAGGCCAAGTCCTGATTTCCGTCTTCCTGTCTTTAAAACCAACCCCGTTGTTTATCTGTCCCTGACTGTCCGCTAATATTCTTTCCCCTTCCCGAAGCTACCCCAAAGGGTGGTTTTTCCGGTTTTTCCCGCTGCTTCTGGTAGTTTCTCGCCGCCATCCCTCCGAAAACCCTTACCGTGGTGGAAAATCACCTATATTAATGAAAGACTTAGCCTTTCCGAGGCAATTTATACTTGGGAAAGTCAAGCCATTCCATAGTGGGGTGGTGTCATTAGCTGGGTTTGGCCCGGTTTCCCGCTGGACTGACCGCAAGTATTATCCCTGGCGAATGCCTAAAGGGCGCTGTAATGAGCCGGAAAAAGCTTGGCCAGATAGTTCTAGTCCTCGCTTTCCTGCTGGCTGGCCTAAAGGGCGAACTGGAGGGGGTGGAAGTAACCGGCACCCGCTTCGAGACAATTGGTCAGGGGCGGGCGGAGGCCAGGGCGGGTTGGGGTGATTTCCTGCGTAGCCTTTGGAACCGGGAAGTGGACGACCAGGCGGCTCAGGGCCGGGGTATCGACTACAGTGATGTGAAATGGCGCCGACAGGCCAGAATGACTGGGATACATTTGCGCATGCTTAACGGGCCGGAGGGAGAGTTGGTGGGTGACTTCTACTCTTCGGAGGCGGAACAGATTTGGCGGGAAACGGCGGGGATAACCCTGCCTCTGAACAACCGCTGGGAACTGGCGGCCTTTGCTAGCCTGGGACAGTTTAGTCTGCGGCAGGAGTCGGGGGATGCTGGCTTGGAGTCGCTACGCTTGCGGCTTGGGGTGAACCCCAGCCGGAAATTACGGCCCTGGTTCGCGCTTAACCCCTACCGGGGAACCCGGGACAGCAAAGCCATGGGTTTAGGGATGGAAGCGGGAGTGCAAAACACCTGGCGCCTTCTCTGGCTTTCCGGACGGGTCTTCGCCTGGGAACCCTGGGTCGACGGCTACCAAACCCTAGTGGAAGATGGTCGCCGCCACGGAGTGGAGTTGATGTCTACCCTGCCGATAAGCCGCCGCCTGTCTTTGACCGGGAGCGCCAGCCACACCTGGCTGGAAACCGGGCCCCGGGCCCGCTCGGGAAGGGCGAAAGTAGGCCGGCAGTACGGCTGGTCAGCCCGTTTTGACTATATAGCCCTGAAACGCGATGGCGCCAACATGGGAGAGGGTTTTCGCGAAGCCAACCTCTGGGGAGAGGACACCGTCCCCACGGAATTGGGTTTTTACGGCCAAGTGTCGGGACAACGTTATTACCGGGCGCCTGGCTTCACTACTTTCGACATGGAGCCAAGAGTTTTGGATGAGCGCCTAGGGCTTCGGGCGTCAGTGGCAGTAAGTCCCCACATCGGAGTGAGCGGGGACGCCTATGTCGGCCGGGATCCCAAGCGCCGTATTGCCTGGCGCGATCTTTACGGTTATCGCTTCGACCTCAACCTGGTGGTGGATGAACATCTCCGGTTCTGGGGGGGATGGGGGTATGAGAATGCGAGTTCAGCCCTGGCGGCGGGTGGGGGAGGGGCGAGCCGGTTAACCTTCGGGCTGGACTACAATTTTTAGCAGGATGAGTTTTTCCTCACCCGGTGAGGGAAGTTAGAGCCACCTGTTTAGCGGTTTAGCGGGATGGTTTAAGTATTGAAAGGGCTGGCGATGAGAATTCGCTTTTTAGTGGCTTGGGCCTTAATGGTCTTGTTGTCGGCGGGTTGCGCTAACCGCTACCAACGTGATCACCTGGCTTCTTCCCGCTACGACCAGGACAAATTTCTGATTGCGGTTCTCCCCTTCCAGGGAGTTTCCGAATCACCGGGTTCAGGGATGATTGTGTCGGATGTCATGACTAACGAACTCTACGCCCTTGGCAGCTATACCCTGGTTACCCCGGAGGTGATGGTGGCGAAAATTGCCGCCCGGGAAGGCGAAGCCCTGAGTCCTGAGGAGTATGGACGTCTGGTGGGAGTACCTTTCATCCTCACCGGCCGGGTAACTGAATATACTTACAAGTCCGGAGTGGGTGAGCAGCCGGCAGTTGGGGTTACCGCCCGTCTTATTGATTGCCGGACCGGAGGCGTCCTCTGGAGCTCCAGTATCGCCCGTACCGGTAGCGCCAGTTGGTTCCAGGAAGACAGCCTGGGTTTACTTGTGTCCCGGGTTTGCCGCGACCTGGCACGGTCCCTGAACGGCAAGGCCCGCCGTTATGGTTACACCTCTCGGAAGAATGAATTCTCGGTGAAGGGCAGTAGCACCAGCACCGCCCCCGCCGGGCCGGCGAGAGCGCCCGCCGGGGGCGGCGCTCCTGCCCCAGCCGGCGCTCCTTCTTCCGCCCCGGCCGCCCCAGCAGTCTCGGCCACGCCAGCGGTCTCGGCCGCACCAGTTGTTCCGGCCGCGCCAGTGGTTCCGATTACGCCCTCCGGGGCGGCGGGCGCCACTCCGGCGGGCGCGGTGCCAGAAGCTCCCGCCGCCACTCCTCCACCCGCTCCTCCGCCGGTGGCCCCCACTCCCCCACCCGCTCCTCCGCCAGTGGAGAGCGCTCCTTCACCCGCCCCAGCCACGGGAGCCGGCGCTGTTCCGGCAGCCAGCGGCGCCGACGCGGCACTGCCCGCCGCTACTCCGGCTCCGGTGGATGATCCCGCTCCGGCCTCTTAGGAAAAATAGCCGGCGTTTGGTTGACTCCGACCGGGTAAATATAGACAATTGAACCAGCTACCGCCAGGGAACGCTACCCGCCTGGCCGCCAGTATTTTGCTGGTGGCCAGGCGGGTGGCTTGGTTGTGTTGGGGGCTTTCGTCCATGGGACGCAAAATCCTGTTGGACCGGAATTTGTCCGGTTTCGCCGTGTTGCAACCCCTGTTGGTAGCCTTTGGGTATGAGGTGGAAACGCTGGCCGATCCTGACGCCAGCGTTGTTCCCCCGGTGGAAGGGGTGGCGGCGATCATTATTCCCATGGCTGGTTCGGGCGGCTGGGCGGCCGAGGTGGTCAACCGTTTTCGCCAGGCGGGTTACCAGGGGATTATCGGGGTGGCGGGTATTTATACCCCCGAAATAGACGCCCGTTGCCGGTTGGCGGAAAAGAACGCGTCCTTTATTCCCGCCATGTCCGGTCCCATAGACACCGCCATGCGGATACGTCGCCTGCTGCCGCCGGCCTGAACCGGACTGGACAAGGAACTATGCCTTTGCAAGCGAAGTCCCGCTCATCTGGCAACCGGCACGGTTTCTACCTGTTGGAAGCCATTTTTTTCGCCTCCATTTTCGTGGTTGGCGACTACCTGCTAAATTTTACCCTCCTGGTTCAGTCTAACCCAAGTCCACTATGGTTAATCGTTCTCCTAGGTTCCCTCCGGCATGGTTCCCCGGCCGGTATGGTGGCAGGCCTAGTGTCTGCTGCTGCCCATGTCCTGATTCTTGGTTTCACCGGAATACCGGTTCAGGATATTATCCATCGCGACCCCAAGCTACTGGCTGGCCCGGTCCTCTATGTGCTAGTCGGCCTGTTTGTCGGGGAAAGCCGCGAGCGCCTGGGCAAGCGCGCCGATTATCTTAGCGAAGTGGTGGGAGACCTAAGCCGCCAGCTTGATTCCAGTGAAATCAAACGCATGGGACTGGAACGGAGCCGTCTGGAACTGGAGAAACGCATCGCCGGGCAGACCGATACCCTTAAGGCGGTGCACACCAGTCTTGACAAACTCTCTGGTGCCGGCAGTGAAACGGAACTCTGGGAACGCACGGTAGAACTGGTGTGTCGCGAACTCCTGGCCAAGTCCTGCATCGTCTGGCGGATATCGCCACCCGAAATACTCGCCTCCAACGGCTCGACTACCCCGGAAATACCGCCCCTCGCCTATGTGGCGATACGTAAACGCCGGGTGGTTACCGCCTCTGACTGGAATCCCCGTCCGGGCCAGCCTTCGCCCGGGGCGGAACTGGCGGGGGTGATCTCTAGCGACAGCAAAAACCTCACGGTCATGGTCGCCTCTGGTATTCCCTTCAACCGTCTCACCCGCAACACCGCTATCCTGTTTGGTTTGATGGCGCAAAGAGCGGGTGACCTGGCTAATGAGCTACGCCATCTTGACCAGTTGCGCCTCGCCACCGTCAACGACCCTGAGCTTGGGATGATGAGCGAAAGCTATCTCCGGAGCCGCATCCGCGAACAGTGCCTGCTCTACCGCCGCCATGGCGGGACGCTGAGTGTCGTCGCCTGCAAAAACCGCCACCACAACGAGCGGCAGCTGGAGGAGCGCCTGTCGGTGGTAGTGGCCTGCGCCATCCGGGCGGTTATCCGCTCATCCGACGGGGTGGCTTTCTTTGCCCAGGAAAACGCCTTTGTCATGATGCTGCCAGGATCCCCCAAGGTGGGAGGCCAGGCGGTGGTTAATAAAGTGGAAGGCTATCTGAACCGTCTTGATCTACGCGATGGCGGGGGGCACAAGGTTATCAACAATGAATGGCGGGTGGCTGAGTTCGACCCCAAGCTTGGTGACGAGGCGCTTTATCCCCAGCTTTTCCCTGAGAGCGCCGCGGGTCGGGAGACGGCATGAAAAACTTTTATTTCGCCATCCTCGCCCTGATTGGTTCGATAGCCAGCGTCTACCTGATGTTTGACCACCAATTACTAATGGCCCTCGGGGTGCATAGCCTGGCGGCTTTGTTGGGGGGTATAGCTGGCATCAACTCCGACAACCGCCGCTCGGGACGGCACTGGTATCCTCCCTCCCTCGCTTTTTGCCTGCCTATCATTGGTCCTTTCTTCGCCTATCTTCTTTCCGAATCGGTTAAGTGGAAGCGGACCGGCAGTCTTTCCGAGGAGTTCGCTCTTTACCTGAACGATGCTGCCAGCATCAAGGAAAGTGTAAAGCAAAGCGATATCGAGGCGCCGCCGACAGAAGAACTGGTCTCCATGGCCGACATCATCTCCAACCCGCTTAACGATGTGGAACAGCGGGTGGCGGTGGAAAATCTTTCCAGCATGGAAACGCCTTCGGCCATGGCGGTCCTGCGTAAAGTTATCGATTCCGGCACCGGGGGCGAGGGCCGTTTTTTCGCCATGACCGCTATGGCCAGACTCGAAGAGCGGATTTTCTCCTCGATACAGCGCCTGGAGGAGTCCATCGCCGTTGGGCGCCAGTCGGGCCCAGACGTCTGTCTGGAGACGGCCAAGAACTACCTGGATTTTTCCTATTACCAGCTGGCCAAGGATGCCCGCCGCGACGAGTACCTGGAGAAGGCAAGAGAGTGGCTGGGCCGTTGTATGCAGGAAAACGCCTTCGATCCCGAAGCCTGGATAATGCTAGGACGAATCGAACTCCAACAGAACAACCCCCAGAAGGCCCTGGACTGTTTCAACACTTTTTTGCGTCTGATCCCCCGGAGTCGCAAAGGGCTTTTGTGGCGGGCGGAAGCCTGGTATATGCTGGGTAATTACGATCAGGTCCGGCGCGACTGCCTGTCGGTTTTGGAGCTTGGCTGTCTGGTGGACAATTTTCACGAGACCATCATGTTCTGGGCGGAAAACTCGATGTCACCCTGGGTCGCCGAGGAGCGCGACCATGGCTACCGCCCCGGTTACACCGTTGTCAGGCAGATGGCTTAGGGCTAATTTCCTGAGCCACGCCGGTATCTGGCAATGAGGGTTTTACAGGTTGCGGCGGCCCAAGGCGCCGCCGTGGGAAAGGTTTTTCATGCGGGGACTGTTTGTCGATCTGGCCCGGGATCTCCGGGATACGGTCAGGGCCAAGCGCCAGGGTCGTATTCGCGAAATAGAACTCGCCTGGAGCGATAATGAACTCGACAATTTCCGCGTTTTCGCCCGTGGTCTCCAGCCCGCTGAGATGGCCGATATCTGTTACGCCCTTTCCGACTCCACCGCCCTGCCTCTAATGGAGTTGTTGGCTGATTACGCCGAGATGCACGATGACCTCCGCAAAATCGCCTTCCAGTCCCTGGCTAAAACCCCGGTTTCGGCAAAGATCTATATTTCGACCCGCCTTATGGCGTCCACCAACCCGGAGGTGCGGGTCGGGGCTTGCGAAATGCTTTCCAGCATTGGCGTCTCGGGAATCGAGCGTCTAACAGTGGCTTTAAGCGATCCTGACGCCACGGTGGTGGCGGCCGCCATGCGGGGAGTGGTGAAGATTGGTGGAAAAAAGGCGGCGGCAACCATAGCCGCCATGATTGCCACTGGCTCTCCTGACATCAAGGCCCAGGCCCTTAACGCCATGATTAGTCTTGGCATTTCCGGTCCGGTCTTCGAGACGCAGGCGTTGGGGGTCTTTCAGGACAGCAAGGCCACTACGGACCTCCGTAAAACTGCCGCCCGCGCCCTGGCCGCCGGCGCCAGCCGGCCCGGGCGAGACGTTTTTATGAAAGTCGCCATCAGCGAGGGCGACCTGGAAATACGCCGCGCTGCCGCCGAAGCCCTGGGGAGTTACCACGACCCCGAAGTAGTCCGCACCTTGCTTGACCTGGCCACCCAGGATATCCAGCCCCTGGTGGTGACGGCGAGCCAAGCCATGTCTCACATCAAGACCGAGGTGCGTCTCGACGTTTTGCCGCGCCGCCTGGCTGACAAGCAAGAGAGGTTGGCGGTGGCGGCGGCGGAATTCCTGGGGGAAATGCCCCAGACCGCGGCGGGCGAGGCGCTGGCCCGGTTTTTGCAGGAGGAAACCCGGCCGGTGGTGGTAGCCGCCATAGCCGACAGTCTGGGCCGGAGTGTATATCCCCTGGCGTGGAAGGCTATCCGGGAGAAGCTACAGGATTCCCGTAATGACCCTCTGCCGCTCCTAAGCGCTCTGGCTGACGCCACCCCGGCCGAAAAGATTGACGATTTGGCTAGCCTGGTGGGAACTTTCGCCGGTGTCCGGGAAAACTCTTTTCTTCTCTTCCGCCTGGCCGCTTTCGCCCGGGCTGGGAAAACCAGCCACCTGGCCGAGGACAAGGCGTTGGCTGTCATCAATTCCGGTGACAACCAGTTGGTCCCCCCCGCCATCGAGATACTCGCTCTTTCTGACCGGGAGCAATTACGCACCCAAGTTCTTCCCGACATAGCCCGCCATATCACAAAGCTTCCCATCCGGAGAATTATCAAGTCCCTCCTAAAAATAAGCGACGGTGAACTCGCTCCCCTGTTTAGCAAAGTCGGTAAGGAAACTTCGCCTCTATTACCGGTGGCGGCGGCGGAGGGCGAGGTGCTGGGTCCGGGCGGCGATGTTTTTCTCTCCAAGGTTGCCTCTTGGGTCAGGGCGGATAGCCCAGGCGCCCGCCAGGGTCTTAAGCTGGCGGCGATACTTGATCCATCGCAATTGCGACTCGCCATGAATATATCTCCGGACAAAGCCATACTTCTGGAAACCTGGGCTGAAATGGACGACAAGGACCGGGTGCAGAATATTCCCGAGTGGGGATCGATATTTGACAACTGCTCCGATGCGGACAAATTGACGATCATGAAGGTTATCCGCAAGACCAAGGAGGTACGCCCGCTGCGGTCAGTGGCGATGCTGGCTTTTCTCGAACCCGATGGGCCGGTGCGTGACATGGCGGTGAAACTCACTTCCGAAATACTCGCCATCGGTCTTAAGGCGCCCGACAGTATGCGGGCTTTGCCGGTTTTGCCGCCAGCGCCACCCACCTTCGCCCCGGATTCACCGCCACCGGCTGCCCAAAAAGTCGCCCAACCTACCGGAGTTGCCGGGCCAGCTTCCGCCGCTGGTGCTACTCCCCCTCGGGTGGCGACTCAACCCGCCCGGGCGGGTTCACCGCCAGCGGCGGTGGCGCCGGGGCGTCCAGTGGCGGCGGTTTCTCCATCTCCAAGACCAAGCGCTCCTCTTCCCTCGGCTCCGGGCCAGTCACCTCCCGGTCAGGCAGTTTACCCCCAGGTGGCGCCCCAGCCTGCCCGGGCGTTTTCACCGCCAGCGGCGGTGGCGCCTGGGCGTCCAGTGGCGGCGTCTCAACCTCCAAGACCAAGCGCTCCTCTTCCTCCGGCTCCGGGCCAGCCGCATCCTGGTCAGGTTGTTTCCCCCCGGGTGGCGACCCAACCCCCCCGGGCGGGTTCACCGCCAGCGGCAGTGGCGCCTGGGCGTCCAGCGGCGGCGGTTTCTCCCTCTCCTGTACCAAGAGCTCCTCTTCCCCCGGCCCCGGGCCAGCCACCTCCCGGCCAGGTTGTTTCCCCCCGGGTAGCGACTCAACCTGCCCGGGCGGTTTCACCGCCAGCGGCGGTGGCGCCTGGGCGTCCAGTGGCGGCGGTTTCTCCTCGGGCGGCGGTTTCTCCCTCTCCCGGACCAAGGGCTCCCCTTCCCCCAGCCCCGGGTCAAGCGCTTCCGGGCCACGGCGTTTCACCGCGGATGGCTTCATCCGCTCCAGCCCACCCCGGGAGTGGCGTTCCGCTCGCCCCAGTAAGCCAGCCGGGAAGAACTGTCTCCGCCCCGGCCAAAGCCGGAGTTATTGTCCAGGCCCGCAGAGGCGTTGAACCAGCGGTGGCCGGTGTTGGCCAGGTGTTTAAGGACGGGACGGTTGCTTCGGAGCCGGCCGGTCCAGTGAAGGCAAAGACATGATTGCTGATGTCTGCATACTCACCGAGGGTACCTATCCTTACGTCATGGGTGGCGTGTCCACCTGGATTGCCCAACTTTTTGACTCTATGCCACAAATCACTTTCAGCGTTCTCCATATCGGCGCCAGCCGCAACACTCCCCGCCAGGTGCGTTACAAGCTGCCGCAAAACCTGGTGGATGTGTCGGATGTTTTCCTTTTCGACTATCCCGCTCCCCGCCTTGGTCATGAGGTGATGGAGGAGCATGCGCTTTCCCCGGATGAACGTAAACGGCTACTACGGTTTTATCTGGACCTCACCACTGGCAAACCCAGTAACGCCATGAGCATAGCCAGCATAGTCAGCCGCTTTCGTAACGGCCAGGAGTTTATCGAGGCCATGGCGCACAGCGCCTCGGCCTGGGAGGTTGTCACCGACCTTTACAAGGAGGTGGCACCTAACGGCCTCTCTTTCCTTGATTTCTACTGGACAGTGCGGGCGCTGTTCCTTCCGGTTCTAAATCTCCTGCGTTTTCCCATTCCCAAAGCCCGGGTGTATCATTGCGCCTGCACTGGTTACGCCGGCCTTCTAGGCGCCCGGGCGGCCCAGGAGACTGGGCGGCCCTTTATCCTTAGCGAGCACGGCATCTACTCGCGGGAGCGCCGCATCGAGTTGTCCCGGGTGGAGTGGCTGTCCAATTCCGGGGCCTCCAAGTTCAACCAACTCGACCGGTCCCGCAACTGGTTCCGCGAATGGTGGATTCAGCTTTTCCAGTCACTCGCTCGCTCCTCCTATGTCGAGGCGGCGAAAATTATCTCCCTCTACCAGGGTAACAAAGATGCCCAGGTAGTGGAGGGCGCGGTGGGAGACCGGATCGATCTTATCCCCAACGGGATAGTTATCGAACGCTTCAAGGACATTCCCCGCGAGCCCCGTAAGCCAGGTTCGCCCCTGCGTATCGGCTTTGTTGGCCGGGTCACCAGCATCAAGGACATCAAGACTCTGCTTAAGTCCATGGCTATTCTGGCGAGCCACAACGTGCCGTTTGAAACCAAGATAGTCGGTCCCATGGACGAGGAGCCGGAATACACGGAAGAATGCCTGGCCTTGACCCAGCAACTTGACCTTAGCGACCGGGTGGTTTTCACCGGCCCCAACCGGGATCTAAAAACCGTCTACTCCTGGTTTGATGTCACCCTTTTGACCAGCGTCAGCGAGGGTTTCCCCTTTGTGATTATCGAAGCCAACTGTGCCGGGATTCCGGTGGTCACCACCGATGTCGGCGCCTGCAAGGAAATAGTGGCGGGGATGGGCCGTGAGGACCTGAAGCTTGGGCCTAGCGGCCTGGTGACCGCGGTGGGTGCCCCGGATCAGACAGCAGCCGCCCTGGAGAAATTCGCCCTTGATCCGGATTTGAACTACCAGTATGGCATGGCCGGACGCGAGCGGGCGCTTCGTTTCTACGACCTTCGGAAAATCATGGCGGAATACCAGGATCTTTACGAGACCTATATTTACGCTGCTAATGGCAGTTATGGCCCCAACCGGCTTTCCTATAGTAGTAGTTGAGGCGGGCATGACGGTGGTTTTACCAACACCGAAAAGCGAAGGGATGGGAAATGGCGGGTATTGGTTTTCGCTTGCAGAAGCTGCTTAACTCCGGCAGTTATCAGGGGCTTCTTCTCGGCTATGCCTATTCCGCCATTATTTCCTCCGGGCCCTGGATGCTCGCCATGTTTGGTATCGCCGCCATCGGCGTAGTGGCCCGGATGGATATCGGGGGTGGGGTTGATAAACAGGGGGGCGATCTTTTCCGGGCGGTAGTGACCTATGTCTATGCGGGTTCCCTTCTTTTCGGAGGGTTCTCCCACCTGGGTATTTCCCGCTATATTTCCGACCGACTCTACTCTGGCCAAATGGAGAGGGTTCTTCCCTGCTTCATGCGCACGGCCGCCGCCACCCTGATCGTTGGTCTGATTGTCTCCGCCCTGTGGTTCTATCCCTCCGGCCTTTCCATAGTCCAGGCGACGGCTGGCATCGCCCTCTACCAGGGCCTGTCCCTGGTGTGGTTGTGCATGGTGTTTCTTTCCGCCGCCAAAGGTTACGACACCATAGCCTGGGGCTTTTTCCTGTGCAATGTCCTCGGCTTCGTGCTCGCCTTGTTTGGCAACCGGTTTTTTGGCCTGGACGGACTTATGTGGGGCTACGCCACCGGGCAAATGGCGCTGGGAGGCTGGCTCAGTTTACGCATATACCGTGAATTTCCTTCCTACGCTCCCGAGGAGGGGGAGGTGTTTCCTTTTCTCTGGGGAAAACGCGCCCTTATCGGAGTGGGTTTTCTTTTCAATTTCGGGGTGTGGGTGGACAAGTTTGTTATCTGGTACAGCCCGATTGGCAAACAGCTGTCTGGCTGGTTCCACTGCTCTGACATCTACGACACCTGCCTCTATGTATCTTACCTCACCGTGCTTCCGGCCATGACCATGTTTCTCATCCGGATCGAGACCTCCTTCTATAAAAACTACAGCATCTATTTCAACGCCGTGACCTGCGGCGGTGATTATGAGGCGATAAAACTGGGGAAGAAGAAGATAGGGGAAAGCCTGGAGCTTTCCGCCGCCCGCATTGTCAAATTTCAGGGGGGGCTTAGTCTTTCCCTGATTCTAGCCGCGCCGCTACTGGCGCCGTACATTGGCATCCCCCCTGACGCTGTACCGCTACTGCGTTTCGGTTTCCTGGCCGCGCTCGCCCAGGCGATGCTCCAGTTTCTCCTGATTTTTTTCCTCTATTTTGACTGGCAGACCAAGGCTTTGAAGCTGGCGATTTTTTTTGTTGCCACCAACGCCATTTTTACCGTCCTGACTATCATTTTTGCCAGGGACTGGTTGGGACTGGGCTATTTGGCCGCCTGCGTCAGTTCTCTGGTTTTCGGGGTCTTTATGTTTAACCGCGGTATGGTGCTTCTGGAGTTCGAGACCTTCGCTAAACAGGTGGGGGAGAACTGAACCCCCGCGGGGCTGGCGACTAGTCTTAGGCGGGCGGCCTTTCTAGGGCACGGGACCGTACTGGCTGGGAAAGGGTGGACGGTAATGGCAAAAGTTGTTTGCGTGCTGGCAGGGCTACTGTTTTTCTCCTTCGTGGCGTCAACTGTCGCTGTAGAGGTGAGCGAGGCGGCGGCAAAAATACCGGTGCGCCTGCGGGTGGCGGAGAGCGGGGAGTGGGCGCTTTACAGTATGACAGGAGGGGCGGAGCAGCGGCAGACTATAACCCAGGTGCGGGAAAAGGACGGGGACCGCCTGTTCACCGTGTTGTTCGAACTGGTGATCAACGGGGAAACAGTGCAAAGCCGGGAAGAGGAGTGGTCGCTCCGGAACGCCATAAGGGATCAGGAGGAGTTGCCGGCCGACACGCGGATCGTGGGTATAGAAAGCGGGCAGGAAAAATTTGGCGGGCGGGAGTTGTCCACGGTTACGGTTGACATGATGATGTTTGATGACACCATTCACACGGTTTTCTCCGAGACTATACCGGTGACCGGGGTGTTGCGGGTGGAGGTTAACGGCGGGGAGATTCTTAACTTGGTGGACTTTGGCGGGTCTATCGCCGCCCCCTGAGGCGGACGGAAGTTTTTGGGCTAGATCAACTCCCGCAGGGCAAGAAGCAATTCACCGGCATTGGCGAAGCGCTGTTCTGGTTGATAGGACAGCGCTTTATTAATTGTTTCCGCCACTCGACCGGGGAGTTCGGGACAGTGGTCGAGAATAGGAATGATATTGCCATCCAGAATGACGCTGATCTGGTCGGGACCAGTAAAATCATAGAGCAGGTGTCCGGAGAGCATCTGGTAAAGGGTGGCGGCGATACTGAAAACGTCGGACTGGGGGATGGAGTTGGCGACGTCAACCAGCTGTTCCGGTGGCATATAGGCGGGAGTGCCGCCGATGGCCATCGGCGGTATTTTCCGGTCGCCCGGGCGGGAGATGTGACTGGTGAGGCCAAAGTCGGAGAGTTTGGCGATCAATTTCCCGTCGCTCTGCTGTTCCAGGATAATGTTTTTGGGCTTAATGTCCTTATGCACCAACTGTCGGCTTTGCATATAACTGGTGGCCGAGGCGACATGGCAGATCAGGGGTATGGCTTCCTCAAGGGGCATGCGTTGTTCCGGGAGTTTGTCCAGATATTCGTGGAGATTGCCGCCGTTAAGAAATTCCATCGCTAGATATGGACTGCCGTCAACCATGCCATCCCCCAGGTAGTGGATCAGGTGGGGATGCTCCAAGTGGCGGGAAAGCTCGATTTCATGGAGGAACCCCTCAACAATGCGGGGTCGCTTGACGCTTTCGGGGAGAAGAATCTTGATGGCGGTGAGGACACCCGTTTCGTTGTTTATGGCGCGGTAGACCAAACCCTTGTTGCCGGTGTGGACACATTTCTGGATGGTATAGTCGGACATACCAGGATACAGGGTGGTGGCGCTGGGGTCATTGCCCTCTTTTTTCTCTTTTACCTGAGGGACGGGGGGTCTATCGGACGGGGCGGCTAAACCAGCGGGAATGTCGTGGGCGATACGGACAGTGTTACTCGAACTCCGTTGTGGGGAGGGGAACCCCATGTGTTTTTGACGGTTACTTTCGCTAGTCTTCCCGTCGCCACTTTCGCTAGCCTGAAAATTTATTTTTATCAGGGTGTTGCCAGCAGTGATAATGTCGCCGTCTTTCAAGTGCACAAACTCGGGCGGCTTGCCAAACCTTCCCCCGTAAAGCCGTTCATTGACAGCCAGGCCATTAGTGGAACCGAGGTCGACTACCCGGGGAAAGTCGTCAGAGACATCAACCAGAAAATGAATCTGGCTGATCAAGGGGTCGCTACCTAGATTGATATGGACCTTTTCATGGCGGCCGAAAATGAAAACAGGCTTTCCCTCAAGAACGAAAACCTGATGTTCAATGTCGCCAGAAAGGCCAGTTAAGGTAACTTTAGGCAAAGCAACTTCTCCGGCTAAACTTTGGCCCTAAAACAGTGAGGGGTAATTTTTGCAGAGATAATTATGCCTTTTTTCCATTACAATTTCAAGAAAAACGAAAAAACCAAGGGGGTTTTTAAAAAATTTTCGGTTTCCGGAAAGCTTGGGGTAAATCTGGGAGATCCAGCCCGAGTATAAATCTCTGATCTTGTTTTTTCAATTTCAAACACGAATTCCATGGGAGTTAACATCCTCCGGCGCGAAAAAACGGCCAATAGATACCAAATGTATCAATTTAACTGTGCCTGAGCTCTTCGCGGTAGCGGGAGTAGTGATTCAGCCAGGATCAAGGGATTGCCAGTACCTAAGCAGGTTCAAACATTGGTGGTAAAGTATGTTAGGGAAGCGGCTAGGTCTCTGGCATCTTGGCGTGGGGAAAACCCTGTGGAAAAGGGCGCCAAGACACTCCTTCTGGTTTTACCTCGAGTGCCTCGGCTCTCTCCCTCTCCCTCTGGAGATAGGGAGACCTCTAGAGAGTGAGTCCCGGCTAACTCACCGGGGGTTGTTAGCCAGGTGTTTCAAAAACGCCCTGCGTCGGGGCGACCGGGGCGGTCTAAGTCCAAAGCTATTTTACTCCCGCCAGCCGGGGAAAACCCTTTGGATAAGGATATAAAAAACGCCGTAATCCTCTCTAGGATTACGGCGATTAATACTGGCACGCCGGAGAGGAGTCGAACCCCTAACCTACAGATCCGTAGTCTGTCGCTCTATCCAATTGAGCTACCGGCGTGTAAATTGAGTCAATCATTATATTATCCAGCTTTGACATTGCAATGTTTTTCACCACAAGGTTTACACTGGCTCCAGGGGAAACGCATCAATTTATTTCTCCGTGTAAAACCTTTGATCTGGCCAGGTTTTTTTTGCGGTCAAGCCAAGGATTAATAGATTGATGGTAAAAAATCAGTCTTTCCGCCGTTTTTGCCCAATTATGGGAGGAAAACGGCCCAGTGACTCCACCAGCCTGATTTTTCAGTCCTTGACTCCAGGTGTTTTTGACCTACCCGGGGTTACGCCGACAGGAGTCTCGGCAAGGCACTTAAACGTTCACCATAGCAAGCATCTGGAACAGAAAAACGTATCATGGAACTGGGTTCAATAAGTCCCATAACCCTGGCAATGGTGTCATGCGAGGGGATGCTGTTTCCCATTCCATCAATTACCCATCAAGTAAATTTCCTTGAGGTAATCATTGGAATTTTAGTATGTTATAATGGTGTAGCCTGCAAAAAACAGTTTTCCGTCAATTCCCCATCAAGTAAATTATGCCCAGGACGGAACATATTTCATAAGTTTCGGTGGCGCGTCTTCGCTAAAGAGCCTGATAAACTTCTCTTCTAATGCTTCACGGATTAGCGGGAGAGCGTGGACATATTTTTTCTCCACCCCAAAGCGCTCCCTCAACGAGTTAAAAGCTTCCTGACGCACCAGCGGAAAAACCACCAAAGAGACTACTTGCCTCGGGAGTATAAAAAGGGGGTTAGTGAAACCCCCTGGTCCTTAGGGAAGGTACTCCACATCCGGGTTTTCCCCTATCTTACGGGATTCGTGATAGAAGTTGCTGATGGAGGTGACAAGCTCTTTCTCCCCATCGGTAGTGGTGACACCCTGCAAACTCTCGATGGTTTGGATAGCCAAATCCAGGCGGCCGATGTCTTTGTATACCTCAGCCAGGGTCATGCCAGCCATCAGTTTGTCTTCCGCCGCCAGGGCGAAAGCCCTTTTCGCAGCGGTGAGGGCGAGGATGGGGTTGCGCTGAGCCGGAGCGCCCTGCTCAATAGCGGTTATAGCCAGAATCATCAGTCCATCCGGGTTGTCCCGGCAACCCTTGTACCAGGTGGAATAAAGTGAAACGATATCGCTGTTGGGACTGTCAAGCTGCCCGAGGAGGCGCAGATGAATCTGGTAGTACTGGGCGTTGTCCGGCTCCAATAGTTCCAGCTCGGGCAGGGTGGCGAGTATGACGTCGATATTCTGCTCGGAAAAAGCGACTTGCAACCGGCTATAGGCGGCGAGAATGGCTTTGGCGTGTTCTCCGTTAAGGGTGCCGGCGACTACCTGCTTAATCTTGCTTTCCAGATTGTCCAGGGGGTTGCCGATCCAGACTAGTAGTCCGGAACGGTCGAAAAGGAAGGCGTGCGGGATGGTGTCACGGTTGTCCGCCGCCATGTAGTTTATAAAGGTGGCTGCCTCCTTGTCGATAAAGGAGGCGTACTCTATGGGGTGTTGGGGGAGAAAGTCTTCCACCTCCTTGATGGTGTCGGTGGTGAAGGAGACGATTTTTAGCCCAGCTTCGGCGTAACGTTTCTGGAGACTGTTAAGAAGGGGGATGGACCTTAGACAAGGTGGACAGGTGGTGGACCAGACCTCGATAAGGTAAAAAGATTTGCCATCGACAATTGTCGGGTCGCTAGGTTCTCCCGTCACCCATTTATCCGGGGAAATGGCCGGAGGGGAATCGCCCAGGTCAAGGGAGAGGGCGACAGGAATAATGCTGGCGAACACCAGGACCAGAGCGAAAAGAAAGTTTTTCAAAAGCGGCTCCAAATGGGGAAAGAGTGGTTAACGCTTATTTTCGCAGCAGTTCGACGCCTTCAGGCATGTCGAAATACTTGCCAATGATCTTTTCGTAAAAGTCGTAGTTGCGGTTGTAAAGCTTTTTCCCGGCGTCCAAGGCGGTGGTGATATAAGCCTCGTAGACCCGCCGCCAGTTGGTGCGGTCATTTTGCTCGTTGTAGATCAAACCTTTTTCCCGCCCTTCCTTGGAGCGTTTACGCCAATCCCAGCGCACGGTCATAAAGGCTGAGACAATGGTTTCCGATGTCATGAGATCCATGCCGGCCGCTTCCTTGGAGGTATCCCAGCGGAAGTCCGAGAAGAGGTAGATAAGTTGGCGCTCACGTATCCGCTGGCGTATGAAGCAGGTGGGAATGGCTAGCCGGCCATTTTCCTGCCCGCCCCTGGGATTCCAGGAGAAACAGAGCATCCCAGGAGAGGGCACGATAACAATGGAAGGGGATATCCGGAGATCAACCCGGTCTTTTTTCTTTTTGGACGCCACCAGTGTTTCCAGAAACAGGGCGGGGTCGCGCCTCTCCATTTCGACAATCTCGCTGTTCATTGAGCCACGGTCATTCATGGCATCGGTGTTCAGCTTGTAATCGCGGACTACCAGAGGAAGGAAGCGCTCCTTGAGGTTGGCGAGAAGACGGGTGATGCGGTGAACCGCGTCGCATTCGCGGCGGATAAGAAAATCGACGCTTGGCCGCGGCAGTTCACCTGACTCAAAGCGGGCCTCGGTATCGGTAATGGCTTCATCAAGCTTGGCGATGGTTTCGTTATTTATCTTGTCGCGTAGCTTGGTGAGTTTACTCATTTCTATTTTGACTGACTGTTGCTTCTGCTGTAACTCGCGTTTGACTTGCTTGGAGTTTCGGGAACCCGGGAGCACTTTTTCGATCTGGATCTCTAACTGGTCAAACTGTTCCTTCATGACGTCTATGCGTTTTTCCAGGGTGGCGATGATGTCCAAGAGCTGCTTACGCTGGCGACCGGAGTAGATAAGTTTTCGTAGGGCTTTGTCCGCTTTCCAGTTGGGGGAGTTACGTTCGTTAAGCTCAAGGTTTTCGTCAAGGGCCGGGGTACACTCCATTTTGGAGACGGCGGCTATGTATTCATCGGCGTAGTAGAGGTCGGTGAGGGCGGCTTTACGCACCGCCGGGGTTCTTACCTCGGTGGTGCAGTCCCACTGGATGTGTTTCTGCAGTTCTTCGTTCATCCACCAGGGTTTAAAGGCGATAGCGCCGTGACGCAGGAAGGCGCGTATCGACCAGTCCATATTGTCTTCTTGGGGAAGGTAAGTGGCGGCGACGTCGAGGTATATCTTCCAGAACTCGGCGATCAACTTCTTTTCCAGTTCCAGAAGCTCAAGGTTGATCCAGCCAATGCGATTGCCCATGTTCTGTTCACGAATGGCGAGTTCGTCAGAGGAAAGGCTGGCGTCGGGATCTCTATCCTCGTCGTCGTCCTCGCTATCATCCTTCACCGGCTTGCCCTTGTTCTTTTTGCGGAGGTCCTCCTCCGCCTTGACGGTGGCAAACAGGGCCTTGTAACGCTGGCGGTCTTTGGTCGCCTCATCCAGAAGAACTTCCAAGGCCAGATAGAAGGCGCCGCCACCCATGAGGAAGCGGAGGTCAATTTTATCGTTGGCCAGGGCCTTGACCAGGGGTTCTTCGACAGTAAGTTGGTAAGCCAGTTTGGTGATGTTGGGAACGGCCTCTTCTTCGGACTGGATGATGAAGCGCCATTGTGACTGCGCCATTTCTTCCGCTTCCCGCATTTTCTTGGATGGAGAGGGCGGTGGCGGGGTGTTGTTTTTTTGCGCTTCGGCTATTTTCTCTTCCAGGGCTTTGCGTTTAGCCTCACGTTTCTCAATCATGCCCCGGGCCTGGGCGGCGGTGGGTTTTTTCTCCAGTTCCCGGTCTTGCCTCGCCAGTTCCGATTTGATCGGGTCAGGAAGGTTGGGGTTGCTCTCCAGTATTTCCTGGCGTTCCTTGGAAAGGTCGGAGAGGAAAGAATAGAGGCTTAACCTGGTTTCAATAGCGGCGCGGAAAGAATTACCAATGGGTATTTGGTTGGCTGGTCCAATCGAGGTTGGCTGGTCCCCCTCCGCAACGGCCGCGCCTTCCGACTCAGTGTCCACCTCAGGGGAGAATTCTCCTACCAAACCCGCCTCGGCGGCGGCCTTGCTCAGGGCAAGGTTTGCTTTTTCCTTTTCCTCTTCCGCCTTTTCCATCTCCTCGGGATCAGTCATGTCAATGCTGTCTGACTCGACGGAAGCTATATCGGGGGTGTAGTAACGCGCTGAATCCCGGGACTGGCGGGGCCGGAATTCGGCTTGGTCTTCTAGACTGTCGGTATCGGAATCTTCCGCTTCCGGTTCGCTATCAGCGTCTGGGGCGAAAGAAGCGCCACCTGTATCGGAAGCCACTTCCCTTTCCGGGACAAGCATCGCCGGGTCGGATTCCGGGGTAGACTCTGGCTGGGTTTCTTTCAAGGCCGGATGGGACGCGGGTGGGGGGGAGGGAGGCAGAGTCTGGGCGCTAGGCTGGTGCGGCAGGGGTGACATGACGCTGGCGGCTACGCCATCTTTCTCCGGCATGTATTTTAAAATAAACTCGCCGATTTGAATCACATCCCCGGTTTTTATCCGGTGGGAGCTACTGATGCGCTCCCCATTGATGTAGGTGCCATTGGCGGAACCAAGGTCTTTGATGCCACAAACGCCGTTTTTCTCGAGAAGAACGGCGTGTTGCCGGCTCACCGCCGGCGACTGCAGATGGATGTCACAGTCAGGGATTCGCCCGACGAACAAGGGTTTGGCCGAGTCCAGGGGAATCACCTGCGGCTCGGTGCCGTCCTTGATGTGGGTTATGACCAATAGGGACATAAAACATTCCATCGGCAGGCAGCCAGATACTGGCGGCTGGTTTAAGAGGATCGGGTTTAAGGAATAAAATTAAGGATGTATTTTGCCATAAGAGATAAGTAAAATCAATAGTCAAGCTGGTTAAGAAGACAGGAAAGAGCCAGAGAGATTGTCAGGCGGGTCTGCTAGACTGGTCAAGACGGTAAGTTGTTGACAAAAGTATACCTCGGGCCAAAATCAAACACTGACCGCGGCGGCGGAATGCGCCAGGCGGCTAGTCAAGAGGTTAAGGAGAGGCGATGTCGATATCAGCCAGCCAACCGCTATTTGAGAGCAGTATTCCCGGAATTCCTCCCCCTCGTCGAGGCAAGGTGAGGGATGTCTATGATTTCGGTGATCGCTTGCTTCTGGTGGCTACAGACCGTATCAGCGCCTTTGACGTGGTTTTTCCGACCCCGATTGCTGACAAGGGGAGGGTGCTTACTGGTCTGACCCTATTTTGGTTGAACCGCCTGGCCGGGGTTGTTGCCAACCACCTGATCTCAGCCACCGACTTTGGCCTGACCCTGGCGCCCGAGGTGGGAGCTATGCTGGCGGGACGCAGCCTCCTGGTCAAGAAGACCGAGGTGTTGCCCTTTGAGTTTATCGTCCGGGGTTATATCATTGGTTCCGGCTGGAAGGAGTACCAGCTTAACGGCGAGGTATGCGGCATTCCCCTTCCTTCCGGGCTTAAACTGGCCGACCGCCTGGCCGAACCAATTTTCACTCCGTCGACCAAGGCTGAGGCCGGGCATGACCAGAACGTGACCTTTCCCTATGTGGCTAACCATATTGGCGCCGAATTAGCCGGGCGATTGCGGGATGTGTCGCTCGCCTTGTACCGCCAGGCGGCTTCCTTGGCGGAAAGCCGGGGAATAATTATCGCCGACAGCAAGTTTGAATTTGGCCTCCACCAGGGGGAACTCACCCTGATTGACGAGGTGCTTACCCCCGACTCTTCCCGTTTTTGGGCGAGAGACCTCTGGAACCCCGGGGGCTCCCCCCCCTCTTTCGACAAGCAGTACCTGCGGGACTGGTTGGAAAAAGAAAGCGGCTGGAACAAGGAGCCGCCTGCCCCGTCCCTTCCGCCAGCGGTGATAGATGAAACGCGGGAGCGTTATCTCGACGCCTATTTGCGCCTTACTGGTTCGCCATTGGCTACTTGATAGTTGTCCCCGTCCCCTCAAGAGGAAAGGCGCCCGGCGTCGCATGGCCAGTACAAAGGGAAAGACATCCATCTACGCCGAGTATATGGCGTTCCGCCTGGTTCAGCTGCTTCTAGCCTATCTCCCCTTTGCCCTGGCGCTTTGGCTGGGGGAACGGTTGGGGGACCTGTGGCGAAGGCTGGACCGCCGGCATCGTGAGACGGTGCGCCAGCAAGCGGCGGAACGGCTGGAACTGGACGCCAAGGCGTTGGCCGCCTTTACCACCGACAATTTTCGCCATTATGGCCGACTTCTGGCGGAGTTTTCCCGTCTCGACCGCCTGGACTCGCGGGCGCTTGCCGCCCGGACGGATTTTGGCACCACGCGGGAGTTTATCCGCCACGCTAGACAGGAAGGACGCGGTATCCTGGCGGTGACGGCACACTTTGGCAACTGGGAATGGTGCAATTCCCTGGCCCCCTTTTTGGGGTTGGAGGATGGGGTGGCCATAGCCCGCCCTTTGGACAACCAACTTCTGGATGGTTTCACCCGTCGCCTGCGGGAACGTAATGGCCTGCGTATTCTTGACAAGCAGGGCGCTATACGCGGAGCGCTGAAAGAACTAAAAAAAGGCGGGGTCCTGGCGGTGCTTCTTGACCAGGATGCCGGGCCGGAGGGATTGATGTCACCCTTCCTTGGCAAGGACGCCAGCACTTTCGCTATTCCGGTGGAACTGGCGCGGCGGGCCGGGGCGTCACTGGTGATGGTGTTTGCCCTGCGCGACCGAAACCGCGCTGGACACTTTGTCATCCGGCATTGGCCGGAGGTTTTTCTCCCCGCGCAGTTGTCAGTAGAGGAACAAGTGGCGAAAATTAACGCCGCGCTCGGCCTGATGGTCAGGGAAGATCCGGGACAGTGGTTTTGGGTTCACCGGCGCTGGAAGACAGGAAACGGGCGGACTGACTGGGAGTCAAGGTAAATGGCGCGGGGCAGGGGTCGAACCGGGTATTTCCTACAATACATGGGATTGTGGCTGTTGTATATCCTCCTGGGGTGGACGCCCCTTTTTTTCGCCACCTGGTTGGCAGGCGTCTTGGGGGAACTGTGGTGCTATCTGGATGCCCGCCACCGCCGCCGGGCGGAAGAAAACATGGTTCGCCACCTGGGGGTGCGAAAGGAAAGAGCGCGGGAACTGGGGAAAAGCAACTACCGTCACTACGCCCTTACCCTGCTGGAAATCGCTCGTCTGGCGCGAATGGACCGGCGGACCGCGGAAACTTATATTGACGCCACTTCTTTTGCCCAGGTGGTGAAAGAGGGATTGGCCGCCGGCAAGGGTCTGGTGGTAGTGACTGGCCACCTGGGTAACTGGGAATGGGGTTCGCTTCTTTTGTCGCTAGGCGGTGCGGCGGTGGGGGTGATCGCCAAGCCTATGGACAACCCCTGGATTAATTCCTTTCTCGACCGGATCCGGAACAAGGCTGGCATGCAGGTGTGGAGTAAGCAAGGGGCTATTCGCCGGGCTATGCAAACACTTCGCCAGGGACAGGGTTTTGCCGCGGTTATCGACCAGGATGGTGGGACCAAGGGATTTGTCTCAACCTTTCTGGGAGCGCCTGCCAGCACCATGTCGCTACCAGTGGCCCTGGCAATCCGAATGGGTTCCCCCATATTGGTGAGCGCCCTGATCCGCGAAGGCGGGGCTCTTTCCTTCCGGGCGGTGCAGAACAGCCTGCACTGGCCCAAACCTGGTGTGCCCGAGGAGGAAGATTTGGCCCGGCTGGTCCTGGCGGTCAACAATGATCTTTCCGAGATAATCCGTTCCTATCCCGAACAATGGATTTGGATTCACAACCGCTGGAAGACAGTATCCCTTGCTACAGCGACGCCGGCGGCGCCCCTTTCGCCTCAGGTTGGATAGCCATGGCCTGGAAAAGTTTCTACCTGGCGGCGGGAGTCGTCTCAACCCTGGCTTTGCCCCTCTATGGTGGTTCCAGCGGGGAAAACCATCTTCCCGATGGTCCCACTCTGGTGGCTGCCTGCCACACCAGCTTTCTGGACGGTCCCCTGATCGCCCTGGCCTATGCCAGGACAAAACTCCGTCCGCTGCACATGATCGCCTATTCCGAACCCTTTCGGCATTGGTTGATGGGCTGGATACTGCGTTCCGGCGGGGCTATCCCCTTTTCCCGCGGGGACCGCGTCGCCCAGGGGGGGATGTTGACTCAGGCCTTGGGATGGCTGGCGGCGGGGGAGGCGGTGGGAATATTTCCTGAAGCCCATATCAATCCCCGTCCCACCCTGGGACGCCCGCGGCGCGGGATGGCCCTCCTGGCTTTGGAATCCGGACTCCCGGTAACGCCGGCGGTGGTGGACGGCTCGAGTGACCTGTTACCCCTCGCAGCTAGCTGGCCAAGGTGGGGGAAGCTGGCCCGGGTCAGGTTCGGCCCACCGGTCCGGCTTTCGCCCCAGGAAGCTGACTATGCCAGTCTTCCCCAAGCGGAGCGGCGAGTTTTGCTTGGCAGTCTAACCGGAAGGGTCATGCGCGCCCTCTCCGAACTATCTGGCCGCCCTTTGCCGGGTTAGGAGTTCCTGGGCGGGGGTTGGTAATGGCGCATGGGGCACCGGCGCCACGAAAGGCCCCGGAAGGTGAAAAACAAGGGCGGTATTGCCAGGCAGGCACGTGGTAAATTGCCTAAACCCTGCCCGCTCCGCGAAAGCTACTGGTTTACTGGGGGGGGAATGGCGGAAGAAGACTTTCTCGTTTGGCTAAGGGAACGCTTGGCCCCCGACGACCCCGCGGTCATCCTGGGGGCTGGCCCAGATGATTGCGCCTATGTCAGTTTAGCGGCGGGTGACCTGGCCTTTACTAGCGACACCTATGTCGAGGGCAGCCATTTTACCTCGGAAACCCCGCCCCAGATGGTGGCGGCGAAAGTCGTGGCGGCGACCCTTTCGGATCTGGCGGCTTCTGCCTGCCGCCCCCGCTGGGTTATGCTTTCACTGTGTTTTCGCCGGGGGATTGGAGAGGCCTGGACCCGAAGTTTTGCCGAGGGAGTGGTCGAGTCGATCCGGCGCTTCCACATAACGGTGATCGGTGGTGACACCACCTCGGGTGAAAACGCGACAACCGTGTCGGTTTTTGCCGTGGGTCAACCCCTGCCAGGTGGACCGCTGACCCGGGCTGGGGCTAAAGCCGGGGACGCGCTGGTGGTAACCGGTTCCCTTGGCGGGTCGATACTAGGTAAGCATCTTAACCCTGAACCTCGTTTTGCCGAAATGCAGGCACTGCTAGACTATAAATTAAGCCAGGCGGGGCGGCGCACCCTGGGAGCGGCGATGGATATTTCCGATGGGCTCGCTCTTGACCTCCACCGGCTGGCCCGGGAGAGTGGGACAGGAGCGGAAGTGGTGGCGGGGCAGGTGCCGCTTTCCGCTGCCGCCCAGACGCTCGCCGGAAAATCGGGGAATTCCCCCCTGAGCCACGCCCTGTCCGACGGGGAGGACTTTGAGCTTCTTTTTACCCTTGATGCCGAGGCTTGGGAGGGTTTTGGTAAATGGCTGGCAACGTACCCTGGGTCAGCCTCTCTCGCTCCTTTTACCAGGATCGGAACTTTAACCAGCGCGGCCGGGCTTTACCTCCTTGGACCGGGGGAGGCGAGGGAGGAATTGACGCCTTCTGGCTATTTGCACCAATGGTAGAAAGACGGAGGAGTCGGTATTGACCGCTTAAGCCAAGAGTTTACCGCTCTTCCCCCTGTGCCGGATAGAGTTGAAAAATCTTGACAAAGACGGAATTTACCGGCATGATGGTGGCCGCTTTTTACTTTACGAATTTGCGGAAAATTAAGAATCGGAGAGATGCCGGAGCGGCCGATCGGGCACGCGTGGAAAGCGTGTGTACGGGAAACTGTACCCAGGGTTCGAATCCCTGTCTCTCCGCCAATTATTGAAAACTCCTTATCCCGCTAGCCCTTATAAGGCCAGCGGGATTTGGATTTACCTAGACGCCGTATCCGCCACCCCCCCTCGGTATTCCCTTACTCATGCAGTTATATTTGCTCGCCCTGGCGATCTAAAAAACCAGACGCCAGCGGACTGTCACCGTGTAGGAACGCCACGGCTGTTTGCGGGGCTTTTGAAATAAAAGGCGCTTGGTGACGGCATCACCAGCGCTTCGCTGTGCATGGATTCAAACAAATATTGACCTAACTGATACAGGAGATGCTACCGCGCCGCCGTTTCCGGTTCGGGGCGCTTCAGCGGTATGCCTAGTTCCGCCATGGTTTTTTCCGCGCCTTTTTTAAAATACTCTGCCTGTTCTTCCGGGGTCATACCGTCAATTTCCTCAGATACTCGTTCCCGGATGGCATACAGTTCCTGCAGGGTTTTGTCATCAGTCGACATATTCGATAACCTCCGTTGGTGAGAAAATCCCTACTTTAGCTGTACCAGGCAACT
>JAITQC010000084.1 GCA_031289115.1 Planctomycetota bacterium
CCATCCACACCCCGAACCGGTTTCTAGTTCGCTCGCCGAGGGGTTAATGGCTATCCAAAAATTCGCTACCGGGTTTCAGGATAGTGGGGGGGGAGGGTGAAATCAATAGAAAAATAACCGATCTGGCGTGTTTTATTCCTACAACATGCTTGTTTTCAACACCCTAGCCAGCGGGGGAGGTTAAAGCGGGAAGTGGCGTCTCGCCGGCGGTGGAGGCGACAGATGGAGGCGCCAGTACCGCTCTTGGGTAACACTAGCTGGTTGGGCGTAGGTCGCCGCCCAACCGTCTTTCCTTACTTTCTCTTACCCTGGACCAGTCCAGGGGGTTAGGCATACGGGGAGGAAACCATGCCCGCCTTTACGCATCTACATATCCACACGCATTACTCGCCCCTGGACGGCATCGCCCTGGTGGACCGTCTCCTCGCCCGAGGCAAGGAGTTGGGACAGACCGCTATGGCTATCACCGACCACGGGGTCATGTACGGGGTGATAGATTTCTATAAGACTGCCAAAGCCATGGGAATGAAGCCATTGATTGGTTTTGAGGCCTATGTGGCTCCGGGAAGTCGCCGGGAAAAACCCCAGAGTGGCGAGGCCTACTACTACCATATGACCCTGCTTGCCCGTAATTACACCGGCTACCAAAACATCTCGCGTCTCTGTAGCGAAGGCTTCCTCACCGGTTTTTACCGTTATCCCCGGATTGACAAGGAGCTCTTGCGTCAACATGCCGAGGGCGTGGTCGCCCTTTCCGGTTGCCTAAGGGGGGAAGTCCCCCAGTTGATCCTGGGGGGAAAATTCGCCGAGGCGGAACAGGCCGCCCGGCTTTACCGGGACATATTTGGCGAAGGGCATTTTTTCCTGGAGATAATGGACAACGGCGTTCCGGAGCAAAAGGCAATTCTCGGACCCATGCGGGATATTTCCAAGCGAACCGGCATCCCCTTGGTGGCCACCGCCGACGCGCATTATCTCCGGCCAGAGGATGTGGTTATCCAGGATGTCATGATTTGCATCAACACCGGCCGGGTCATTTCCGATACCGAGCGACTGCACGCCGCGCCGAACTGCCACCTGAAGTCAGCCGAGGAGATGCTTTTAGCCCTACCGGGTTACGCTGACGCGGTGGAAAACACCCAACGGGTGGCGGAACTCTGTAATCTCGACCTCCCTATTGGCGGCAAGACTTTTCACCTCCCCTCCATCCCCATTCCCGATGGCTTAAAGGCGGCTGATTATCTGGAGCGGGTGAGTCGAGAAGGATTACTCGCCCGTTATGGCGACCCCCTGCCGCAGAGGGTGGAGGAGCGTCTCCAGAAGGAACTACGGGTAATTAGTCAAATGGGTTTTCCCGACTATTTTCTAATAGTCTGGGATGTGGTGAAATTCGCCCGCGACAACGGGATTCCGGTGGGGCCAGGCCGGGGTTCGGCAGCGGGCTCGATTGTCAGTTACGGCCTAGGCATAACCAACCTTGATCCGCTGCGCTACAACCTCTATTTCGAGCGCTTCCTTAACGAAGGCCGTAACGAAATGCCCGACATTGACCTCGACTTCGACAAGGAGCGGCGGCAAGAAGTGGTGGCCCATATCATCAACTCCTATGGGGCGGAGAATTGCGCCAAGATAGTCACCTTCACCTGTCTGTCCTTAAAATCCGGCATCCGCGATGTCGCCCGGGTCAAGGGCATACCCCTGCTCCAGGCGGACAAGCTCGCCAAGATGGTTCCTGACATGTTTAAGCCAGACAATGGGAAGTCGCCCCTGGCTTCGGCCCTGGAACTGGTGCCGGAGCTAAAGAAGGAATACACCTCCGACCCTCTGGTGAAAGACTGGCTAGACACGGTGGCGGAACTCGACGGTGTCATGCGTAACACCGGTATCCACGCCGCCGGGGTCCTGGTGGCGGACCGTAAGATTACCGACTACGGACCCTTGTGCGCCCGGGAGGCGGAGGTGTCGACCCAGTACGAGATGAAGGCTCTGGAAGCGATGGGACTTTGTAAAATCGACGTCCTGGGCCTGGAAACGCTTTCCCTGATCAAGAGCGCGGTGGCGACTATCAAGAAGTCACGCGGGGAAACGCTGGATATCGACCACCCTCCCCTGGACGACGCCTTGACCTACGAGATGTTGTCCCGGGGCGACTCCAAGGGGGTGTTCCAGTTTGAGTCCGATGGTTTCCGGCAACTCCTGGCTGGGCTTAAACCCGACGTTTTCGAGGATCTTATCGCCGCCGTGGCTATCTACCGCCCCGGTCCCATGCAGTTTATCGACCAGTTCATAAACCGTAAACACGGCCGCGAACCCATCACCTATCTCCACCCCCTGATGCAACCTATACTCCAGGAGACTTACGGCCTCATACTTTACCAGGAGCAGGTGCAGGCCCTGGCCCAGGACCTGGCTCTCTTTTCCCTTTCCGAAGGCGACCTGATGCGCCGCTCAATGGGGAAGAAAGACGCCAAGATCATGGAGAAATACCGGCAACAGTTTATCACCGGCGCCACCCCGAACATCGGGGCCGGAGTGGCGGGGAAAGTCTACGACCAGATCCAGGAGTTTGCCAAATACGGCTTTAACAAATCCCACTCCGCCTGTTACGCCTTTATCGCCTTCCAGACCGCTTATCTCAAGTGCCATTACCCCAGGGAATACCTGGCCGCCCTGCTGACTGTCAACCGCGGGGACACGGATAAAATAGTCTTCTACATGTCTGACTCCCTGGCTAACGGCATACCGGTGCTTCCCGTTGACATCAACCATTCCGACACCTTCTTCTCGGTGGAGGGGGAGGCTATCCGCTATGGCCTTTCCGCCATCAAGGGACTAGGCGACAACGCCGGCCAGGCGATTGAGCGGGAACGCGAGCATGGCGGCCCCTTCCAGAGCATCTTCGACCTCACTTCCCGAATCGACGCCAAGGCGGTTAACCGTGGCGCCCTGGAGGCCCTGGTGAAGGCGGGGGCTTTGGACAGCCTGGGGGTTGGACGCTCCCGGTTGGCGGCGGGGTTGGATTTTGCCATCTCGCACGGTTTGGCCGAGCAAAAAGCACGGGCGAGCGGACAAAAGGGATTGTTCGCCATGTTTAATGTCGCCGCCCCTATTCCCCAGTTGCCAGAGGTGCCGGAATGGGACGAGCCGCAGAAACTGCAATTTGAGAAGAATGTGCTGGGATTTTACTCCAGTTCCCATCCCCTGACAGCCTATCAGGAGCGGATAAAGCGCTTTGCCACCCATTCCCTCAAGGAATTGGCGGAGGCGGAGGAGGGGACACGGGTGGTGGTGGGGGTCCTGCTGGCTTCGGTAGAGAAAAAGACGGACAAGAACAAAAACCGTTACGCCCGGCTGATACTGGAAGACACGGAGGGAAAAATCGAGGCGGTGGCGTTTTCCCGGGTTTATGAGGCAAACAGCGGCGAATTGGTGGAAGACCGGGTGGTTTTTGTGGCTGGGGAGGTGGATAAGTCGCGCCAGTTGTCGCTCCGGGTTAGCCAGGTGATTCCCCTGGAGGGGGCCGAGGCGGTTCTGGCGAGCCAGGCCTCGCTAAGCCTGGACATGGACAACTGTGACCAGGAGAAACTGCGGGCTCTACGTGACATCGCCGGGCGTCACCCGGGGACAGCGCGTCTGGTGTTTAAACTCCAGTCGGCCGAGGGCGGCGTCACCCTGATGGCGGGGGAAATGTTTGGCGTGCGGCCGGGAGCGGCACTCCGGGAGGAGGTCGGGCGTCTCTTTGGTGAGGACGCCCTGGTTTTCGAGGGGCGGCGACTACCCGAGTTTGCCGAACCCCGGCGCTCGTTCGATTACAACCGGCGCTAAGCGGGAGTCCTTGGGTGTTAGGGTCGCTTCAATCGACAACCCCTTTTCCCGTCCCCAGGGATTCGCTGGCGCGCACCGTCACTGGCTGGTCATAACAGGAGAATATCTCGGCTACCTTGCCGCTAGGCGGGGCTTGGCTTGCCAGGCTAACCAGGGGCACAATGACTAGGCCTGCTAGCATAGCGAAAGCGCCAGCGTTTATTGGCGACTGTAAGAGGGCGGGAAAACTGCCGCGGAAAAAAATGTTACTAGTCATAAGCAGGGTGCTAAAGAGAAAAGAACACCAGACCGCGGCCCGGGTGGCGCGTTTCCAATAAAGACCATACAGGAAGGGGGCAAGGAAGGCACCGGCGAGCGCTCCCCAGGAAATGCCCATTAGCTGGGCTATAAAGGAGACACCGCCCTTGTATTGGACTACGGCGATAGAGGCGGACACCAGGATAAAGACGGCGATCAACAGGCGGATGACGTAAAGCTGCTGCCGGTCGCTCATGCGCCGGATAAGGCCACCCCGGAGAAAATCCAGGGTGAAGGTGGTGGCCGAGGTCATCACCAGGGCCGAAAGAGTCGACATGGAGGCGGACAACACCAGCATCATCACCACGCCAATAAGTAGCGAAGAAAAGCCGGAGAGCATGGCTGGAACAATGGCGTCAAAGCCGTCGAGCGCCACATTCACCCGATCGGAAAAGAGCCGTCCGAAGCTGCCGAGAAAGTAGCAGCCACCTGAGACAACGATGGCGAACAGAGTGGAGATAACCGTGCCCTGGGCGATGCTTTTTTCCGACTTGATGGCGTAGAATTTCTGCACCATCTGCGGAAGACCCCAGGTGCCAATCGAAGTCAAGAGGACCACGCCAAGCAGGTTCAGGGGGTCGGGGCCAAAAAACGAGGTGAAGATTCCTGGCGTAGCCGATACGGCGGGGTCGCTTACCCGGGCTAGCGCGTCTAGGGAACTGGTAAAGCCTCCGTTGACTTTCAGCACGGCGGCTATTATGGCGATAATCCCCCCCAGCATAATGATGCCCTGGATAAAGTCATTGACCGCGGTGGCGAAATAGCCGCCGGTGATCACGTAAATTCCGGTCAACACCGCCATCCCCGCGATGCAGATAGTGAAATCCACCCCGAAGGCCATGGCGAAAAGCCGGGAAAGCCCGTTAAAGAGCGAGGCGGTATAGGGCACGAGAAAAACAAAGGTGATGATCGAGGCACCGATTTTCAACCCCCGGTCCTGGAAGCGGGTGCCAAAAAACTCCGGCATGGTGGAACTAGCGAGGTGGCGCGTCATGATGCGGGTGCGCCGACCCAGGGTCACCCAGGCCAGGAGTGAGCCAATAAAGGCGTTGCCAAGCCCGATCCAGACCGCCGAAATACCGTAGCGCCAGCCAAACTGGCCAGCGTAGCCGACAAAGACCACGGCGGAAAAATAGGATGTGCCATAGGCAAAGGCGGTGAGCCAAGGACCTACCGAGCGGTTGCCGAGGACAAAACTGTCCACCGTGGTATTGTGCCGGCGAAAATACAGGCCGATAGCCACCATGACGGCGAAAAACAGGACCAGTAGAGATATTTTAACAAGCATCGGTTCGCTCTTCTTTTCTTGCCTAACCGGGGACGCTTGGGGAGCGCTTGGGGTCGTGGGATAAAGGGTTAAAATGCTTTGCTCTAACCGGGTGGAGCGGGGTATACGTGCGCTCGCGAGTCCCCCGGTTAGTCCACGGTCAACTGGTCAAGGCCGGGTTGTTCAGCCGGATAAGAGGGCTTAAATTCTTCCAGGCGCGCCTTAATAATCTCCGCCACCAAGAGGTCGCGGTACCATTTGTTGTCGGCAGGTATGACATACCAGGGGGCGGCGGGGGTAGCGCATTTTCCCATCACCTGCGAATAGGCTTCCTGGTATTTGTCCCAGAACTTTCGCTCCGCCAAGTCGCCGGGTTCGAATTTCCAGCGTTTGTTGGGGTCCTTCAGGCGCGACTCCAGGCGGCTTTTCTGTTCCTCCTTGGAGATGTGGAGGAAGAATTTGATAACCGCTATGCCGTTTTCTCCCAGGTACCGCTCAAAATCGTTGATTTGCCGGTAACGCTCCTTGAGTACTGATTCAGGCAAGAGGGCGTGGACCTGGTGCACCAGGACGTCCTCGTAGTGCGAGCGGTTGAAAACGCGGATCATCCCGCGGGCGGGAACCAGGGGATGGATGCGCCAGAGGTAGTCGTGCGACAGTTCCTTGGGGTTGGGCCGCTTGAAAGAGGCGACCGTGACTCCCTGGGGATTGAGGGGTCCGAAAACTTTGCGAATAACCCCGTCCTTGCCACCGGTGTCCATGGCCTGGAAAACCACCAGCAGGCCGTTTTTCGCCTCGGCGTAGAGCTTACGCTGGAGAATGTCGATTTTGCGCACTTCCTCGGCCAGTTTCTCCCGCGCCACATCCTTTCCCGCCACACCTTTAGTCATGTCGGTTTTGTATTTGCTAAGGTCGATCCGGTTTCTGGTGCTCCCGGTGAGACGCAAAGACCCCAGTATTTTTTCCCGATCTTTCATGAGTTTCTCCCTAGACCGCATGGAATATTTACCTGGCTATTCCCGGGCGCTCGCCCCGCAGATTCCAGGCGCTGTTTTGGTATTTGCCGCTTTCAAGTTCCGCCGCCTTCCCGGATAGCCGGGCGGGCAAGTTAACCACCTCCCAATTCTCCCCCCGGGCTTTCACCTCTACCCGCTCCGCCACTTTCCGGATTAACTCGTCCCCGTCGCCACCCGGGCTAGGGTGGGGAAGGGCGTCCTGGAGGTTCAGGCAGAAATCGCGGTGTCGGCGTCCCTGGCGGTAATCTGGTTCCCGGCTGGGAGGGGACAGGACTTCGGCCATTTTTTCCAGGTCCGCCGCCACCAGAAGGGCGCCGTGGACCAGGATGTTTTCCCGCTTCCTAAGTTGCGCCGTCCCGGCGAGCTTAAACCGTTCTCCCGCCGGGGTGGTAAATGCTAGGTCGGAAATACCGGCCAGGTCAAGGGCGACGCCCATTTCCGCCAGGGCCAGCTGCAGCGGGCGGGACAGGAAGGAGTAAGCGGATTTTATCCCCCCCTCCCCGGGAACGCCAGTTATGTCTCCGGGGGCGGCCAAGGCCTCCCAGCAAAGCACCCCCGGGTAAAGGAGGACCGCCCCACCCCCGGACTGGCGGCGTAGCACCTCAATGCCGTTTTTTTCCCAGCCCGGGTTTAATTCGCGTTCGGCCCGTTGCGCCACCCCGAGGACAACCGCCAGACCCTGGGGGCGCCAGAGGGCCAAAAGCGGCCGCTCCCGGCCGCTTCCCGCCGCCAGCATCTCGCTCCAGGCGAGGGCGAGGGAGACAGGCCGCCGGGGCGGCACCTCCTCCGGGTCAGACGTCATACTTCTTTTCCCGGTCCATTCCCACCAAATTCCCGATGGGAAGGGTGAAGGCTATCCCCTTTCCTGCTTCATGGATGCGGGCAGCCTCCACCACGATCCCCAGGAGCCGTTCAGTGTCGCTTTTTTCACTTATGATCAGGACGAATTCCTTGGATGGTTCTACCTGGAGGTTACTAAACACGGAGAGGATATGTTCGCCAAAACCCCGGCCAAAGGCGATGGTGGCGCCGCTCGCCCCGGATTCGCAGGCTTTTTTCGCCACCCCATTCGCCCGGCCCCTCTCGACTATCGCTACTATCGCCTCGTACTCCATGGGAGTATTCTCCTGGAAACAGGTTTTAACCGGAAAAGGGCCGGGACGGTTTGGCGAGGGCCAGTCGCCACTTCCGCCTTCCTCATTGGAGGGAGGCGGGATCTATGTCCAGTATAACCCTTATTCCCCCATCTTCACCGTATTTTATCGCCATGGCGTCAAGCCAGGTGGCAATGGCCCGGTTGTCAGGGGCGAAAATGAGGAGGTGGTGGCGAAAATTAGCCTCCACCCGCTCCACCTCGCAGGGGGCGGGGCCAAGCAGGCGGTATTTCCCCGGCATAGTCTTCCGGGCGGCTTGGCCGAGTTGTTTCGCCCGCTCCTCCACTTGCCGCCGCTCGCGGCCGCTCACTATTATCCTGGCCAACCGGCCAAAGGGTGGGTAGGAGTGTCTGGCCCGATCCTGGGTTTCGGCGGCGACAAAAGCGGCGTAGTCGTGTTCCACCGCGAAACGGATGGCCGGGTGACCGGGCTGGAAGGCCTGCACTACCGCCAAGCCGGCTTTGGCGGCCCGGCCAGCCCGGCCGATCACCTGGGTCACCAACTGGAAGGTGTGTTCGGCCGCCCGAAAATCCGACCTCCCGAGCGCCGCGTCAGCCATTAGCACCCCGACCAGGGTGACGTTGGGGAAATCCAGCCCCTTGGCAATCATCTGGGTGCCAAGGAGGATGTCGTAGGCGCCGCCGGCGAAGGCGGCCAAGGCTTGGCTGTGGCTGTCACGGTTAGTCATGGTGTCCGAGTCCATCCGTAGAGTCCGGGCCCGGGGAAAAATCCGTTGCAGGACATCCTCAACCCGCTCGGTGCCGCTCCCGCCGAATTTCAGGGCCGGGCTACCACAGGCAGGGCAAAGCTCTGGCACGTCCTTTTCCTCGCCGCAGTAACCGCAGCGGATTTTCCCCGCCTGGCGGTGGTGCGTCATGGCGATGTCGCACTGGGCGCAGAACAACACATCTCCGCAACTGCCGCAGCGGATCTGGGTGTGGAAGCCACGGCGATTGAGGAAAATGATGGCTTGCTCGTGTTTTTCCAGGCACTGGCCGAGGTGGCGTTCTAGATCCCGGGAGAACAGGGTGGGTTTTTTGACATCAGCCCATTCTTGCCGGAGGTCAATTACTTCCACCCGGGGCGGGGTCGCCGGTCCCGCCCGGCTGGTGAGGCTGAGAAGTTCCAGTTTTCCCAGTTTAACGTTATGCCAGCTTTCCAGACTAGGGGTGGCGGAACCAAGCAAAGCCACCGCCCCCGCCAGGCGGGCCCGCACCAGGGCGGTGTCGCGGGCGTGGTAGCGCGGGGCGGTTTCCTGCTTGTAGCTTCGCTCGTGTTCCTCATCCACCACGATGATTCCCAGGTTTTCCAGGGGGGCGAAGAGGGCGGAACGGGCTCCCACCGCCAGGCGTACTTCACCGCTACGCAGGCGGCGCCATTCCGCCGCCCGCCCGCTGTCGCTAAGGCGGGAATGCAACACCGCCAGGTCACCCAGGCGGTTACGAAAACGGCTGACCGTTTGGGGAGTGAGGCTGATTTCCGGGACCAGAACCAGGGCGGACTTCCCCTGCGCCAAGGCGCGGCTAATCAGGCGGAGGTAAATTTCGGTTTTACCGCTTCCAGTGACGCCATGTAAGAGAAAGGGCGCGAAAACACCCTGGTCCAGGGCGCTAAGCAAGCGTTCCAGCGCCGCCGCCTGCTCGGGGTTAAGGGTGATCGTCTTTTCCACCTCGGGAAAGCTGGTTTCAGCCGGAGGCAAGCCCTCGGTGTCGCCTAGGGCCAGCCAGCCCCGGGCGGACAAAGCCCGGAGAGCGGCTGGGTTCACCACCCCATCCAGGCGGGGGTGGTCGAGATGCAAAAGTCCGCCCGGTGCCTCTTCCTCGCTAAGGACAGCCAAGAGGGTCCGGAGGGTGGCGGCTTGTTGCGGCGCCCGGGAAGCGAGTTTACCCGCCTGTTCCTCCGCCTCCCCGGGGTCTATAAGTAAGCGCACATGCCGCCGCCGGACCAGGTGTTTGTCATGTTTAATCCCGGCCGGGGTAGCGGCGGCCAGGGCGGTTCCCCAGCTACACCGGTAATAGTTGCCGATCCAGCGGGTAAGTTCAAGGATGTCAGGGGGTATTCTTTCCGCCTCCGGGGAGGCGGAAAGAATGGGTTTGATTTTGGCCGGGTCAATGGGGGGCTCTGGGGTGAGGGACACGACCACCCCGTGCACCCGGCGGTGGGCGAAGGGAACCTGCACCCGGTCGCCGGGGGCGAGGCGGGATGAGAGCTCTTCCGGTACCCGGTAGTGAAACACCCGGGTCAGGGGGGTGTCCACCACCACTCCGGCGTAAAGACTTGGAGACGCGGCTGGCATAGGCGGTTTCTTTTCCAAGGTTGGATGGATTAACTTTAATCGAAAGGAGGGGGCGAGGCAAGAGCCACGCCCTTTTAGGCTCTCCCTGTCCCACTCCTTCCCCCTTCGCCAGGGTGGCGGGATGATTTTGACTTTACATTTACTCCCGACTACCGTATATTTTTGCTTTCGCCAACCACTTGAGCCGGTTTTGTTTTGCGCCAACCATATGGTTGGCAACGGGTTAATATCGCAAATAACTCTTGCCGGGAGCGACGTATGACTAACGCTGAAATACGCCAAGCCGTCCTAGCCATAATCCAGGATGTGGCGGGTTTGGACGAGTTGCCGGAGGTTAAGGGCGATCAACCTCTCCGGGAGCAGCTAAACCTGGATTCCATGGATTTCCTGGATATAGTCATGGAGCTTCGTAAGCGCCATCGCATCGAAGTTCCGGAAGCCGACTATCCCCAGCTCGCCAGCCTGGACTCCACGGTTAATTACCTGGCCGGCGTTTTGGGTAAATAGCAAGCCATGCTTGACGCCCTGATTATTGGCGCCGGTCCCTCCGGCCTGGCGGCGGCTCTCCGCCTGGCCCATTTCGGCAAAAAGGTCCTGCTGGCCGAGGCGCATTCCCGGTTGGGTGGACTTAATTCCTGGCACCAGGTGGCGGGGGTGGAGATCTCCTCAGGTCTCCATGCCTTCACCAACTACTGGCCAGAAGGAGGTGGCGTCCTCGCCCGCCTCTGCCGCCAGCTCCGGTTAAAGCCAGCTGACCTTGACCTCTATCCCCAGAGCCAGTCCTCCATCCGTTTCCCCTCCGCTACCCTTGTTTTCGACAACCATCCCGAACGGCTGCGTTCCGAGGTGGCGCGGGTCTTCCCTGGCGAAATCGACCAGTTTGACCGTTTCCGCCAGTTGCTACGGGACACCGACGAGGGGGTGGTAGAGGTGTCGCCGACTCGTCCCCTCTCAGCCCGCGCCGTCCTGGAAAACCACATCCGTAATCCACTCCTTCGGGACATGCTTCTTTGTCCAGTCATGTTTTATGGTAACCCGGGCGGCTTGGAGGATGGCCGGCCCTTTTACCGGGAGGAGCCGGACATGGACTGGCTTCTCTTCTGCGTGGTATGGAAATGCCTGTTTGAGACCGGTCTCGCTTGCCCGGCTGGCGGCATGCGTAGCCTTTGGGAAAAGCTGGCAAACCGTTTCCAGGCCGAGGGCGGGGAACTACGCCTGGGGTTAGGAGTGGAGCGCCTGTGCCAAGTGGACGGACAGGTGACGGAAGCCCAGTTTACCAATGGCGAACGCTACTCCGCCCGTTGTTTTTTCTCCTCCGCCGGGCGAGTGGAAACGGCGGCTCTACTGGGGTTAACCACTCCAGAGGGGGAGACCGGGACCACCAGCATAGTCGAGGGTTTGGCCCTGCTTGACCGAGCAGCGGCCCAGGCGGGGCTAAGCGACACTGCCCTGTTTTACTCCCGGCAGGACCGCTTCGCTTTTGGTCCCGCCGCGGGAGAGGAGTTGGCTGACCGCCAGGCGGGGGTGGTGTGTGCCCTGGGGAACTACGCCCTTCCAGAGGAAAGCCGGCGCCATATAGTGAAAATCAGCCAGCTTGCTGATTATCCAGCCTGGCGAAGCCTATCGCCAGAGAGTTATCCAGCTGCCAAGCAGCGGGTGGCGGCGGGAATGCGGGAGGATTTGGCCCAGCTCGGGGTGGATCTGGCGCCTCTACGGGAGAGGGACGGGAAATTCGGCGTTTTTGACGATGTTTTCACTCCCCTCACCCTGGAGCGTTTCACCCGGCACCGCAAGGGAGCCCTTTACGGTTCCCCCCGGAAGTCGAGGAACGGCGCCACCGCCTGCCCTAACCTCTTCCTGATCGGGGCGGACCAAGGCTTCCATGGCATTGTCGGCGCCATGTTGTCCGGGGTTGCCATGGCTAACCGCCATGTCCTGGCGGGGGGGGCGTTTTGACTCCCGGTGGGAACGGGTTATACCGGGTTAAAGGGTGAGGCCAGCCACCCGCCGGCAAATTTCCCGGTTGGCCGAAACCGGGAGGCCAAGCGCCTCTCCCTGGCGGACCACCAGGGCGTTAAGCGCCTCAATTTCACTAGTGGGACGGCGGCGGATAAAATCCTGCCGCATGGAGGAGTGGGTGACGGGGGAGAGCCGGGCTTGCCAGGCGAGGATAGGCCGGGCGAGAAACCCGGGGAGCCGGACCAGGCGGGAAAGCCGGGCCACCGGGTAGCCTGGGAGGTCAAGCGGCTCCAGGCCAAGACCGCGCATGACCTGGAACCCCTCCCGAAGGGAGGCAAGGGCCAGGCGGCTGTAGACAGAATCGGCCAGGAGCTCTGGGCTGGCGAGCCCGGTCAGTGAATTAAGAGCGTTAAAGGCGAGGTTAAGCATTAACTTCGACCATTTCAGGCGCCGCGCTCCTGGGGTCAGGGCGTCATCCCCCGCTTCGCCCCCAGCTGGCTGCCATAGGTATTCCATACCGCTGTCGGGGAGAATCCCGGCTAGTAGGGCGCCAGTCGCCTCCGGGTCACCCTGGCAGGGGGCGGCGGCCACTCCTCCCCGCTCGTCAACCCATCTCACCTCACCCGGGGTCAGTAGTTCCAGGCTAGCGGCGATGCAGCCGGCGGCCAGGGGGTTACCTGGGAAAAAACGAGCGAGTATCTGCTCGTTGCCAACTCCGTTTTGCAGACTAAGCAGGGTAGTCCGGGGGGAAAGCGCCGCAAGTAATCCCTGGCAGGCGGCGGAGCTGTCGTAACTTTTTACCGCCAGGATCAGGAGGTCGGGGTCAGGCGGGAGGTTTTCCAGGGCGCCGGCGGCGGCCGCCCTGACCTTGACGTTACGCCCACCCTGGGAGGAGAGTAGGGTTAGACCGCTGGCGTTAATCGCCCGCGCTTGTTCAGGTTTCACACAGAGACCAAGGTCGTGGCCACCTAGGGCTAAGAGGGTGGCAACGGCGCTTCCCACCGCCCCCCCTCCCACCACCCAGATCCGGCGCCCTTTATTCTCCGCCCGGCCGGAACTGGCGTGGCGGCTAAGTGCCTCTCCCACCCTACCCGCTTCTTCCAGTACCAGAGCGTGGCCAACTCCCGCCAGGGTCTCTACTCTTATACCCGCCCGTTGGCACAACTCCGCCACCCGGGAGTTATCCAGCATGCGGTCTTTTTCCCCCAGGAGGCAGAGCGCTGGTGGCAGACGGCGTCTCCCCGCTTTTTCCCCGATAAACAGGCGCATTTTTAGGGTTTCCCGGGCAAAGGAGACGGTGACCCGTCCCTGGCGCAGAGGGTCGTTCTCGATATAGCGCTGGCAGTCGGGTGAGTCGCTGAAATAGGTGGCGGGCAAACGGATCGGCAGGGGACGACCGGGCGAAGAACTGAAACTCCCCAAGGCGAAGCCAAGGAGGGTGGTGGCTTTTTCACCCCGGCGGGGGGTGAGGCCGGGGGCGAGCAAGGCAAGCGAGTCAAGCTGCCAACCCCGCCTTAACCCGAAGTAGAGGCTGGCTAACCCACCCCAGGACATACCGACCAGGTGGACGCTGGAAAAACGCTCTCGGGCCAGGCTAATCCGTTGGCTAAGATTGTCCAGCAGGTCGCGGTAGGAGGCGAGGTCGCCCGCCGGTCCTTCCCGCTCCCCCCAACCCGGGAGGTTAGGGGCTTGGACCGCCCAGCCCCGGGCGGTGAGCTGGTCCGCTAGGCCCTTAAACCAGAGGGAATGGCTTTCCATGCCATGGAGACAGATAAAGCAGCCCCGGGCTATTCCCGCTGGCAGCCATTCATCTTCGGGGTGGGAGGGGGCGGGGAGTGGGTGGCGGGAGCGGCCGGCTTCCCCTATCATGAGCCTCGGACTTCACGGACGCTAAGGCTGGTGGGCGGGTGGCTACTCGTGCGGCTGGGTAGTTTGTCAAGGTCGCCGGAGATGATGGAGCGGTAGTAGTCGACCAGGATGGGGATAACCACTTCGATACTGAACTGTTCCTCGATAAGCTCGCGGGCCATGCGGGCCATTTCCAGGCTGTCCTCGGGGTGTTTAAGCACCCGCCAGATCGCGCTCGCCAGGGCCTGGGGATTGTTAGCCTGGACCATCAAGCCGGTTTTGCCGTCCTCGATAAGGGAATAAAGGCCACCTACCCCGGTTCCCACCACCGGGACCCCCATCGCCATCGCCTGCATGACAGAAAGGCCTAGCCCCTCCTGGAGGGAGGGCTCGACCAGAACGTTTATACGCACCAGTTGACCTGACAGGGTCTGCGGCGCGAAGGTGACCCGCTTGTTTATTTTGAGCTCAGTCGCCAGCTGCCGTAAGGCCATTCGGTCAGGGCCGTCGCCAAAGATGACAAACTCGGCGTCGAAACCACGGCGAAGGATGTTTGCCGCCGCCAGGAGAAACACCCGCTGGCCTTTTCTTTCCGTCAGTTGCCCCAGGGTGCCCACCACCGGGGTGAACAGGCTTTCCTGGATCGGGGAAAAATCAGGCCGGGGAAGTTTACTCAGGTCAAGACCGGTTGGGATTACCCGGATTTTATGCTGCGGGATGCCGGCTGTGTTAGCCAGACGTTCGCGGATGGCGTCAGATACCGCTATCACCCCGGTTCCCCGGAAATCCGCAATGTGGCGTATTTCTTCCCAGTCCATGCGGTTGACCGTGGCGACAATGGGTACCTTGAGGCGTTTGGCCAGGGACAAACCCTGGCGCGCCAGATTCGGGGTGAGGGTGTGGATGAGATCGATCTCGAGTTTACGGGCGGCCGCCAGACTCGGTCCTCCGAACAGGAAGCTTCCCAGGCGGGGAAACACCTGGACTGGACAACCGAGTTGGGCAAAGTCTTCGGCGTTAACGCCGGGCCGGATCGCCATCATGGATAGTTTAACGCCGCTACCAATTAAACCGCCTGCCATATGCTTGGCGGCGAAGGCGATGCCGGACTGGTCGGGTGACTCGATAAGCCAGAGGACGTGGATGGGTTTAGCCATGCGGCCGCCTCTTCTGGCGTCCTAGCGTTGGCTTAGACCGCGAGGAGGGCGGGGCGGTGAACGACCTGTTTTCCCCGCCGCCAGTTTTTCCCCGGCTTTTTCCTAGGGGTCGGGATTGATCCCGTCCTTTTCCAGCTGGTCGGGAGAAGGGTGGTTTTGCCCCAGCTGTTCTGGATTTATCTGGGTTTACTGGGCCGCGGGAAAAAGGTTTTTGCGGCCGGGCGGCGAATTTGTCCTCGGTTTTTTCGGTTGGTCGGGATTGATCCCGCCATTTTCCGGCTGGGCGGGAGAAAGGTGGTTTTTCCCCTGCTGTTCTAGATTTATCCGGGTTTACTGGGCCGCGGGAAAAGGGTTTTTGCGGTCCGGCGGCGAATTTGTCCCCGGTTTTTTCGCTTGGCCGGGATTGGTCCCGCCATTTTCCGGCTGGCCGGGAGAAAGGTGGTTTTTCCCCTACCGTGCGAGGTTTATCCGGGTTTACTGGGCCGCGGGAAAAAGGTTTTTGCGGCCTGGCGGTGAATTTGTCCCCGGTTTTCTCGGTTGGGCGGGATTTACCCCGCCATTTTCCCGCTGGCCGGGAGGTGGCGGCTTTTGGCTTCGCCGCTCCGGGGGTTTCTGGACCGGGGGAGGGGAACAGCGGGTGGCGAGGATAAGTCGGGACAGGCGGCGTCCGGGAGCGGGATTTACCCCGGGGGGAGCGAATCTTCTCGGCGTCCTTAGTCGTTTCTGGGTCTTTTTGCGGCGGCCTTAGACGCGGGGGTTTTTTCACCCAGTCGTCCTCGACCAGGTGAAAGCGTTTATTGGTAAGGCGCCGGTTGTTGGCGGGATCGGGTTTTCCCGGGCGTCTACCGCTGGGGGTGACCCGCGGGCGCCGGTGGTGGAAACCGACCGCCGGGGTGGATTTTTCCCCCGCCAGCATTCTTTTGAGGAGAGCCACCTCAGCCGGGACCAGGGGCCGAGTCGCCCCTCTTTTCATTCCCTGGAGGGTAAGTGGGCCGACTTGGATACGCAGGAGCCGCTTCACTTCGTGACCCAGGGCGGCGAAAATACGGCGGACTTCGCGGTTAACTCCCTCCGCCACGGTCGCCAGGATGACGCTATTGTCGTTGTCGTGGCGCACTAGTTCTACCCGCTGTGGCTTCACCAGTATTGGCCCTAGCCGAATGCCACTTTCCGCCAGTTCCGCCAGCGTCTCCTTGGCGACGCGTCCCTCAACCACCACCCGGTAGGTTTTTTCCACTCCGAAGGCGGGGTGAGTGAGATAGTTGGCGAGGGCGCCGTCGTTGGTGAGGAGGAGTAGCCCCTCTGATTCCCGGTCCAGACGCCCCACCGGGTAAACGCGGCTGTCAAGCTGGGGTAGGCAATCCATGATGGTGCGCCGTCCCAGGTCGTCAGAGACGGTGGTGGTGATGCCCTTGACCTTGTAGTGGAGATAGTAGGAAAGCTCTTCCGCCTGGATAGGGCGTCCAGAGACGGTGACACGGTCCACGGCGGGGTTGATTTTCACCCCCAGTTCGCGCGCTACCTGGCCGTTTACGCTAACCACCCCGTCCCGGATGAGGTCCTCGCATTTACGCCGGGAGTCGACACCGCAGCGGGCGAGGAATTTGTGCAGTCGCTCTTCCTGGGCCATGTCAGATCTTTATGTTCAGCTGATCGGACTTGGAGAGTGTCTTCACTATGCAGTCGTTAGCGTAGGTGCGCTCCGGCAGAAGACAAAGCACGTGGGCCACCCGGTCGGCGAAGGGGGCGTGGTGCCAGACGCCGGGGTAAATGTTAACAAACACACCGGCTGGGATGCGAAAAACGCGGATAGCGTCTTTGGGAAAAACGCCGTTGGGGGTGGCGGGTCCAACGTGAAAGAGTATGTCGCTATCCAGGGACACGTTGCCTTCAGCGGTGTAGCTGTGGTACTCGCTTATATTCACCACTAGCGGACGCTTTTCGACTAGGCAGATGGAGACGCTAGGAAGTGAGCAGGGGTTGCTGATAGCCAACGGGATCATGTCGCGGTAGAAAGCAACCGGTTTCTTGCCAAGGAACTCCGACTGGGGGTCAAGAAGATTGGCATAGGTGCCAAATGGCCGGAAGGACTCGGGGGTAAGTTCTTCAACTTTGACACTGGGCATGACTGGTCCTCCTTTGGAATGATAGCGTGGACATGGAGCGGCAAGCGTTTCCATCGGTCCACTCTTACCCGGCCCGGCGGAACGGTCGTCCCGCTGTTTGGCCGTGAGACCGGGTTAGGTTATTTCTTGCCACCCTGCTTTTCAAACATCTTTCCTACCCGGCGGCAGGTTATTTCCGAAAACTTTAGCTGGCGTAACTTGTCCGCCACACTATTGGGGTCGATGGCCCCAAGTTTAGTAATGGCTTCCTTGGCGGCGGGGAATTCTTCCTTGAACACCAATTCTCCCAATTCCTCCGAAAGGGTGGTGGACTTGTCGATGATACCAGCGCAAAAATTGAGGATACCCTGGTTTGGCCCGGGGTTGACGCCTTTCTGGATGGCCGCCCGGGCGGTCTGCCTGGCCTTGGTGGCGGCGGTAAACACTCCCCGCACCATCTTCAGGGCTTCGGCGTTACGGCCGCACCGGCGGTGGATAGCGATTATGAGGTTCATGACGTTTATCTCAAACTTCACGTCACCGTTGGAAGCGTGGTTGAGAATGTCTTGGTAACGTTCGAGCGCCACCTGGAGGGCGGTTGGCTCATCCAGGGGGATGGCTGGCCATTCCTCGTGGAAACTCGCCAGGAAGTCCTTGAAGGTGGCGTAATTGTCGGGGAGTTTGCTGTCGGGCAGACCCAGACTCTCTTTTTCCCGGTATAGCCAGGCCAGGCGGAGGTAGAAGCGGGCGAGACGGGAAAATTGGCGCATGTTGGGGGAGAGGAGTTCCTGCTCGTAGATGGCTAGAAGATGGGCGACTATGACTGAGTCGATACTGTAGATGTCGGTGGTGAAATCAATTACCAGGCCCATGCGGGTTATCAAGCTATTAGGCATGCGCGAGTAAATCAGTAATTTTTCCTTGATGAGCTCGAGTTTGCCGCCACTGTTGTCTTCGCCCCGGAAAATCTCCTTTTCCTCACACAAATGGCAGTTGGGACAGTGCCAGATGTGGTAGAAATTCGGCCGGATTTGGGCGAATTCGACATTTTCCCATTTATAGGTGGCGACGTGGCTGTCCTCTTCAACAATGTCGTTTTGAAACATGCGCGACTTGATGTAGCGTTGCACCGACTCGGTTTCGCAGAAAGGACACTTGAGTTTAACCGGGACAAACGGGGTTTCGGCGGCCATTTTTCCTCCTGCGTCTGCTTCCGGGAGATTGGGGGTGTCAGCGGAAAAGAACTTCTCTATTCCGTCGGGGGTGTTTCCGCCGTGGCGGTTGGGGCCTCCGGCACCGTTGTCTCGACACTGGCGGTTGGGGCTTCCGGCACCGTCGTCTCGGCGGGCGTAACGGCCGCCGTGTCAGCTTCTATGACCAGGGGTCCGGAAGCGGGGACGGTCTCGGTGATGTCGGTCTGTTGCGCGGGAAGCTCAATACCGGATGGTATGCTGACATCGCCACGCTTGAAGAAATAATAATTTATGGAGATGGTCAGGAGAACGAAGATGACGAAAAGCCAGGTGGTCATTCGTCGCAAGGGATTGCGGGCCCCCATCACACCGTCCATGCCAGTCGACATGCCGGTAAGTCCTCCGCCCTTGCCTTCCTGGAGAAGGATAATGCCGACAATCAAAAAGGAGATAAAAAAGAAGATGATTAAAAACAGGACGCTCACCAGGCATTCCTCCAGGAAAAGCAGACAGGAAAAATAACCCGGCCGGGAAGCCGGGAAAAACCCAAAAACAGCAAAAAGCCAACTTGCTAGTTGGCAGAAATTTGCCATCACCTAGGCCGTATTATAATCGGACCCGCCTGGTGGAGCAAGTGAAAAGAGGCGGTGTGATTCGGTTGGAGCGGGGGAAGGCGGCCAGGGTCTCCGCGAGGCAAAACCCTTGGTCTGGCCAGCTTTATTATCCCGATCCGGGTGTGATATCCGCCTTGGCGGGTAGCCTGGGGAGCCTTGGCGGTGAAGTTTACTCCGTTTTCTGGCTTATCGCCAGGATGCCACGCTGTATATTAGTGGTTGCGTTTGTCGCGGACAAGTGGCAAATCTATGGCAGGCGCCGGGCTGGGAAACCGGCGGGGAAACACCCCCGCTCGACTAACTGGCGGCGGATATGTCCCGGTATCCGGAAGGATGGTCGTCGTTCCGGGCGTCTTTGGCTGGCGATTTTTTTCTCCCCCAGATTCCCCCTTTCACCCAGAGGATCGACAAGCGCTCCCAAACCGCCCCTTGACTGGCGCCAGCCAGGGCTTAAACTATGGTGTTCGGACTTTACACTGGCAACTGGCGGGCGGTTTTTCCCGGGTGGCAGGGGTTTCTAGTGGATTGGTAGGATTCTGTCCCGGGTGGGGGTTTGTCCCGCGGGGCCGGGTTCACAGGGATGGCAGAAAAACTACTCCAGGAGTAAGCCTTGAGCAAAATGTACACTGGCACTGGCCGCATCTTCCAGGAAGTGCAGGCCCTGCCAATGGACGGCGATGGACTTCAGGACATGAAGCGGCGGGTCAAGCTCCAGCCGCATTTCCTCGGCGAATCCCTGGTGGTGATTGCCGAGGCGGAGGATTTTCCCTCGGTTTGCAACGAAAACGATCACACCATCGCCGCCATCGACTCCCTGGGAAGGAGCGCCGTCATAACCATGACCACCGGGGTGGCTGACATAACCCAGCAGATCGCCGCCCTGCAGTTGGCCGCGCATTTCTCCAATATCAGCGTTAATGAAATTGGGCGCATCTCCAGGAATTTTATCGACCGCCCCGCCAACGAGCAGCTTCGGCGCTACTGGGAGGGGATGGATGTTGAGATGTCGGATGACTCGGTTGAGATAGCCAGTCTACTCGCCGCCGCTTTCGAGCGTGACGCCGAGGAGTTTTTCTCCATCATCAACAACTCGCAACGAATCGTCATTGTGGCGGAGGACTTCTCATCGCGACTCATTGGGGTTTTGCAGTGGCTTAACGCCAACGGGGTAAACGCCTGTGGTCTTCGCTACCGCAAGTACATAGTGGGGGGCCAGGACGTCTTCTTTAACGAACAGGTGGTCCCCGCCGCCGACCCCGCCATCGACGCCCAACACACCAAACGCCCCTCCCCGGAGACCGCCGAGCCCTGGCGGGTCAAGGGGAAGGAATATCACAGCAGCCGCATCAACCCCCGCTTGGCCGCTCTCCTCGACGATTTATTGATAATAACCAAGCCTTCCATTTTCTCGGTCAACTGGAACAACAAGAACTATTTTTGGCTACGGGGAATCCGCCGCCACCTCCGGGTTCGCACCTACAGCCGCGACCGTCTGGAAATAGGCTTCTTCAACGCCGCCCCGGCGGCGGTGGGAGAGTTTTTGGAGCCTTATGGCCTGGGGGGGATGGAGGTGGTGTCGATTGGGGGTTACTCCGAGTCGCCGTTTGTGATTGTCGGCACGGATTCCCGGTTTGATGACCGCTGGAGCGCCATGCTTAATGACTGGCTTTCCGGCGCCAACCCCGGGCGGACCCGGCCGCGGCAACCCCATACGACCACGGTGGAACGGGAAACAGACCCCGCGACGGAATAAGTCTGTCCGGGGGAGGTGAGGCTAAGAGGTCTTTTCAAGGGGTGGGACAATGGCTAAGCGGGTGGCGGTTTTCCTGGCGGATGGCTTCGAGGAGATTGAGGCTATAACCCCGATTGACATACTGGTCCGGGCGGGATTGGAAGTGGTAAAAGTTGGGGTGGGGGGGCTGACCCTTACTGGCTCGCACGGTATACGAGTTGGAGCGGATGTTCTGGTGACGGAGGCGGGTGACGGCTTTGAACTCCTGTTTTTCCCCGGGGGAGGGGTGGGGGCGAAAAACCTAGGTAATTCAGCGGCGGCGAAGCAGCTAGCCCTGGCGGCGGGGGCGGCTGGCAAATGGTTGACCGCTATCTGTGCTGCTCCGGTTTTTACCCTGGCGGCCTGGGGTCTCTTGGCTGGCAAGAAAGCCACCTGTTATCCGGGAATGGAAGAGAAATTCCCCCCTGGTGTCATCTTTTCCCAAGAAGCAGTGGTGGTGGATGGTAAATGCGTGACCAGCCGCGGGGTGGGGACTGCCTTGCCTTTTGCCCTGACCTTGGTAACGCTTTTGGAAGGAAAAAGCCGGGCGGATAAGCTCGCCACGGAAATAGTTTACAGCCAGCCGACGGGCGGGAGCGCGAATGGCTGAGTTGACACTGGAAAAACCTTATCTAGTGATTAACGGTGAAACCAGGGATGTTTCTACTCCCCATTGGCCGCTTAACCCCTTGGAACTACTGGAAATACTGGGAGTTGAAGCCGGGCGGGTGGTCATGGAGATTAACGGCGCGGTGGTGCGCCGCCAAAACTGGTCGAGCCACGCCATCCAGCCAGGCGACAAAATCGAGGTGGTGAACGTGGTGGGTGGCGGTTAACCGGCGGTGACCCGGCTTTCTACAGAGGTTTTCAATCCGGCCGGTTACTACTCTCTACCCCGCCAGAACCTTAGCCGTGAGGCGCCTATTAAACCCCGGGGCAGCTGTTTTACCGCTGCCCCGGGGTTTATATTACCTAGGCTCCCTCCGGCGGAAGGCAGTCTTCTTACTCGTCACTAAGGTAGTTTTTCACCGCCTGGTATCCCTTCTTGGCAGTCTCACCGGTTTTCCTGGCCCCGGTTTTTGCCGCCTCGGCGGCCCGAACAGAACCCCTTTTCAGAGCTCCCCCCACCTTTTCCGCATCCTCCTTGACATGGGTAGACAACCGGCTGAAGGTAGACTCTTCCTCCAGAGTGGTGGCGGAGGTTTCATCCTCCAGCATCTCAGGCGCACTCTCATCCAGTAACTCTTCGTCCACCGGGCTGGCGGTGGTCTCGGCGTCTAGCTCCTCGGGAAGGTCTGCCGCCGGGATGGGGCAGACGCTAACCAGGAGGGAGAAAAGTATCGCCGCAATAATTCTCTTGGCCATGACGGTCATCCTTTCGAATATTCACGCATCGCACGCTGGGCGTCACGTTGCTGCTCGCGTTTCTTGATAGTGTCCCGTTTGTCGTGCAACTGTTTTCCTCGCACCAAACCTATTTCCACCTTGGCGAGGCCATGTTTCCAGTGCATGCCCAGTGGCACCAGGGTAAGGCCGCGCTGTTCCACCGCCGTCTTGAATTTCCGTATTTCATTGTGGTGGGCGAGAAGCTTGCGTTTCCGGGTGGCGAGGTGGTTGAAGCGGTTGCCCATCTTGTATTCGGAAATATTGAGGTTGCAGAGGAAAAGTTCCCGGTCCTGGACTATGGCGAAACTGTCGGCGAAGGCGACATGGCCTTCCCGCAGGCTCTTCACCTCGGTTCCGGTGAGTGCCAGACCGCACTCGAGTTTGTCTAAAACCTCGTAAATGTGAAACGCCTGGCGGTTCTTGGCGATGGATCTAAACTCGGGATTTTTTTTTACCTCCGGCGTTTTTTTGGCCATTCCACATCCAGTCCTTCTGTCCCCGGGTTGGGGATCCAGTTTAATTATATTATTTCCATTGGGAGAGATAGTCAACCGCCAGGAGTGGAAAATCAACGCCAAAAGAAATTTTCGCTTACCCCGGCTGGACCTTGAAATTGCCGTTGTAATACGTATAATAAGGCCACCGGGTGGGTAAAGTCGGTCGCCCCGGCCGGATCGTGCCGTCCACGGGAGTCAAGGCGTTGGCTGAACTCTCCAGAGGAAAGGGTTCTGGTTTGCAAACACGGATTAGTAAGCGAGGGAAGCTTCCCACTCGGACCAAACGCCGGGTAGGTCGGGTAGTTATCCGAGGCGTTGGCGCCGATGCTCTCCCCAAGCAGTTTTATCAGACTAAAAGCGAGCATTTCGAATTGGTCGGAGGCTCCCCGGCCACGCATCAGGCTATGCAGGAAAAGGCCCGGCAGATCGCCCAGGAACTTTCCCGCCAGGGTTACCGCCTGGACCGGCTGCCTCTGGAACAGTTTGTCGCTGTGAGTCGTATCGTGGCGCGGATTTGTTCCGAGTCCCCGTCAGTCTCCGGCTAGTCAGCCCCCGGGGGGCGGTATCGCTACCCGGGGCAGGATCTTCGTCTTAGTCGCTTCACACCGGGAGATCTACCCGTCTCCCGTTTTTTTACGGAAAAAAAGGATATGCATGGCTGGCTCCCCCCTGGTTACCCTTAACGACGGTAAGAAAATGCCCCAGCTAGGTCTCGGGGTTTGGCAAATAAACGACAGCGAGACAGCCACGGTGGTGAAGACCGCCTTGGCCTTGGGTTACCGTTCGGTTGACACCGCCGCTTTCTACAAAAACGAGCGCGGGGTGGGGGAGGGCGTTCGTTTAGCCCAGCTACCCCGCGAGGAAGTGTTTGTCACCACCAAGCTGTGGAATAGCCGCCATGGCTATGACGAGGCTCTGAAAGCCTTTGAAGAAAGTATGACTCGCCTTGACCTTGGCTACCTCGACCTTTTCCTCATCCACTGGCCAGTGGCGGGGAGTTTGAAATATGTCGACACCTGGAAGGCCTTTGTTAAGCTGCGGCAGGAAGGCCGGGTGAAATCCATCGGGGTTTCAAACTTCAATCCCGATCACCTCAAGCGTATAGTGGACGCTACCGGCGTTAAGCCCGTTGTTAACCAGGTCGAACTGCACCCCCTGATGCAGCAAAAGGAACTTAGGGCGGTCCACGCCGAACTGGGTATCGCCACCGAGGCGTGGAGCCCACTCGGGAAAGGCACCTCGGTCAATATTCCGGAAATTGTGAAAATTGCCACAAAATACGGGAAAACCTCGGGACAGGTTATAATCCGCTGGCATTTGGACAGTGGCACTATTGTCATACCCAAGTCGGCCAATCCCCAGCGTCTCGCCGACAACCTGAATGTTTTCGATTTTCGTCTCGACCCGGCAGACATGACAGCCATGGCTGCCCTGGACAAGAAGGCCCGCATGGATATGGATCCGGCCGTCTTTACCGGTCTGGATTTGACCTAAGTCAGTTTTCCGCCCGTTGGGCGGCTGAGAGACAGGCAGGCGTCCCCCCGGGCGCCGGGAACCGTTCCGAGCGAATCCACCGCCATGAGTTACCCGATTTACAAAATTGCTCGCTGGTGCCTCCGCCGGTTATTTTACCTGACCGGCGGTCTCAAGGTCATTGGCGCCGAGGGAATGCCCACCCAGGGTCCGTTGATAGTTGCCTGCAACCATTCTTCCTTCTGGGACCCCATGATTCTTGGCGCTGCCTTTAACCGTCCCCTCCATTTCATGGCCCGGAAAACTCTCTTTGACATACCCCTCTTTGGCTGGCTTATCCGCCAGACCCTAGCTTTTCCCCTCGACCGGGGTGGCGACAGCCGCTCGGCTATCCGGACCTTTGGCGGTTTCCTTGGCCAAAACGAGGTGGTGCTTATTTTTCCCGAGGGGACGCGGACTCACGATGGCCGGCTGGGGACAATCAAGCCAGGCGTTGGGATGATGGCTGTCCATAACAGCTCGCCAGTACTTCCGGTGTATATCTGGGGCAGTTTCCAAAGTTGGCCCCGGGGGCAGCGACTGCCCCAGCGACACCATTTAAAGGTGCTGGTGGGGCACCCGATAGTTCCGGCCGCCATCCCGGTCGACCGCAAGGAGGAGCAGCGGCGGATAACCGAGGCGGTGATGCGTTCCTTGACTAGCCTGGAGGCGATGGCCCTAGAGCCACCCCAACCCCCGGCGCCGGTGCGGCTCGACTACTTTGCCGGGATTTAGGACCGGTTTTAAGCGGGATTGTCCGGCGAGGGCGGGAAAATAGTGGCTTTGCGCGGGGCAAAGATAATAATGGAAAGCTGGTTTGGCAAGGGTGATTTCACCCATACTCCCGGTAGACGGGAGTTTTTTTGCCCGTGGGTGATCGACGGGCCAGAAACTCCGCGTTGCTGCGCGGGGTTTTTTTGGTGACTAAGTGAAAGGAATGGACGTGGCGATTTGTCTGGCGGTGGTCGGGGCTACCGGCGCGGTGGGGCGCGAAATGTTAAACTGTCTGGAAAAACGGAAATTCCCCCTGGGAGAAATCCGCGCTCTGGCTTCGGTGAATTCGGCCGGAAAGAAACTGAAATTCGCTAACCGGGAGCTGACGGTGCGGGAAACCACCGGCGCCGCCCTCGCGGGGGTAGATGTCGTCCTGATGGCGGTCGACGCCGACCAGTCCCTGGAATTTAGCCCCCTGGCGGTCAAGGCTGGGGCGGTGGTGATTGACAATTCCTCTGCCTACCGCATGGATCCGGACTGCCCCCTGGTGATCCCGGAGATAAATCCCCAGGCGATCGGGAAGCGTCCCAAGGGCATAATCGCCAATCCCAACTGCTCCACCATCATCATGAACGTACCGGTATGGCCTCTCCACCAGGTGAATCCGGTGGAACGGATAATTGTCAGCACCTACCAGGCCGCCTCGGGAGCGGGCAAACCAGCCATGGACGAGCTGGAGGAAACCACCCGGGCTTGGGCGGCCGGGCAACCGGTAACGCCCAAGGTGTTTCCTTACCCCCTGGTTATGAACATCTTCTCCCATAATTCCAGCCTCGGTCCCAACGGCTATAATGGCGAGGAGATGAAGATGACCAAGGAAACACAGAAGATATTCGACCTGCCTAGTATCCGGGTCGCCGCCACCTGTATCCGGGTGCCGGTGCTCCGGGCGCATTGCGAGTCCGTTGCCCTGGAGTTTCATAACCCCATCACTCCGGATGCGGCCCGGGACATCCTCTCCCGCGCCCCGGGGGTAAAGCTCTTGGACGATTGGCAGCAGAACCGCTCACCCCAGCCCCTGGATGCGGCGGGCCAGGATAATGTTCTGGTGGGGCGTATCCGCGAGGATATAAGCCTACCCGGGCGGGGTTTAATGCTTTGGCTGGCCGGGGATCAACTCCTTAAGGGCGCCGCCCTTAACGCGGTGCAGATCGCCGAACTCCTGTGAAGTCCCTCACCCTTCGCCTGGCGGGCGCGCCACCAGGCTTTTTGTAGTGTTGTTAAGGGAACAGGCGGCAAACAGGTTGACATCCTCCCCGCCCTGAAGGGCGGGGATTTACGGCGCTTTGGCGATAAGTTTACTAATTTCAAGTATTGAGAAGCAGTTAATAATTCCAATTGGCAGGGAATCGCTCGGCCTGGCAATTTGAGCGAGTCGAACTCTTTGTCACTCACCTTCACCCCGATTAGAAATTTATTGGCAAGCAGATTTACGCACACCGCATGACTTGCCAGCGCCCGCCCGCGCCGGTGCTCGGTGAAATGGCAAAACATCCGCTGTTCTATACTTCACGCAGCTTGTAATGGTGATTTTTTCGTATCTGAATCTTTGGAGCGAGTAAAGTTTTTAATTCTTCTCCCTGGACTCTAAACGCCTCTTCGACGCATTTGTCAATAGCGGTGCGGAAATACTTGAAGTCCGCCTAGCTCTTGCGTCAGGCAAGATTTCTTGACATATTTCCAGAATCGCTCGCTAAGATTCAGATTCCCCGAATAGGTCGGAAGAAACGCCAGGTCTATACTTAATTCCCTCACCTGGTAGATGACTTTGGCGCAACGCTCTTATCTGGTGTTGTCCAGAAACACGTTACCGCCTTACCGACATTCTCCCCGAGCCATCTTGTCAAACATTTCACCGACCGTATCAGTTGTGATATACGTTTTCATTCGCCACTGACAACAAACTCCTACGGAAAATGTCCACCGCTCCAAGGACATTGTATCGTTGCCTCTGTAGCGGCGGTCTCTGGATAAATACCCGAGCCAGACACTACACATATCCCAGAAACGCGCCAAACACAAAATGGCTGGCATCCATAAAGTATACGCTTCGTCTGTTGTCTTAGGCTTCATCCGACAAGGCTGCCTGATTTCGACTGGGAATTTCCTTTGTGTCTCTGAGTCTGCCTTCATCGGTACGCCGCCAGTCTTACGCCGCCTGAACCCAGACGATGAAGAAGACCCGAGCACCCGCGTCAACCCCTTCCTGACGCCGATGACTGCCTACAACTGAGTGGCGGCGCTTTTAACGCTGCGGGAATCATCTCCATCCAGTAATCACCGAGCCAGGACCGCATAATCGTCCAAGTCAATCGTAGCATCCGCTTCACGCCAACGGCTGATACTATCTATACTATTTGCCACAAACTCGACTAACGCCCAGATGAAAGTGTTTTGACATACACCGACCAGCGTAGCTATGACGCCTTATTCCAGTTACGTTTGCGTTGCCTTCCAAACTGTCTCCCTCGGCAATTGAACGGCTGGACGCGGATGGTTAAATCGTATAGAAAAAAGTTTAGATGATTCTTGTGGGGTGGGGTTGACGCTATGCATGATGGGAATCCTGCCGTAGCGGGACTTCCAACTTATATCGAAGGTTCCATCCCCTTTTCAAGTCAAAACCAGTATAATACCGGGCCGGCCGGGGATTGGTCGGTTAAAATCCATGCCTGTATCACCTCGCCCGGACACTGAGGGATTGACATGCCGCCCGGTTTGTGGTAAATATCCTTGTTTTGTGTTTTTAACGAATCCCACTTACAGGAGAGTATGATGTCGGCCGGTAATAAAGACCAGGCACCCACCCGCGAAGCGTCCTCAGGCCCGGGACACGTTCATGATCGCCTGTTTAGGTTCATCCTCCAGGATTCGGAAGTTCTTACCCACCTTTTCACTGATATTCAGGCTTTGATCGAGCGCGACAAAGTGAAAATCTGGGGAAAGGGTTTTTCCGCGGTGAATGGTGAAGCCCTGGTCCGGCTTTCTTCCGAATGGATCACTACGGATTTCAAGGAGCCCCGTGGCGATCTTGTCCTGAAGGCTCCGCTCCAGGGAAAAAACCAGGACGCCACGGTGGTGGTTATTTTTGAGCACCAGTCCACCAGCCAGCCGGTTTTTTCCCTCCGGGCCCTTAACTATCTTAACCGGGTATACCAGGATAGTTTTAAAAAATACC
>JAITQC010000088.1 GCA_031289115.1 Planctomycetota bacterium
CCCCCGCCCGGCTCCCGCCCCCGCCCCGGCGGCGCCGCTGGGCGACAGCGCTGGTTGGTTTTCTTGGGAGGGTTTTACCATGCTCAAATCCAACAGTTTTCGAACCAGGGATTCGCAAATGCTCTTCACCCTGTCGACTTTCATCGACATGGAGCATCCATTGGTAAAACTGGCCAGCATCTTTGACTGGGGCAGCTACAATAAATACATACCGCCACTGCTCAGGGAATTCCACGATGCCCCTGACAAGCCGGTGCGGATGTTGGTGGGTCTTTGCTTCCTCCAGCAGACTTTTAACCTCACCGACCAGGAAATGCTGCGCCAGTGGGTGGAAAACCCCTACTGGCAGTATTTCTGTGGCAGTAAGCATCTGGCTTTCACCCAACCGGCGACAGAGGCAGAGCTAACCGCCTTTCGCAAATGCGTGGGTGAGGTTGATTTGCGCCAGCGTCTGGAGGCTTCAGTGAAAAAAGAGTACACTACCCAGGTAATTGTTAAATCCATGCTTGACTAAGCAGTTTACCGCTGGCGCCTGGCCCCGGTGGTTGCTACTGGGCCAAGCGGCACCAATTGAAGCGACTGGCTATCCCACCGGTTTCCCCGCGCCCGGTTTTCACTTAACTCTTCCCCCTCGTGTTTTCCCCTTACTAAACCTTACCCCGGCGGTTTCTCGCCGTGAATCCTAGTCAAGGACGCCCAGTCGGCTCTGGGTCTGGACAACCCCGGTAATGGGGTAATTTGGTGTTGCTTCCCAGGGTAGGCTTTTCCGACGCGGCTCCAGCCGTTGGGGTCAAGGGGAATCCTCCGCTAGCCTAAGGGCGGCGCTTGGCGCTCCAATGCCAGCCAGGTAGAGTTCGCCAGTGTGGCTGGGACCGCTCCCGGTGGTCAACCCGTTTTTGACCGCGGCGAAGGTGATGGTGTGACTGGCCAGTATCGCCGTACTAGCCACGGTGCCGTTGTCGCCGTTTAGGCCAGAGGGAATATCCAGCGCTAGAACTGGCTTACCGGAACGGTTAATCAGGGAAATGGCGGTTGCAAAAGCGCCTGACAAACCGCCCCTGAACCCGGTGCCTAGCAGGGCGTCGACTATTAGGCGGGCGCCGGAAACCGGTTCGGTAATGGCTTCTGGATTATCCCAAAAGTTTAGGAACTTAACTTTCGTGGTCTCGCCAAGGATTTGGTAGTTGGTCAAAGCGTCCCCGCCCAGGCTTTCCGGCGGCTTCAGGAGGAGTACGGTTACCTCAATTCCCAATTCCCACAGGCCCCGCGCCACCGCCAGCCCGTCACCACCGTTGTTGCCGCCACCCACCGCCACCACCACTGGTTCACTGCCGGGCGTCTGGTTAAGCAAGTCCAAGACCAGGACGGTTGCCGCCACGGCGGCGTTTTCCATTAGGCAGAGGCCGGGGATAGCGAAATCCTCTATCGCCCGGCGGTCGATTGCGCGGCATTGGGCGCAGCTTAGCTGGGGTGAACCAGCGGAGACTCTGGCGAGCATTTCTGGCCTGGTCGCCAGGGGAGATTTCCATGCCGCGTAGGCGTCGGGGATATCGGCTTCTTTGACCACGCCGTTTATCCCTGGGGTCACGATACGGTTCACACCGCTGCTGCTTTTACCCTCTACGACTTGATTCTGGCGGCGGGCGCTTTCTGTCAAGAGCGCCAGGACCGGATCTTCCCCGCCACAGTTGGCGAGGGTTATAAGCGTCTTTGCTCCCAGTATTTCTGCCCAGCGCGCCGCTGTTAGTAGGGCGGCGCCATCGGGTCCCGAGCCGATTTCCATCTGCCAGACATCGCCCTGCGAGGGGGTGAGACGCTCCACCAGGGCCCGTCCCCGCCGTTCAGCCGCCAAGAGGCGGAGTATTTGCTCTGAGGTCATGGGTTTTCTCCCGGTTGAGGGATAAGGGTTGGACGTGACCGCTTTCTTTCCCCGCGGTGAGGAGAATAAAACAGCTACCTCTAGCCGATGGGGAAACTCCAGTCCGGGAAAGCCAGGTAGGGAAAAGTGCAGTTTTTTTCCAGTCTAGCCCAAAGTCCCCAGTTCAGAAACCACGTTCGTATACATCAAAGGTACGACCCTAAAAGTTTTGCCGACATTTTTCAATTCCAAAAGAGCCAAAAAAGTTGAGTCGGTGAACTTGGCTTGGCTTAAACCGCGCTATTAATTTCCCAGACCAGTCTAAAGCCGATGTTTTACTTCTTTTCCAAGAAAGTAAAAGATAAGCCATAATCATTTACTTTTAAGTTTGGCCGGCAAGGGATTATTCCGTATAGTATTAAAACTGCGTCCGGGACAATAAAATGGAGGCGAAAGATTTTCTTAAGCCGATTGTGATTTCTCGTTAGGCCGGTTGGATTATACCGGCAATTGTTATCCTGTTGATTGGAAGCATTTACTACAAAATATTTATAGGTGTTGCCATGCAAAGAAAAAAACAAGGTGCCTTGATAAAGTCTTCGCTTGTCGGCGAAGAGAGGTATGCTACCTATGTCCCGAACCCTCTTCCGCCAGTTCCCGCTATTGATATGACAGGAATCGCCACTTGGCTGGAAAAAGCGAACCTTGCTATAGGTGAGATGAACGGCGTGGTCGAGAACGCGCCTGACCCGGATATAATCAACTATATGTATGTCCGTAAGGAAGCCGTGCTGTCATCGCAAATCGAAGGCACGCAAGCGACTTTGGACGACTTGCTCCGCTATGAAACCGGAAACACTGCCGGAATTCCGGATGACGATGTTGCCGAAGTGTCAAGCTATGTCGCGGCTTTGAACCACGGCTTAAAGCGGCTGGCCGGCGGTTTTCCGCTCTCCCTACGCCTTATCCGCGAAATCCATAAGGTCTTGCTTGAAAACGCACGCGGCAGGAATAAAACGCCTGGCGAGTTCCGGACCAGCCAGAACTGGATTGGCGGCACCCGGCCAGCGACAGCCCGATTTGTTCCCGCCCCGCCTGACAAGGTGCTGGGCTTGATGGGCGACTTGGAAAAATTTATGCACGTGAAAGACAAAATGCCGCACCTGGTAAAAATCGCTCTTGTCCATCAGCAATTTGAAACAATCCATCCTTTTCTTGACGGCAATGGCCGCACGGGTCGGCTTTTAATAACGCTCTATCTTTGCGAGCGTGGATTCTTAAAATCGCCGTTTCTATATCTGTCGCTGTTCTTCAAAAAACACCAAGACTTGTATTATGAAAAACTGGATGACATGCGGAAAACCGGTGATTGGGAAGATTGGCTTGTCTTCTTCTTGGAAGGTGTGGTGACAACGGCGGCGGACGCTAAGAATACCCTGCTGCGAATCAAGGAGATGTTCAAGCAGGACGATGTGAAGGTAGCAGGTATCGGTCGCGCTCGCGAATCCGTCGGTATGGTATTGGACAAGTTCAAACAAAAACCGCTGTTGACAATCAGGGAAATTACCAAGCGCACCGGGTTTTCAAAGCCGACGGCGATAAGTGGGGTTGGCCGGTTGATGGATTTAGGGATTATCAAGAATGTCAGCGAAAAGAAATGGGGGCAGGTTTACTCCTATGTCGGATATACGAAACTGCTGACTCAGGACGACGAATAAGGCAAACAGACTGAAACGGGGCGCGTCGTGTTGGCTTTAAAGGCAGGGAACCACGGAAAAGTAGCCTGCCTGTTTACTGTCAGGAGTACCCTATACCACACGGTCGACTCCGAGCCTCGCCTTGCCGTGGTTTTCCGCCACTCTCCCTACCGCCAAACTTTAGGCAAGTGAAAGTAAATCAAAAGCCACTGGAGCGGTTTCGCCTTACTCCAGCGCGTTTCCCGCACCACCTTCCCGAAAACGCGGTTGTAGCCCGCCGAACTACTGGCTCCACCTTGACCTAATTAATCCTACGTCACTCCACCACTCGTTTGCCAACCGCACCAGCTGGAATGCATTCCCTCCCAATCCGCATTTATCAACCGACTCAAAGAGAGCAACCCTTTTTTCAGGTATTTTTGAAAATTTATAGCAACTTATGCTCAATGTAAGGCAAGCGTACGCAGGTGGTTGTATAACAATACGGGCGAAAAGGGAAAAAAACTGACAACGTTGTCAAGAAAATCCTTGACAACGTTGTCAGCACGAGCTATACTTTTGCTGTCATGATGCAAGTTGGCCTTGAATGCTGTGGCGATGTAGTTGGGAGAACGGCATGAGTCTCGATTCCAATCCGAACATAAAGGATGTGGCCAAGGTGGCTGGCGTGTCGTTCAAGACCGTATCCCGCGTTTTGAATAACGACAAGGCGGTCAGTGAGGAATTGCGCACGCGAGTCGCCGCTGCTATCAGGACTACTGGCTATGTACCCAATGCCGGCGCCCGCGCCATGCGATCAGGTAAATCCGGAGTAGTGGGTTTTCTGTCAGATGTCATTGCCACCACCCCTTATTCGTTTGAAATTGTGCACGGAGTGCAGGACGCTCTTGCCGAATGCGGTCTCTCCATGCTTATGGGCAACACCGGTGGCAATCCCGAACAGGAAGCGCGTCAGGTCAACCTCTTTCTGCAAAGCCGGGTGGACGGAATTATATTTGCCTCCATGTTCCATAAAGAGGTGGAGTTGCCAGAGATCCCGCCGGGAATCGCCACCGTCACCGTCAATTGTTTTGACCGTGCCGGTGCCCTATCGGCGGTGGTTCCCGATGACGAGCAAATTGGCCGGACAGCGGCGGAGTACCTCATTGGCAAGGGACACCGGCGTATCGCCTACCTTACCCTAACCAAAAACATAATAGCCACGAAACTACGCACCTGTGGCTTCATGCAGGCGGTCAAAGCCGCGGGCCTCCCCGCCGCCGGCGTCAGCGTACGCCCCTCCCGCCGTATAACCTCAAAAGGTGATGAAATATCCCTCGCGGGGAAAATGATTTGCGAGCTGTTTGACGCGCCTGGCGAACCGACGGCTATTCTAGCGGCCAACGATCCCGAAGCCATGCCGATAATGGCGTCCTTGCGCCGCTTGGGCTTATCCATACCGGGAGACGTCTCGGTTCTAGGCATTGACGACTACCGCCTTATCTGCGAACGGATGGATCCGCCGCTCACCAGCATTGGTCTACCTTATTATGAAATGGGTAGGCGCGCCGTCGAATTACTCCTGCAGCCGGAAGAACCAGGGAGAGATGTCCGGATAGAGCGTATTCCCGGTCCCCTGGTGGAGCGGGAATCGGTGGCTAAGCCGAAAAGAGCCCCGTCGGGGGGAAAGTTTGCCCGTGTCATGAACCTGTAAATCACCTGGAGTACCATCGGTGGCAGTTCGCCACGCCACCAGGTTGCCTACCCTCAACCCTGATTAGCGTGTTTGTATGTCTTCGCACTGGTTACCTGCTCAAAGTGAGACAGGGCGGAGACTTGTTGTCTAACGCGGTCGCATTCCAGGTTTAAGGAAATGCCCCGCCAACGGTTCCACTATGGAACATATGGAGGACATGAAATGAAGAGATTATGTGTTTGCCTGGGTGCCATTTTCCTTTTTTCCTGGACTGTCTTGGCTGCCGACACCATCAAGGTATGGCACCACGGCGGCAGGGTCCAGCAGGAGCGTGAATCCATCGAAGCTATCCTCAAGGAATGGAGTGCGAAGAACCCCGACTACCCGGCCGAATACATACTGTTGCCCGAGGGCGCCTACAACGAGCAGGTGCAGGCCGCAGCCATGGCGGGTCAACTTCCCGATCTTCTGGATTTCGATGCGTCCAATTACGCCAACTACGCCTGGGCTGGCTATCTCGAACCCCTGAATGCCTTTTTCCCTGACTCCTGGTTCAAGCGCTTCCTGCCTTCCATCCTCGATCAAGGTCGCTACGCCCCGGACGGCAAGTATTATTCCATCGGTTGGTTTGACTCGGCCACCTGCATATGGGCAAGCAGATCCATGCTGGAAAAGGCGGGAGTGCGTATTCCCAAAGGTCTTGACGACGCCTGGAGCCGCGAGGAATTCGACGAAGCACTTGCTAAGCTGAAGGCGTCCGGAGTGGAATACCCGCTTGATCTCAAACTCAATTACGGCAAGGGCGAGTCTTTCTGCTACGGTTTCGGTCCGGTTATCCAGTCTTTTGGGGCCGACATCATTAACCGGGAGACCTGGCGGGCCAGCGGTGCGCTGGACTCCGACGCGGCGGTTGAGGCCATGACCATGGTCCAGGAGTGGATCCGCAAGGGATATGTGGTGCCGGCTTCCCTTGGCGACGACGCTTTCTACGGTTCCCGTAAAGCCGCCATGTGCTACACCGGTATGTGGATGTGGGGGCCGCACCATGACAACCTTGGCGATGATCTCGTTCTTATCGCCATGCCGAAATGGGGCGTGCGGCAGGTGAGCGCAATGGGTTCCTGGTGCTGGGGTATCACCAGTACTGGAAAAAATAAGGAAAAAACCGTCGAGCTTCTCGATTTCATGTTGCAGGACAAGTATGTTCTCCAGCAGGCTAACCTCTCGGGAGCGATTCCCGCCACCTCGGTCGCGGCCGCTGGTTCCGAACTGTACCGCGATGGCGGACCCCTCCACTTGCTGGTGCAGGAGTTGGAATCCATTGCTATTCCCCGTCCGGCTCATCCGGCCTATCCCGTTATCACCGCAGCCGTGGCGCAAATGGTCGCAGACGTGATAGATGGCCGCGATGTCAGAGAGGCCCTGGTAGAGGCAGCGGAAGCCATCGATTTGGATATCGAAGACAATCAGGGTTACCCGCCCTTTGGTGAATAGTGTTCCCGCTAAAAGAAGGTAGCAAAACCACCGTGCCTTTCATGGGAGTGGTCAATGTCAAAAACACCCCGTCGCGAAAGCGCAAGCGCCTGGTACGCCATGACTCCAGCGCTTGCGCTGATCGCCCTGTTCATCGTGGTACCGTTCATCCTGGCCGTGGTGCTGTCGTTTACCGACCAGCGTCTCGTTCCAAATCTGAAAGTTCCCACCGCCTGGGTCGGATTTCGAAATTACCTGCGCATCATCGAAGACAGGAATTTCCTCCAGGCGTTTTGGAACACCGCCGTTTTCGCGGTGGTGGTAACACCGCTACAGTCGGCGTTGGCGCTGGCCATGGCTATGCTCATCAATGCGCGCTTGCCGTTTCGCAACGTTCTAAGAGGGATTTATTTCCTTCCCACCGTGGTGCCGATGGTCGTGGTCTCCATTGCCTGGGCTTGCCTGTACCGTCTGGACGGGTTTTTCAATCAAGTTCTTTCCACAATCACCTTCGGCATGGTCGATCCCGTGGCTTGGCTGCAAAACGAAAATACCGCCATGCTGGCGGTAATCGTACTGTCCGCCTGGCAGGGTTTTGGATTCCAGATGGTAATCTACCTCGCCGGTTTGCAACGCATCAATCAGGAACTGTATGAGGCGGTGAGAGTCGAGGGTGCCGGGCGCTGGGGTGAGTTTTGGAACGTTACCATGCCAGGAATCCGTAACACCCATATCTTCGTCATCGTCACCACCAC
>JAITQC010000143.1 GCA_031289115.1 Planctomycetota bacterium
GATACCGAGAATTTCCTGATGGCGTAGGTCGAAAGACACATCGCTAAACCGGCCCGCCTGGCTCACTCCCCGGAGGGACAGCACCACCTCCCCGGGCGCCACCGTTCGGGAGGGGAAGAGGGCGGAAATCTCTCGTCCCACCATAGCGCTAATCATCTTTTCCTTCGTGGTGTTGGCAGGGGTGTCCTCGTGCACTAGTTCACCATCCCGGAGCACTCCGATACGGTCGGCTACGCTGTAGAGTTCGTCCAGTTTGTGCGTTATGTAGATAACCGCCACCCCTTGACCGGTAAGAAGACGGATAGTCCGGAAGAGGTCCCGGGTCTCGCCTTCAGTGATGGCGGAGGTCGGCTCGTCCAGGATAATGACTTTGGCGCCAAAGGAGACCACCTTGGCTATTTCCACCATCTGCATCTGGGCGATGGAAAGCTGGCGCATCCGAAGACGCGGGTTAAGGCTGAGGTTTAGACCAGCCAGGATCTTCCGCGACTTTTCCAGCTGGGCCTTTTCGTTAACCAGGCCCAAGCGGCTGATTTCCCGGCCAATAAAAAGATTGTCGGAAATACTCATGTCGGGGATGGGGTTAAGCTCCTGGTGGACAATGGCGATGCCTAGTCCCAGGGCGGCGGCCGGATTGGCCGCCATCAGGGGTTGCCCAGCCAATAACATCGTGCCAGCGTCCTGCCGGTACTCGCCGACAATGATTTTCATCAGGGTCGACTTGCCAGCGCCGTTTTCGCCAATAAGGGCGTAAACTTCCCCCGGCTGGATGGCGAAAGACACGTTACGCAACACCTCGTTGCCAAAAAAGGCCTTGGATATGGCGTTCACCTGGAGAATGGTCTTGTCCACCCTGTCGCTCCACTGGCGAATTTTACCGCCCCCGGCCGGCCCGGCCGACCAACCCGTCTTTAAACTCCACCCGGCGGGGAACGCCGGTGCTTTCCCGGATTACCAGGTAAGGCGCCAAAAGCACATCCTGGATAGGAAGATCCTGGTCAAACTCCCCCTCCCGGCTGTCCAGGAGTAGTTCTATAGCTTTCCCAGCGATGTCCTGGAACGGCTGGGCCACTGTGGTGAGTTTAGGCATCATGTTAAGACACTGGTCGACATTGTCGGTACCCACAATCGAAAGATCGTCAGGTATACGTAGACCAAGGGCGAGAACCGCCTGCATAACCCCGAAGGCCAGGAGGTCGTTAGAACAGTATATGGCGCTCACCCGCCGCCCCGGGGAGCCCCGTAGCATTTTTTTCATAATGGCGGTGGCGTCATTAATCCTCTCCCCCGTCTCGATACAGTCTTCCTCCCGCACCCGGCCACCGTTTTTACGCACCTCCTCGGCGAAGGCTTCCTTGCGTTGCCAAAGGGGAATAACCTTGTGCGACTCGTAAATGCAGGCGAAACGGGTGTGACCTAAAGCTAACAGGTGGTTAGCCGCCAGGCGTCCGGCCCTGGCGTTGTCGATACGTACCGACGGCAGGGTTTCCCGCCCGGCGTAACGGTCTAGGACCACGCAGGGAATGGAGCGCCCCATGACGTCCTGGATCCGGTACTGGCGGTAGGCGGTGCGGCAAAGGAGGATACCGTCGATAAGACGGTCCGCCAGGATCTTGATATAGTGTTTCTCCCGCACCGGGTCGCCACCGGTGTTACCCAGGACAATATTAACACCCGCCTTGTGGGCGGCGATTTCCACGTGTTTCGCCATGGTGGCGTAGAAGGGGTTCTCAATGTCAGGAACCAACAGGCCAACCAGGCGGGAAGGCCGGAGTTTAAGCGAGCGGGCCGCTACGCTAGGAATGTAGTCAAGAGAGCGGATAACCTGGCTTACCCGGCGCCGGGTGGCTTCGGCAACCACCGGCTGGTTGTTGATGACACGGCTCACCGTGGCTATCGACACCCGGGCCGCCCGCGCCACATCCAGAATTGACGCTGCCTGCCTTTTGCTGTTCGACATTTTGTTTGTCTCCCAGACAGGCCGACGCGGGTAGGCGTTCGACTGCCGAAAACCGGGGTGGTGGAGCCGGGTAGACAGGAAGAAGGGCGCGGGGTAATGTAAATGATTACATGAAAGGGAGGAAAAAAAAGGGTGGCGCAAGGGGAAAGGGGTTGTTACAAGGTTAACTTCCCCAGTTAACAGCGACTATAGCTTTTTCACCCGGGTTGTCAACCAAAAACCCCGGCTAGGAAAAGGGCCGGCACCTTCATTCAACCAGTCCCGCCTGGAGCAGCGCCTCAGCCAGTTGAATGTCACGGGGGTTAGTGATTTTCAGGTTTAACTCATCGCCCAGGACCGCCGCCACTGGTTCCGCCAGCGCTTCCACCAGGCTACTGTCGTCGGTGATGTTGGCTGACAACCCTCCGGTGCGTATGGCGTACTCGTAGGCTTCTATCAATAGGTCGGACTGGAAAACCTGCGGGGTTTGCACCCGCATCATCCCTAGGCGTGGCAAAGTGAGGACGACCTGGTCGCCTTCCACTCGTTTGGTAGTGTCCACCATTGGCACCAC
>JAITQC010000165.1 GCA_031289115.1 Planctomycetota bacterium
GACTCCCTTGACCTTGTCTGAAAGACCCGAAGCCATGTCGCGGATGCCTTTTTCCACCTTTTCCAGGGAATACCGGTGGGAGAGCAACTTTCCTAACTTGACTTTGCCAGTCCCGAGGCTAGCTACCGTCTCGGGCCAGACTAGAGGCGCCAGCCAGGCGAAGTGGATGGTTTTGGAGGAGGTAATGGTTTCCAGGGCGGGGATCTGGATCTTGTCGTCAGGACCCGGCAGACCAAAGAAGACAATGGTCGAACAGAGCCCGGACAACTCCAGAGCCTGCTGCAGGGCGGAGATGGCGCTAGTCGGCACCACCACCCGGTCTAACAGGTTGCCGCCAGTAAGTTCGCTTATCCGCTTCTTCACATCAGCGGCGTAATACTTGGACTTCTTGTCCCGGACATTGATAACCTCGTCCGCTCCCAGTTTCTTCCCTAGTTTCAAAGGGATGTCCCGGGTACCAATGAAGATGATCTTGCCCGCCCCCCGCGCCCGGGCGATCTGCAACATCATTAGGCCAATGGAACCACTGCCAATTATTCCCACGCTGTCGCCCAGGCGGATATTAAGTTTCCGCATGGCGTTGGTGCTGCAAGCCAGGGGTTCAGTAAGGGCCGCTTCCTCGAATTTTACCGCGTCGTCAATCCGCAGGGCGTTAGTGGAACGCACCCGCACAAACTCGGCAAAACCGCCATCGACACTGACTCCAAGAACCGCCGAGGAGCGGCAGACATTGAAGTTGCCGTCTAAACAAGCGGGACAGGAGTTGCATTGCTGGACTGGGTTAAGGGTGACGCGGTCGCCTGGGTGGAAGAGGTTTAAGTCCCGGGGGATGTCACCTACCTCTTCGACCACGCCACTTATCTCGTGCCCCAGGATCAGCGGTCCCTTGCCGTTTTTGGTGTCCAGGGGGCTTTTGCCGAAATAATAGCTGACGTCGGAACCGCAGATACCCACCGCCTTCACCCTAACCAAAAGGTCGTTCTCGTGGATGGACGGAACCGCGACCCGGGTGAATTCCATCTTTTCCGGTTCGTGAAAAACCCAGGCTTTCATTTTTTTGGCCATGGCGTCCCCTTGAAAAAAGCGCCCCTGCCCCACCGTGTGTTTCCCCGCCCCAATACTCCCGAGCCGATCAATAACGCAAGTTCAAATTGTCCATAAATTCCTTGCACTCGGCAGTGACCCGCCAGGCGTCTGGCCAGAAACACAGGTCGATCACCCACCAGTCGAAGACGTACTGCCCCTTGGTAAGTAAATGAGGAATTATCTGGTCGAAATCCAGGAATCCAGCGCCAAACTTGGCGTGGGTGGAAGTTTCGTTGTTGTGCAGGGTGTTGTCGGAATCAATAAGGTGGACCACGCCGATCTTGCCAGCCAGCATGTCGATAAATTCCTTGACCCCCCCCGCCAGGGTCTCCTTTTCCCCCATTTGCCTGGCTCCCACCACACCGCACATGTGGGCGTGACAGGTGTCAAACATGATGTTAAAGTTGTCGCGGTCGACAGCGTTAAGCATCTTCAGCACTTCGCTTGGCTTGTTGAAGAGAAAACCGGGTTCAAACTCCCAGGTCACCGACATATGGCGGGCGGCGCAAAGCTGGCAGAGCTCCTGGAAAACTTCCAGGATTATGCCGAATGCCTGGTCGTAAGTGACTCCATCGGGAAGGATTGGCGGGCCACCAGTGTCAACCCGGAGGATGTGAAAGCCGCAGGCGTCCATAAATTCGATGTTACGCCGCATGGCGGCCAGGTAGTCTTCTTTACGCAGGAGGGGGTTGGCGCCACCAAAGTCGGGAGAGAACTCGACCACCTCCAGACGGTTGGCGAAAAGGAGGTCTTTGATGCGTCGCGGCCCGGACGCACCAGGATAAAGATCGGGATGCGCGTGGGGCTTAAAACCCCCCATGCTGACCCCGTCAAAACCCAGCTTAGCCAGTTCGCTAACCACCTGGTTAAGAGGTACCGGGTTCTTGGCATAAGGTCCGACAGCATAAGCCCAACTACCAATAGATATCTTTCTTGGCATAAGAATCCCTCCTCACCACTCCCATGCATAGAGTGAATATCGAACCGGGAGCCCTGACTATCTGCCAAGGCTCCCGGTATATATCATGTTAGGAAATTGGGTAAAATACCAGTTTAAAAATACTGGTTGACGTTTTCCTTGGTGATGACAATCGGCTGGGTAATATAGTCTTTGTCATACTTTTCGCCCTTGATAACCTTGAGCAGTACTTCAACCCCGGTTTTGGCCTGTTCCTTGCTGTTGGTAAAGACGGTGGCGCGGATGCCACCCTCCTTGATCGACTGAATCACCTGGGGGACAGCGTCATAGCCATATACCTTGATATCCTTGCGGTTGGCCGCCACACAAGCTTGCCACGCCCCTAGGGCCATGCCGTCGTTGTTGCAGACAATGGCGTCGATTTTCCGACCAGTGGAGAGCCAGTTTTCCACCAGGCTCAGGGTCTTGTCCGGTACCCACTCGCCAGTTCCGTCAAAGACTGTTTTGATCCCGGCATAGTCCTTCAGGACCTCGGTGTAGCCGTCGGTGATTTCAATCTGGGCGGTGTGGCCAAGGGCGCCATAGACAACCCCGATTTCACCCTTTTCGTTCAGGTCCTTGATCACTTGCTTGATCTCGGCCACGCCCACTGGCTTAAAGGCGGGTCCGACAAAAGAGGCCAGGCGGTCCTGGACCGAGAGACGCTCATGGAAGGCAACCACCGGCACCTTGGCCTTGGCGCAGGCGTCCACGGCAGCGGTTATACCGTCAAACGAAGCCGGGTCAAGGAGAACCCCGTCCAGACCCTGCCCCAGCGCCGTCTCCACCTGCGATATCTGGGTGGCCGGGTCGGAATGGGCGGCGTAGACCGTAATCTCCTGGCCGTTGGCCTTGGCAGCTGATTCGACAAAATCAGCCAGATTGGACATGAACTCATTGTCGACGTGGGCGATAAAGAAAGCTAGCTTAAACTTCTTCTCCCCCGCCTGACCAACCCTGGCGGACACGAAGAACAGCACCAGAGCCAAGGACAGCAAAACGCAGTATTTTTTCATAACGATTCTCCTCAAATTTGCCAACCTAAGACCGTCGCCAGTCACATGCTGGCCCAGTCGGTGAAATGCGGCTTAAATAGCGTTTTTGCACCAC
>JAITQC010000016.1 GCA_031289115.1 Planctomycetota bacterium
GAGAAAAAAGGGTGCATTAAGCGGTATAATTGGTAAAATGAGAAATACATCCCGCTAAACGGTTTTTACGCGCCCTGATAAAAAAAACGTGCAAGGTTAAATTATGTCCATTCGTCTTCGGATGATTTTCCTATTCTCCGCCTGCCTGGTTCTAGTCTACGTTTGCTTTGGCGCTATTGTATTCCGGGCCAGCCACGCGGTGTCCCGCCAGAATTTTTACGAGATGGCGGTGGCGCAACTGCAACGGGTAGAGGAACGCATTAACACCTTCATGTCGCCAGGGTTCATGGCTACCGATTACTTGGCCAGCACCGAGGTAATCAAATCATCCCGGGGACTCCTCACCAGCTACCTGGACACCCAGGATAGGGTTACCCTGCTTTATGAAAACCATCCCCCCCACGAAAAGCGCGTTTACATGGAATTCATGATGGTTAAGCGTTATAACAGCAATTTCGACCTGGTGTTTATGGCCAACAACGATGGACAATACGCCCAGGCTCCGGAAGGACGGTACAAAGCGGCTGGTTACGACCCACGTAAACGCTCTTGGTATAAGGAGTTAATGGCTAGCCCGCATGACTCGGTGGTGAGTTCGCCTTATCTTACCACCGGCGCCGATATCGTTTGCAGTCTCATGACCAAAACCACCGACAACAAGGGCGCACCGCTCGGGATGGTCGGAGTTGATTACACCCTTACCAACCTGACCACTGATTTAAGCGAGCGCCGTATCCTGAAAACAGGTTACCTGGTGATATTCGACCCCAGCAACCATATCGTGATTGACGGCCGCCATCCCGAATTCATCGGCATGACCCCGGAGGAAGTCAGGGAAAAAAGCCTGGGCGACGCTCAGAATTTGACAGCGGAGGAAAACTCCCTAAGGGAGTCGTTGGAACTCCGCCACCGTTTGGTTACCGGAAATGACGGGGAATATACCGGAAGGGGCGATGAAAACCACCGCAAATACGCCGTCACCTTCACTATGCCAAAACTACAGTGGAAACTGGCGGTTATTTTTGAGCAAGACGAGCTGATGGAAGCGTCCTACAGCACTTTAATGCATATCCTGGCTAGCGCTATTCCCCTGTTTGCGGTGACCCTCTTCCTGACCGGCTACTTCGCCTTCCGGATAAGCCAACCGATCAAGAAAATGGTCGACCACCTCTCGCGGCTGGCCCTTGGCGACATCACCGCCGATGTCCCCTCTGACGACCTCGCCCGTCGCGACGAAATCGGCCTTTTGGCGCGTTCCATGCAGGACATGATTGAATCCAGCCGAAACGAACTCGAGGTCGCTAACGCCCTGGCGCAGGGCGATTACACCTATTCCATGCCGCTTCGTTCCGATGTGGATATGCTGGGACGGGCTTTAAAATCCATGATGAACACCACCGTCAACACCCTGTCCCGAGTCATCCACCTGGTCGACACGGTGAATCATGGCGCCGAAATAGTGGCCGGGTCGTCCCAGTCCCTCACCAACGGCGCCCAGACCTCGGCGGGGGCGCTGGATGATGTTTCGAAAAGCATCACGCAAATCGACCAGCAGGCGCGGGACAACGCCCTGAACATCCAGGAAGCGAACAAGTTTGCCGATATCAGTCGCAATGCGGCCCAGCGCGGCTACCACGCCATGAATGACCTGACCACCTCCTTGGCGGATTTCCAAAAATCCGGGCAGAAAATTCGTGACGTTGTCAAATTGATCGACGACATCGCTTTCCAAACCAACCTTCTCTCCCTGAACGCCGCGGTAGAGGCGGCCCGGGCGGGAAGGCATGGCCGGGGCTTTTCCGTGGTCGCCGAGGAGGTGCGTAACCTCGCCGCCCGCTCAGCCAAAGCCGCCCGCGACACCGGCGCCATGGTGGAGGCGATGATGCAGCAGATGTCAGCCGGCATCCAGCTGTCGGTACGCTCAGACAAGGAGTTCAAGGAAATTGTCGAAACGGTAGATAAGGTGGCGCACCTCTTTGAGCATATTGCCGAAGCGTCCTCCGGCCAGTCCTCCGCCATATCGGAAATAGTGCATACGCTTGGCCAGATAGGCGTCATCATCACTAACAACAACCAACAGGCAGCCCACCTTTCCCAATCCGCGGTCAATCTGTCCCATCAGGCGGAGGAGCTGCGTAATTCAGTAAGCCACTTCCAAATGTCTTCCACCGCCATTGGCAAGGCGGCTGGCGACAACCAGCTGCCCGCCACCCATCCTCCCCTCCTTGATAGACAGCTGAGCTAAAAATAACACCGCGCCATACCGCCTGTATTCCTGACTGGCCCAAACGAGGAGCCTGCTTCCCGCCAGCAACCCGCGCCCCCGCCAAGGCAACGCTTTAGTTCCCCAAAAAAACCCCGGTATTCCTGCCTGACCCCCACTCCTTTTGGCGCTGTGGCTTCGCCTAGCCGAAACACCAGGCCGCCTCTTTGGCTCTTAGTCAGAACCGGATACCTGGTATTCCACTGAATAACGGACAGATATAGAGCGTCGCCTGGTTAAGGGCGGCGGCGAGGAAATCCGGTAGTCCAGCGCCCAGTAGCAACATCGGCGCCACCAGGACGAGGGCGGGAAGGCTGGGGGTGATTCTTTCCCTCCGGTCATCCTCCGGGTCAAGGCCGAGCTCTCCTTCCTCCCAGCCAGACAGCGCCAGACGGGCAAGACTGTCCAGAATCAGGACCAGGATAAGGAGGTAAAGCGTGGGAGTTAGCCATTCCCCACTGGCGAAGGCCAGTTTTAATAAGCCAAAGCGGGGAAGAAAACTGGCGCCAGGTGCCATTCCCAATAGACCCAGGCTTCCGGCTAACCAAAGGACGCTGGTGTAAGGCAG
>JAITQC010000073.1 GCA_031289115.1 Planctomycetota bacterium
AGCTTACGCTGATGAAGGGTGATGAGATGGTCGAGGGTAGCAAAAAATTGTCCGATTTTCTTCTGTTCTGCCATTGTGGGTATCAGAATCGGCATTTTCGCCATCTGTTTTCCCGATACTTCTACGAACGTGGAACCAGCACCAACCGTTTCTCCATAACGTTTTAATTCATGAGTTCTCGAAAAAATGAAGTACGAATCCAAGTTATCATTATGTGGAACTATTGACTGAAAACCTTGATTGGTTGCGCCATTTTTCGCTAGAATAGCAGTATTTCCAATGCCTGCACGAGAAGTGAACAGGACCGTACCCACAGGAAGAATCTTTGCCGAACTCTTTTGCAAACCTATATCCGAAATCTTTTTTTGGCTCCCAGCCACAAGTATTTGTTCACCGATTTCAGCTGGAGCGTACCAATCAATATCGCCGCCCCAATATTCAGAAATGCTGGTACTTGGCGTACCACCACCGACAATATCAGCAACATCCCCTAACTCGCGCTGTTCCCAAGCGCCCGTTACTCCTGCAAAACAAATTTTGAGTTTATCTTTGTAATTGAGCAAGTGGGTCCACAATAGCCTCAAGAACTATTACCGTCTGTAACCTGTTTACTCTCCCAAGGGTTTTATCGGCTGTTTGGAGCATTCGACCGTTGGAAAATTGCTAATCTAAGCTTTTCATACCATCTCAGGCGGAAGTTCAATAAATAAGGCCGCAACCTCTTACGGGTTGCGGCCTTTTGAATATTGGCATCTCCTAGGGGACTCGAACCCCTGTTCTCAGACTGAGAATCTGATGTGCTGACCGCTGCACTAAGGAGACGTTTAAGCTTTCTGGTGGACTCTCTTTGCTTTAAACAAGGGTGTGGATAATACCGGTTTTTCCCCTTTTGTCAACTTTTTTCCCTGCTGTTTACCAACCACCAGTTCGATGTTTCCAGCACGCAGAAAGCACCGCCACCAGCCCAAGAACCGCCCCTGGTCACCCGGGCGTTGGCAACACCGCCGGATAAAAAGCTTGACAGGGAAACACCACATGCACATAATCCGCGAAATACATTGTACCGGTATACATATTAATTGCCGACGCGACGTGTTTTCTACCCGAATTTTCATAACCCCCTTGGTGGCTGTCCCCTTGAAGGGTTTATTATTCTTGGCTAACCGGGTATTCAAAACCCTGGCAGCCAATCCCTAATGCGAGGAGCAACTAGTGTCTGAGCATACTCCGGACCATCCGGAAACAGCCGCACTGGTGGAGGAATTTTCTAAGCTGTATGTCACTTCTTCCGCCCTGGAGGAGGTGGCTGGGAATAAATTGAATGCCCTTTCTCCTGCCCAAATTGAAAAGTTGCGCCATACTCTGGAACTGATGCGAAATCACAAACTCACCTTTTCCAAAGCGCTCTTGGCGGTGGACAAAGGGGTGAACCCAGCGAGTCCCCCAGCGGTGAAAACTCCCAAGGCGTCAACCCGGAAAACCTCTTCCAAAGCACTCTCGGCGGTGGACAAGGGGGTGAACCCAGCCCGCCCGTCAGCGGTGAAAACTCCCAAGACGTCAACTCGGAAACCCTCGACCACCCCTGCTAAACCCAAAGCGGCAAAACGGCTCTCGCCCACCCAGGAAGCTTTGCAACAAGCGATTCGGGCGGGGAAAGGCCAGGTGGCGCGCCTGAAGGGCAAGGACAACCTCCTTATTGTCGAAAGCCCGGCCAAGGCCAAGACTATCAAGAAGTTTCTCGGCGGCGACTTTGTGGTCAAAGCCTCTATGGGCCATGTTCGCGACATCCCGAACCGCGGTTTCAGCCGCTCCGACATCGGGATCGACTTTGACAACCACTACCAACCCTACTATGTGCCAATCGAGTCCAGGGACAAGGTCATTAAGGAACTGCGGACCGCTGTCGCCAAGGCGAAGCATGTCTATCTCGCCCCTGACCCGGACCGCGAGGGAGAGGCTATCGCCTGGCACCTGAAAGAGCTTCTTGGCGTTCCAGATGACCAGGTCAGCCGGGTTACCTTTAACGCCATCACCAAGTCGGCTATCCAGGATGCTATGAAACACCTGTCCTCTGTGAACATGAATCTGGTAAATGCCCAGCAGGGGAGGCGCGTCCTGGACCGTATTGTTGGCTACCGCCTCTCCCCCTTTCTCTGGAAAAAAGTGGCCAAAGGCCTTTCGGCTGGCCGGGTGCAATCGGTGGCAGTCCGCATCGTGGCTGAACGCGAGGAGGAGATCCGGGCCTTTAACCCAGTCGAGTATTGGCGGCTACGGGCTACCCTGACTAGCCAGCCTGAGGATAACTCCTTCCTGGCTGAACTGGTGTCTTGGCAGGACAAACCCTTTGTTCTCGCCTCGGGCGACAAGTCAACCAGTAAAACCCCCTCCGCCCCCGACGCCGCTACCGCTACCGCCATACAAAATGCTCTGGCAAAGGCGCGTTACCAGGTGGAGAGTGTCAGCGAACGCACCGTCAACGGGCGTCCCTCGCCTCCCTTCATAACCTCCAGCCTCCAGCAATCCGCCTCTAACGTCCTTCACCTCGGGGCGCAGCGCACCATGCGTATTGCCCAGCAGCTTTACGAGGGAATTGAGTTGGCGGACGGTAACGCCACGGGTCTTATTACCTACATGCGTACCGACTCCACCCGAATCGCTCCTGAGGCGATAAGCGAGGTGCGGGACTATATTGGCAAGAACTTTAAGCCAGCCTACCTCCCGGACCAGGCAAACTTCTACGCCAGCCGCAAGGGAGCCCAGGACGCGCACGAGGCGATACGGCCGACCTCGGTGTTTATCACCCCGGAGTCGGTGCATTCCTTACTCACCCCGGAGCAGTTCCGGCTTTACGACCTGATCTGGCGGCGCTTCGTGGCTTGCCAGCTTTCTCCCGCCGAGTTCAAGATCACCACGGCCCGCATCAAGGCGGGTGAAGGAATTTTCGAAGCCAAGGGCAGGGTGGTGGTTTTCGACGGCCACACCGTGCTCTACGCCGCCGGTAAGCGTAAGAAAAAGGAAGAGGGTGAGAGTGAGGGTGGAAAAGAAGAGGACGAACAGTTACTTCCCGAACTTAAGGCAACGCAGGAATTAGCCCTGCAGAGTCTGGAGCCAAGTCAGCATTTCACCCAGCCGCCTGGGCGCTTCTCCGAAGCTAGCCTGGTCCGCGAACTGGAAAAAGCGGGCATCGGCCGTCCTTCCACCTACGCCCCCATCGTCCAGACCATTCAGGATCGCGGTTATGTCCGCCAGGAGAACCGCCGCTTTTTCGCCACCCGTCTTGGCCTGGCGGTCAACAGCATTCTTACGGAAAATTTTCCCGACATCCTTGATCGTCAATTCACCGCCCAGATGGAAGCCGACCTCGACCGCGTGGAAGAGGGGGAGGTCAAGTGGGACCAACTGGTGGACAGCTTTTACCAACCCTTTCACCAGCGCCTGGACGCGGCTATGGAAAACTCCCAGCCCCTTAAGGGAGCTCCCGCCCCCAATGGCGAGAAGTGTCCCCTGTGTGACGCTGACATGACGTTACGCTATTCGCAGCGGGGCGCCTTCCTCAGTTGCTCCCGCTACCCCGAGTGCTCCGGCACCCGCGAGATTCCCGGCGAGGACGGTTTGCCCGCCGATGCCGCGGAGGATATGGTGGCGGTAAATTGTCCTGACTGTGGTTTACCTATGATCCGGAAACGCTCGCGCTTTGGAATGTTTCTGGCTTGTAGCGGCTACCCCAACTGTAAACGCACCCTGCCTCTGGACCGGACCGGACGCCCGGTGGAACTACCTGACATCAAGCGCGACTGCGAGAAATGCGGCCGCCCCATGTTGGTAAAATCCGGTCGCCGTGGCCCCTTCCTCGCCTGTAGCGGCTACCCCGAGTGCAAAAACACCAAACACATTGACAAGAATGGCGCGGTGGTGGATTTACCGGAAGTGGTGGGGGAAAAATGCGACAAGTGTGGTGCCGACATGGTGGTCAGAATGGGGCGTCGCGGGCCCTTCCTCGCCTGCAGCGCTTACCCGAAATGCCGAAACTCCCGTCCCCTGGAAAAAGAGGTCGAGACGGTGGAAAAGTGATTCCTCCGGATGTACTTCTGTCAACGCCCCGGTTTCTACCGGGGCGGTCCTTTTTCCTTCCTGCTAAAAAAAGTGCATGCCTCCCGGTTTTTCGTATTAAAATAAAGAGGTGAAACGAGGGGAGGAGGATGCCGGTGAGGCGTCAAGCCGGCAAGGAGTATTTACCATGGCGAAATTTGTCGTTACCATTTCCCGCGAATACGGTTCCGGAGGGCACCTTATCGGCAGCGAACTCGCTACCGACCTTGGGGTGGAATGCTATGACCGTAATCTGGTGGAACTGGCGGCGCAGGAAAGTGGTTTCTCCACCGAGATGGTGGACGAGATGGCGAAGCGACCCACCGATAGTTTTCTTTATTCTCCCTATATTATTCCAGGGGCGCTCCCCTTGGCTGACCAGGTTTTCCTAGCCCAGTCCAGGGTGATCCAGGACCTGGTGCGCGAGAAATCCTGTGTCATCATTGGCCGTTGCGCCAACTATGTCCTCCGGGAGGATCCCCAATGCCTCAATGTTTTTATTCACGCCCCCCTGGAAAGCCGGGTGCGTACGGTCCGGGAGGTGTACGCCGAGAAGCAGCTCGACTTAGCCAGTTTTATAACGAAGAAAGACAAGGAGCGGGCTGCTTATTACAACTTCTTCACACCGGGGGAATGGGGTGACCGGCGTAACTATCACCTGTCTCTAGACAGTAGCATTGGCTTCACCCGCACGGCGCGGGTATTAAAAAAATATCTGGAAGAGTTTCTGGGAGAAAAACCCCAATGATGGAATCGGGAAGATATCTAGATTCAGGCAGGTACGAGGGAAGCAGTGGTTCGCGGCCGGAAAACCGAATGGGCGTGATGTCGGTGCATCGTCTTCTCCTCGCCACCTCCATTCCCATGGTCATATCCATGCTGGTGCAGGCGCTCTATAACATCACCGACAGCATTTTCGTGGCGCATTTCTCGGAAACAGCCCTCACCGCCGTGACCATGGCCTTTCCGATCCAATTCCTCATGATCTCGGTGGGGATAGGGACCGGGGTGGGGATAAACGCTTTTCTCTCGAAAAGCCTGGGTGAAAAAAATTACCGTTATGTCAACCGCACCGCCACCAATGGCCTCTTTCTGGCTGGCATGAGCTTTCTCGTCTTTGTGGTCATCGGTGTTTTCGCGACTGATTGGTATTTCCAGAGCCAAACCAGCGATCCGGAAATACTCCGGAATGGTCGGGAATACATGATGGTGGTCTGTATTTTCTCCTACGCCATCTTCGCCCAGGTCACTCTGGAGCGGCTCCTTATGTCCACTGGTAAAACCATCTACTCGATGTATGCGCAGTTATCGGGGGCGGTGGTTAACATAATACTCGATCCGATCATGATTTTCGGCCTCCTGGGTTGTCCTCGCCTGGGAGTGATGGGGGCGGCCTTGGCCACGGTGATTGGACAAACTGTGGCTAGCCTAGTTGCCCTTCATCTCAACCTCAAGAAAAACACCGAGATAAACCTGTCTTTCAAGGGTTTTCGCCCGGACTGGCGGATAATCCGCCGTATTTACTCGGTGGGGGTGCCATCTATCCTGATGGCTTCCCTGGGAGCAATCATGACCTATGGCCTCAATGCCATCCTGCTCTCCTTCTCTACCACGGCGGTAGCGGTGTTTGGGGTGTATTTCCGCCTGCAAAGTTTTATCGTCATGCCGGTATTCGGCCTGAACAACGGCATGGTGCCTATAATAGCCTACAATTACGGGGCGCGGAAACGCGACCGGATCGACCAGACGATAAAACTCTCAGTCATGTACGCTGTTAGTATCATGGTTCTAGGAATGATCATTTTTCAACTTTTCCCGGTTCAAATCCTCCGGCTCTTCAACGCCTCCCCCACCATGCTGGCTATTGGTGTGCCAGCCTTGCGGATCATCAGCACGCACTTTATTTTCGCCAGCTTCTGTATTATTTTCATTTCGGTGTTCCAGGCTCTCGGTAACGGCATCGAAAGCCTCATCATCGCCTTCGCCCGCCAGCTCATCTTCATCCTGCCGATCGCCTGGCTTCTTTCCCTCACCGGTAACATCCACGCGGTCTGGTGGGCTTTCCCCATTGCCGAAGGCGCCACTCTGATTTTTAGTTTTCTTATGTTAAGGCGGGTATACAACCGTAAATTGCGGTATTTGACCCCCCTTCCCACCCCGCCGCCCGCTTAGCCCAGTGCCCGGGCGGCGTAGGAGCCTAGGTTAAACCCTGCCCTTAGTGGCTATCCTTTTCCCTGGCTTTGCCGCCCGAGGCCTTCTTTAAAAAAAGCACCTAGCCAGTCCCGCCAGGAAAAACCCCGCCTCCGGCAATCCCCGCCGCAATTGGCCGGGGTGGCATTAATTCACGGCGATTTTAACCACCACCTTGCTTACCGGGGCGGCGGCGCCTAGCCAACAACGCGGCTTGTGTCCGTCAGAGGGGAACAAGACGGCGAAATCCCCTGCCGCCAGGGGAATGGCGCTGTCACTAGCCGGGTCTTCGTAAAACACCGTGTCTTTGGCAAAGTCATAAGGTACGCTGATTTTTTCCAGCCGCGCCAGGGGAGTCCAGAAAATAATTTCCCGCCCCTCCACCACCAGTTGTAAATCAATGTAAAGACGGTGGGACTCGAACTTTACTTGTCCCGGATCCTGGGTTGAATAGGATTGCGCCAAGGCGTAAATCCTGTCCCCATCAATGGGTAAGCGGGTATCGCGGGGGAGGGCGGAGAGGTCTTGCCGCCTTAACCACTCCAAGGCCGTAGCCAAGCGGCTATCCAGGTTGGCGTAGGAGCAAAGCGTGGAATAGAGGTTGTCAATAATCATTGGTTGTTTCCTGTCCTAGGTGGCCTAAAGGGAAGTGAAATTCTCGCTAGTAACTGCCGCCGGAGTCAGGCGGCGGCGTCGACGGGAGTTAGGGGTTAGAAATCTGTCCCTTTCGCCCGCTCACTCACTCACTCTCTGCAATAATTCATATAGTATAAGTCGGGGTGGCAAAAACACCCAGGATGAAAGCCTCGGGAAGTTAGGTAAGTGCCTCGCCGGCATTTTTTTTGTCTTTTTAAATATCTTCCAATCTAGCAAACTGTTTTGGTTAAACCCATCTGAGGAAGCCAATTTACCCGGCCAGGGTAGGAAAAATGCTTATCCCGATACCTGGCGTCCCTTCCTGGACAACCGGTTTTAGCCAGCACTTTTTCCCAGACGCTGAATCTATACTTGTTTTTTCCCTCCCGAGAGGGTAAATTTCCTAGAAGGGATGTTTACATTCTGGGCTAAAACCGCCAGCGGGCTACCAAAGAGGTGTCGCCGCGGGTTGGTTTGTAAATAATAAGGAGATTCCCATGACTTGTCGCCGATTTATGGTAGTTGTCGCCGCTCTGGTCGGACTTTGTTCGACGTTACCGGCGGCCGAAGCCGCCAGCCGCGTGGGAGGGGAATCGATTCTTATCAAAGTCCTCTTTGTCATCGCCATCCTTTCGGCCCTGGTCGGGCTTTATTTCGCCCGTAACTTCTACCGGGAGATGATGCGTAACAACGAGGGCAACGACCGGATGCGGGAGATTGCCCAATATGTCCGGGAAGGAGCCTACGCCTACATTTACGCCCAATACAAGACAGTGGGGATTATTTTCTTCTTCCTCTTCCTGGTCTTCTTGGGTCTGGCTTACCTGCGTATCCAAAACCCCTTTGTCCCGGTCGCTTTTCTCACCGGTGGTTTCTTCTCCGGTCTCTGCGGTTTCCTTGGCATGAAAACCGCTACCAATGCCAGTTCCCGCACCGCCCAGGCGGCTTCGGAAAGTCTCAACCGCGGTCTCACCGTCGCCTTCCGCTCCGGCGCGGTTATGGGGTTGCTGGTGGTCTCCCTTGGTCTACTTGACATTTGCGCCTGGTATTACATCCTTGACAACCTTGTCTTCACCGCTGCCCACATGGCGAATGGCTGGAGCTTCCTCGGCCTGGATTTGGTGCACATCGGCATGCCGGAATCGCAAAAATACATCGAGATAACCACTACCATGCTTACCTTCGGCATGGGCGCCTCCACCCAGGCCCTTTTCGCCAGAGTGGGGGGTGGGATCTACACCAAGGCGGCCGATGTCGGAGCTGACCTGGTCGGTAAAGTCGAAGCTGGAATACCCGAGGATGATCCGCGTAACCCCGCCACCATCGCCGACAATGTCGGCGACAATGTTGGCGATGTGGCAGGCATGGGTGCCGATCTTTACGAATCTTACTGTGGTTCTATCCTCGCCACCGCCGCCCTGGGTGCCGCCCTCATGTCTATCGCCCCCGGCTATGGCGGGGTTGGTCTTATTGTGGCGCCCATGGTGGTGGCGGGCCTGGGGACGCTACTTTCCATTTTCGGAGTCTACCGGGTGCGAACCGGGGAAAAGGCTGACATGGCCGCCCTGCTTTCCGCCTTAGGCGGCGCCGTAAACCTCTCCGCCTTCCTAATCGCCGTGGTGGTGGCGGCCCTAGCCCTCATTGGCGTCATCACCTGGGGTATTTTCTTCTCGGTGGTCACGGGTCTGGTGGTGGGAATACTCATTGGCAAATCCACCGAATACTACACCTCAGACGAATACCAACCCACCCGTTCCATCGCTGAGCAATGTAAGACTGGACCCGCCACTTGCATCATCGCTGGCCTGGGGGTAGGCATGCTTTCCTCAGCCATACCGGTGGTGGTCACCAGCCTTGGCATTATCCTCTCCTACGCCTTCGCGGGAGGTTTTAGCACCGCGGTGAGCGCCAACGTTGCCATGGCCAAGGGTCTTTATGGCATAGGCTTCTCGGCGGTGGGAATGCTGGCAACTCTCGGTATCACCCTCGCCACCGACGCCTATGGACCGATCGCCGATAACGCCGGCGGCAATGCCGAGATGTCGGGGTTGCCGACCATGGTCCGTAACCGTACCGACGCTCTGGATATGCTTGGTAACACCACCGCCGCCACCGGCAAGGGTTTCGCCATAGGTTCGGCGGCTTTGACCGCCATGGCCCTCCTCGCCGCCTTCATTGAGGAAATACGCATCTGGATAGGCCGCCTAGCCCTGGACAGTGGAGAGGGTATCTACCAGGTTGGTAAAGCCATCTTCTACTCCCCGCAGTCGCTCTCTTCCGCCCAGATCGCCTCTCCCCAGGCGTCCTGGCTTGACATCGACAAGTCGGGCATTTCCGACCTCGTCCTCGCCTACGACATAACCCTGATGAATCCCAAGGTAATCGCTGGCTTGTTCCTCGGCGCCATGATGGTCCTGATAATATGCGCCCTCACCATGCGGGCAGTCGGCCGCGCCGCCGCCAAGATGGTGGACGAGGTGCGCCGGCAGTTCCGTAGCATCCCCGGCATTATGAACGGCACCGCCAAACCCGATTACGCCCGGTGCGTGGAGATTTCCACCCGTGGGGCCCAACGCGAAATGATCCTGCCATCGCTAGCCGCCATCATTGTCCCCATACTGGTTGGTATTTGCATCGGTGTCCCGGGGGTCTTGGGCTTGTTGGCTGGCGGCCTCGCCTGTGGCTTCGCTTGCGCCTGTCTCTTCAATAACGCCGGTGGCGCCTGGGACAACGCCAAGAAGCACATTGAAAAACAGGGGCAGGCTTTCTCCCCTGACGATGCTGCTAAACGCTTTCCCCTTTCTGGCAAAGGCTCAGAACAGCACAAGGCTGGGGTGGTCGGTGACACGGTTGGCGACCCCTGTAAAGATACTTCTGGACCTAGCCTGAATATCCTGATTAAACTCATGTCCATGGTTTGCGTGGTGTTTTCCGGCGTGATAGTCAAGTATGGCGACCGGATTATACCTTTCATTGTCTCCCTGTTTGATTGAGGCGTAGCGTCACCTGGTTTTCCCCACCCCCCTTTTTCCTCTTGGAGGAAAAAGGGGGGTTCTCTCTCTCTTTCTCTCGCTAAAGCGCCCACTACCCGTATCCCCCGGCTGGTTCTTTTCCCAAGCGAAAAAGGCTAACCTCTGGCCAGGGTTAATTCCTTCCCCCGGGACAGGTAATAATTGCTCTTCGGAAAAGATAAATCGGGTTAACCGGTAAAAAATATCTGCCTAGCCCATTGGGAGGTCGGGAGGCTAGGTCAATAATTAATTACTCACGCGGTAAAGGCTTGCCAAAAAAACGATAACGCCTATCCTAAAGGAACAGCTATACTTTGGGCGGCAGATGAGCCAAGCATCCGGATCGCCCGGAAATAGGCCTGTTCTTGTCCACACTGTCTGGCATCTGGTTATTTCCAGGCAGTTTTTTTCGTTTTCTAACATGGAGATTGAATTATGGGTGATGCCAAAAAAACGGTTGCCGACATGAGCGTGGAAGAACTTGCCGCACTTATCAAACAAAAGCGCAAGGCGATAAACCGGGAAAGCCGCATGATCGAGACGCTAAAAAGGCGGCGCGATCGTTTGGCTGATAAATTGGCCCGCGTGGACGCGGCAATCGCTGGAATTGAGGATGGCAGTCTGGATTCCGGTGGCGCCAAGAATTTACTGACCCGTAAACGCGCTCCCCGCCAGGCGCCCCACGCTGGTAAAAAGCGCCGTTCCACCAAGTAGCGCCATCCACGCGAGCGCGAGGCAACCTATCCGGCATCTTGGCAAAGGGCACCGCTTGGGTTGGGGTTCGCTTTTTTCAGTGGTGGGGAAAACATTCACTTGATCTGGGCTGGCGGACAAATCAAACGCCTCGCCGGGGGGAGTTGGAGTTTTCTAGGGATAAAGCGGTCTTTGCGAAGGCGAAGGCAGGGTGCCGGTCGTCAAGGGTGAAAATTCCTGGCAACCCCTGGGGGATATACCGACAGGGTCGAGGGATAAAATGATTTTGCGTTTCCCCGACTTTGATTTGACTTTTACCCCGCTTTGAGTGAAAATCTTATTATCTTGCATTTACATTCTTGGATAACCCTCTGGCTGGCCAAGCCAATCCGGGTGACTGGCAAAAATGGCGGCCGCAAAGGTTGTCCTTTCTGGCAAAACCAGGAATGAGCGTAGATTCCATTTGATGCGTGTGTCCACCCCGGAAGTCCGGGATTGGAGTTATAAGGTTGCCGGGAATCCGCCTCTCAAGAAAATCAAAGGAAAAAGCCGATGACTAAAAACGAAATCGCCTTAAAAATAGCTGACGAGCTCCATTTACAGCAGACTGATGTTAAACGTATAGTTCAGATGACCTTGGATGGCATTATTGACGCCTTGGTCAGTGACGGGCGATTGGAACTCCGTGATTTCGGAGTCTATCAGGTCAAAACCCGGAAACCCCGCAAAGCCCGTAACCCCCGTACCGGAGTAGAGGTCATGGTTCCCGCCCGCAAGGTGGTCACTTTCAAGAGCGGTAAACTAATGACTGATCGCGTCAATGGTATCGCCTGATCGCGCCTTTGCTCGTACCGGAAGAAAAAGAGTTAGATCTCCAACTTTTCCCGCCGCCGCATAGCCTGTCTTTAATCGCCAAGCAGGTGCGGCGACGCGAATAGACTAATACAGCTTCCCGCTTTTGGTCTTCTCAATGGCGCCAAACAGAGGTCTTGAAAGCTGTCCCGGTAGTCACGATAATTTTAAAAAACCCTTTTGCCTTTATGGCACAAGGGTTTTTTTACATAGGGTTGTTGTGAACCTACCTTTCAGGAATAGTTAACCGACGAGCTCCCAGGGGTGACTAGGGCAGCTTTCCCCACCCCAGGGAATATCCCGGGTAGGGAAAGGCTGGGAGTCAGGCTTTTTCCGAACCGGGTTAGCTGATAAACTCAAGGGCAAGACCCCAGTTACCTGGCTTACTCCGAGGGCTTGGGTTTTCCCGGGAGTGCTTATTACCCCTGGCGCCGCTTTTCTCATGCGTAAAGGGTTGACCATCTTTATAATAGTTAAATCCGCGCCATGGAGGGCGACACCAGACTAATCACCTATACTAATCACCCAGGGGAATGTTGCATGCCGCTTTACCTTGTTTTTTCCGCGCTGGTTGGTTTAACCTCCGGCGCCTCTTTTATGAATATCGCTCCGGCCGCCGACCTGTTCCGCCAGATGTTTGGCATTGGTTTTGACCATCTGTCGGTGTTTCTTAGCGCCCTGTTTTGGACCCACGCCCTGTCGCAGGTGCCAGCGGGGTTGGCTAGCGACCGCTTGGGTCCTTTGTCGCTACTGCGGCTTTCCGCCATAGTGGGGTGTCTGGCTAACCTCTTACCCCTGCTTGCTCCGGGTAACTTCTGGTACGGGGTTTTCTGCCGGCTATGTCTAGGGTTGTGCACCGGAATGCAGTTCATGGCGATAATGAAGTTTATCGGCCTGTTGGTGCCAGCCTCCCGGATGCCGACGGTGCAGGGTATCTATGGCGCCTCCTTCGGGGTCGGAACCATGTTCCCCTTCCTGGTGGTACCTCTGCTTACCTACCTGGGAGTGGCGGGTTGGTTGTCGGCTTATTTACTTGGCTCGGTGTTTTTCCTTCTTGTTCTCCTAGTGAGTTACCGCCTTCCCGGGGTGGAGGTGCCCCCGCCGGTGGCGGGGCCGAAACTAGCCACATCGCTACGGGTAGTAGCCTCGACTCCGGCGGTGTGGATTTTAGGCGTGCTGCATGGCTTTTCTTACGGCAGCCTGAATAACCTTGGACAATGGCTACCCTCGGTGTTCGCCGATTTTTCCCTGGGGGATTGGACTTTCGCCACCACCGCTGTCATGCTCCTTGGCGTCCTGGCCCGGGCCGTGTCTGGACGGCTAGTGGGGTGGATGACCCGGGCGGAGGTGATTAACCGGGCTACCCTACTAATAGCCCTTCTCTTTGTTTGCCTGGGTTTGGCTGGTAGCCCGCTACCAACTCTAGTGGTGGGCCTGGTCCTCGCTTTCATGTGCGGGATTAATTATGGCTCCATTTTCACTCTAGGGAGCTTACTGGTGGCGCCCTTGTATATGGCGACTGGCCTGGGTCTTATGAACATGGTGGCTAACCTCACCAATGTTTTCCTCATCCTTCTTTTAGGCGGGGTGCGGGAGGCGGCCGGCGCTTTTCAACCCGCTTTTCTGGCGGTGGGGGCGGTGGTGGTGCTGTTGTGGTTTTTGACCCGTAAATATGTGACTAAGATTGACACGCAGGTGAAAAATAGAGGGCCTTATGAACAGTGACTGGGCGGGAAAACGCTTGGGGGTGATCGGGGCGGGAAACATGGCCGAGGCGATTGTCCGGGGCGTCATCGATTCCGGCGTTTTAGCGGCGGAGGCGATACATGTCTATGACCCCTTGCCGGAGCGGCGGGATATTTTCTCGGGGCTTGGCTGCCACGCCTACCCGGAGCCAGCCCAGGCGGCGGGCAGGGAGTTTGTCCTCCTGGCGGTTAAACCCCAGAGTCTACGGCAAGCCATGGCCGAGGTAAAAACGTTTCTATCAGCAGACGCGGTACTATTAAGTATCGTGGCCGGAGTGTCGATAAATAGTCTGGCTAACCTGGTTACGCCCGGGTTAAGGCTAGTGCGTATCATGCCTAACACCCCGCTTCTCGTGGGGCAGGGGATGACTAGTCTCGCCAGGGGGGCGGGAGTAGGGGAGGCGGACATGCGCCGGGCCACTTCCCTGTTTGCCGCCGCTGGGCAGGTGGTGGAAGTGAAGGAGTCTGACCTGGACGCGGTGACCGCTCTCTCCGGAAGCGGTCCTGCCTATCTCTTCGCCTTTGCCGAGGCTCTGGAAGCGGCGGGGCAGGGGTTAGGCCTTTCCCCTGACCTGGCGCGGCAACTTACGGTGCAGACCCTGCGGGGGGCCTCGGAAATGCTCGCCAGGGGTGGGGAGGCGAGTGAACTCCGGGAGCGTGTCACTAGCCGCGGCGGCACCACCGCCGCCGCCCTGGCGGTATTCCGGGAGAGGGGTTTGGCTGACCTGGTGCAGGCGGCCCTCACTGCCTCGCGTGACCGTAGCGTTGAACTAGGGCGGGAGGCATGAACCTGGAAGGTTTGCTCATCGGGGTATGGGAGGGGGGGTCAACCCTCCCCCTGAAGGTGCGGGCCGCTTCCCGGCGCCAGGGGATAGTTGGGGTGCAAGACGGGCGCCTGCGGGTGGAAGTGACGGTGGCGCCGGAGAAGGGGAAGGCGAACCAGGCGGTCATACGCTTACTCGGGGCGAAGATAGGGGTCAAGGGGAGTGACATCATGATTCTTTCCGGGGAAAACAATCCCCGGAAAAATCTGGGCGTGCGGGGATTGGGGCCGGATGAACTCCGGCGCCGACTGGAGGAGCTATGAATAAACGTAAGGCAGAGGTTAGCCGGGAGACAGCCGAGACCAAGATCAGCCTTTCCCTTGACCTGGACGGGAGTGGCAAGGCTGACATTCAGACCGGCGTGCCTTTTTTCGACCACATGTTAACCCTTCTAGCCCGGCATTCCCTGTTTGACCTCAGGGTAGAGGCGACCGGCGACATCCAGGTGGATGCGCACCACACAGTGGAGGATGTTGGCATTTGTCTGGGGCAAGCCCTTAGCCAGGCGGTGGGGGACAAACGCGGGATAAACCGGTACGGCTTCTTTCTTATTCCCATGGAGGAGACCCTGGCCCGGGTGGTTCTGGATTTGTCCGGCCGTGCTCTGGTGGTTTGGCGGGTAGACCTGGCGGCTGAGAAATGTGGCGACTTTGACACTTGCCTCGGCCAGGAATTTTTCCGCGCCCTTAGTTCCAACGCCGGGATTAATATTCACGTCGACTTATTGGCGGGCGGCAACCCCCACCATGAGCTGGAAGCGGTCTTCAAGGCCCTGGGGCGCGCCTTGCGGCAGGCGGTTACTAGCGACCCCCGGGAGAAAGGTATCCCCTCCAGTAAGAATGTATTGGCCTGAAAACAACAAATCACTAAAGATATAAGTGGTTTACACCGATAATGCAATAAGGCCCCCTTGTTTCCAGGGGAGCCAGAGGGTAGCGATGGGGCGCCAGGCTGGGTAAAAGATAAACCCTTCTGGCGTGTGTTTCCCGGCGGGTTCCGCTAGCGGGCCATACTAAGGGCTCTCCTGGCAGGAGGCAAAGATAATTCATGATAGTCAAGACCAGCCGCTTTGGTGACAAGGAAGTCCCGGAAGAAACCTTATTGGTGTTTCCCGAAGGCGTTATCGGCTTCAAGGATGCTACCCGATTTGTCATGTTCGAGTGTTCCGACGATGGTATTTTCAAATGGTTGCAGTCATGTGACAGGCCGGAGCTAGCCTTTGTCATTTGCGAGGCCAGTTTGATTGTGCCGGGTTACAAAATAGTGATAGGTGAAAAGGAACGCCAGGTTCTTAAGCTGGAAAAAACTGATGACGCCGTGGTCTGTCTTATCCTGGTCATCCCCAAGGACCCCACGGAAGCCACTGCCAATCTTCTTGGCCCCCTGGTCATGAACGCCGAGTCGCGCCTGGGAATGCAGGTGGTGGTGGTTAATCCCCTTTACAGCACCCGACATCGCCTTTTCAACCCTTCGCAAAATCCCTCCGCAAGTCCAAGTCCCAGCGGGCCGGGTGAGACGGGGGAGGGTACCCATGCTAGTTCTTAGCCGCCGCAAAGACGAGATTATCATGATTGGTGATGACATCGAAATAACTATTGTCGATGTCCGCGGTGACACGGTGCGGCTGGGGATACAGGCCCCCCGCGAGGTGTCGGTGTACCGCAAGGAAATCTACGACGCCATCCAGGCGGAAAACATCGCCGCCGCCAAGGACAGTGTTGCCGACAACGCCATCGTTGGCGGACTTGGCCAGCTTCTTAAGGGCAATACCGAGCAGTCGACGACGCCAGCGACTAGTGCCCTAGGTAAGCTCGCCGGGGGTGTGAAGAAACACCGCCCGCCCCACGCCTGACCCCCTTTTTGTTAGACCGGTCTCACCCGGGTTATCCCTAGAGTCAAGGGTGTTACCGGGAGTTTTTCGTTCCTTTCCTAAAAAATTCTTCCTCCCCTATCCTGCGTTTTTTCCCGTCCGTCGTTTCTCCCTGTCCTACGTTTTCTCCCCTCGGGCTGGTTTTTCCCCCGGGGGCCTCCCCCCTAAGCCTAGGCCTGGGACCGGGCGTAGACTTTTTTCCCACCCCTCCCTTCGCCGCGGTGTTCGTTGTCTTCGCGGGGGTACCGCACGTTTCCTGTCGGTTATTTTCCCCGGGTATCCTGTTTTAATGCCTGGTGCCAGGACAAAAAAACGCATCCCGGCTAACCAGGCCGGGATGCGCTAAGACACCAGGTACCACCGGGAATTTTCAGGCGGTTTTAATAGCGGGTAGCAGGGTGAGGCTGGGGTGCGGCGTTATTCCCTCGTTGG
>JAITQC010000078.1 GCA_031289115.1 Planctomycetota bacterium
ACGGGGTCCTGACCGCCGTGGTGGCCGGACAAGCCGGAGTCGAGGCTTCTGGCGACACCGACGCTTTTTCTGGCGAACTCTTGCCCCGCTATACCTGGCGGATGGAACTTCCAGAAGAACCAGTTTTTATTTCTCCCCTGCCTTCCCGCGTTAACTACGCCCTTTCCCTGGCTGAGCATTATCCTGGCCAGGAGCGGTTAAGGCCAGCCGGGGAACCGGTGACAACGGTGGTCCGCCACGCCCTAAGGGGTCCACTAGCCTCTTACACCCGGGGAGGCGACCGGGCCGAGGGCGACCCCGCCCTCTGGGAAGCTGCCCTGGCTACCGATATCGGCGGCCCCCTTTCCCCGGTCTACGGTCCTCCAGGCTGGAATTTCCCCCTGCATGTTTTGGTCCGTAACGACCAGGGCGACCCCTTGCGCCTAGCCACCCTGGACGGGATAGTGGAAAGCCCGGACTTCGCCACTGTCCCAGCTTCGGAACGCCGCGGGGCTGAAGACCGCTGGCTTGATTCCACCGCCCGCACCCTGGAGACCCCGGGGGAACTGGGTCTTATTTTCCACCATTTCTTCCGCTATTGCTCTGACTCGCCCCTGCCGGAGCAGCCTAAGCTAATCGGCAGCCACTACGGCCTAGCTGACAGCCACCAAACTGTTTATGAAAGCCTGGAACGGCGCTGGGTCGGCCGCTTTATCGGCGACTGCGACGACCTGGCCGAGTTTTTCCAGGTTATCACCAGCCGCCAGGGAAAGCTTAGCCATGTCATGAACCTCCCCTCGCACGCCGCTTGTGGGTATGTTGACCTACTGCCAGACAATTCCCGCCGCTTCATCGTGCTCCAGACTGGGCAAGTGCTCCAGTTTAACGGCCAGAGCCTGAACGAGGTGGTGGAGGCGGCCTACCGCTATTTCGACCGGAACGCTGGCGAGTCCCACCTGACCATGGACGCGGTGCCGATATTGCTCCGCTTCGCCGACGAGGAGACCCGTACTCCCTTTGTCCTTTCCGCCCGTATTTACGAAGACCGGCCCTACGCCGAGACGATGATCCGGGTCCAGGGCTACTGGCATGAGAACGTCCTCTACGCCGCGATCCTCGCCATGCGGGAAATGCTCGCCACCGACCGCGACATTGGTAACATCAAGGAGTTGGGGAGCCTTTACGAGCGGGTAGGGATGTACGACCAGTCAGAAGAGTTGCGTCAGGAAGAGTTGCTACGGGTGGCTGACGACCCCCAGGCTAAACTCTCGGTCCTGATGGACTTGGTTGAACTCCACCTGCAGGACCGTAACCATCCCCGGGCTCTCGAGTACCTCCACGCCATGGAAGAGGTGATGCAGCGCTTCACCCGTGACAACAATGTCCCGGATTTCCTCCGCGCCCTCGCTTTCCGTTCGCAATGGGCTATCGCCATGGCTAAGCTGGGCGAGGCGGGACGGGCCTGGGAACTTATGAAATACGATGTCGAACTTACCCGCCGCCAGCATGGCTACCTGTCTGAACCGGTGCTACGCACCTTGGTGGCTATGTACACCAACCTTTCCCTTAACCGGGCCGCCCGGGGCAGTTTACCCGCCCCGGAACAGACCGCCATGGAGGTGATTGGTAAGGAACTCGAGGACGCCTTTAGCCGCGGGGTGTTTACGGCTGACGACGACTACACCCGGACCATTATCCGCTATTTCTTCCTGGGGCGTTACGCCGTGGCCCGCCAGGGCCGCGAGGCTGGCCTGGTGGAACTCGCGAAAGACGGCCCCTATCCCGAGGGTGAGCGCGACCACACCCAGCGGGGACGGGACATCACCCCAGACGATTGGTCCTGGTTTAGGATAGTGCCGCAACTCTACCACGCTGTCGCTATGGAGTTCCTGGACCAGGTGGAATACCCGGGGCTATTCTCGCCCCAGGCGGCCCGGCCCTTCCTGGAGGATGTCGGCCGAGCGGTGCGCCGGGGAACTGGCCTAGGTTCAGACGTGGCTGGCTTTGACGACCAGATGCGGGCGGAAGTGACCCTCTCCTTCATCAACCGCGACCTTGATCTTTTCCGCCGCACCATGCTAACCTTGCGGGAAAAAGACTACAGTCGGCTTTATGACGACCTCGCCCTCACCTTCGGCTTTAACTGCGGCCTTCTCCCCCTGAACGATTTCGACCGCTGGATCGACGCCTTCCGGGAATACTTCCCTGGCTCCCAACATTACTTCAAGGTGGTCTACCGGGCGCTAGACAAGGGTAATTACGCCCACGCCCTGAAAATGGCCCAGGCCACCGCCCGCTTTTTCCCTGACTCCCCCCTTCTGGTGCAGGAAGCCGAGTTTATCCGCAGCATGGTGCCCGAACTTGAAGCCCGCCGTTTGTCTCGCCCCTAGGCTCCGGAAAGGACCCCTACCCGCATGGATTTCCGTTACCTCCAGGAATCCGCCGCCACCCTCCAGGAACTGGCGGATTCGCCAGTCCTAAGGGAAACGCTGTCCCAGGCGGAAGAACTGCTTTACCACACCCTGGTGGGCGGCGGGAAGATACTCCTGGCCGGTAACGGCGGCTCAGCCGCTGACTGCCAACATCTGGCGGGAGAACTGGTGGTGCGTTTCCGCCTCGACCGTCCGGCCCTGGCTGCCCTCGCCCTCACGGTCGACACCTCGGTCCTCACCGCCTCCCTTAACGACTTCGGGCCGGATCCAGTGTTTAGCCGCCAGCTAGAGGCGTTGGGGCGTCCCCCCGACCTCTTCTGGGCCTTCTCTACCTCGGGAAACAGTTCTAACATCCTGCGGGCGGCGGAAACGGCGCGCCGGCTAGGACTCTCGATCCTTGTTTTCACTGGCCGCCAGGGCGGACAACTGGCGCAATGGGGCGACGTGGTCTTTTTTGCCCCAGCTGACGCCACCTCGCACATCCAGGAATGCCACATCGCCGCTGGCCACCTGCTTTGCGGTTTGCTTGAGGAGCGCCTGGCTCCCTCTCGCCAAGCTTAGGCCAACCCTTGGCCCCCCGGGCAGCGCCGCTTTCCTTCCTTTCCCCCTTCTCTTGCCTTCCCTCTTTTCTTGCATCTCCAAGTACGCCAAGGTTTATGGACGGTTTTACCCTCTTTAATGACGCCCCACCCCTGGCTTTGGTTTTTCCTGATTGGACCGCTTCAGCTTAGGCTGGAAGTGGGTTACCGAGCGGGTTAGGGTGGTGGAAATACTAAAGACAGTTATTAGCCCCCCCAAGCCAACCCCTTCTCCCCGGTAACGCCTGCCGCAGGCGAAATTGACACCCTGGAGTAAAGTGGTTAAAGAGAAAAATACTGGCAAAACCTTACGGATCCTACCCTTGCTAGACAAGGGCTTAATTTCTAAATGGGGGGCAACTTGGGTTAATTGTTTGCCAAACCTGGAGTAAGGCGTTCTCCTGCCT
>JAITQC010000083.1 GCA_031289115.1 Planctomycetota bacterium
GTCCATGGGTTATTGGTTCCTTTGCTTGTCCGGGCGGGGTTTTTCCGTTTGGGCGGTCTGGTCCTGACCAACCGGTGTAGAGTCTTCCATTTCCGTGGCTGGGGCTACCCGGCGGCCAGGGCCGGGGTTTTTCGCTAGCGGCTTGCCGGCCGGAGCGAAGCGGGGTAAAAGTAGACTTACGCCCGCCCCCAGGGCAAAGCCAGCCAGGGCTCCGGTTAAGGTCTCCAGATTGCCAGCCGCGGGAAAAAGGCGGCTAACCAGAGCCAGGCCGGCCAGGAGACCCGCCAAGGGAGGCAGGAAAAAAGCGAGGGTGCGGGCGCTACTGGGTAGGGGCGGACAAACCACTAGGACCTGGCTACCCAGGGCCGGGGGGGAAGTGTCTGGCAGCCGAGGGAAGCTCACCTCTTCCGAGTTACCCCGGCAGCTTCGGGCGCAACCCTGGCAACCGTCTTCCCCCGCCACCGCTTCCAAGCGGATCCACAGCCGTTCTGGCGTCACCGCCACCACGGTTCCCCGGCGCGTTTCGCCGGTTGTTGTCCTATCGGCAAGGTGCCACCCGCGCCAACTGGCCAAATTAAAGCAGCACCTCCGAGACACCCCGTAACTTCGGCCCGTTCAGGGCCAGGTAGCGGGAGCATTCTAAACTGGCGTCAAAGGGACGCGCCTCCCCTCCCTCCGGCAGTTGGCTGTCCACCACCAGGCCTGGGTCAAGGCGGTAGTGTCGAGCGATGGCGCGGACAAAGTCGGCCTTGGTTTGGTTTTCTCCGGCGGAAAGATTAATAACGCCACTAACCTCCTTTTCCTGGAGGAAAACGAGGGCCTGGGCGATGTCCTCGGCCAGGGTGTAATGCCGCACCAGGATGTTGTCGACCGGGAAGGGTTTGCCAGCCCGGAGTTTGTCCAGAAAAACCGCCAGGGGGCTCCGGGTCTCCTCTGGGTCTAGGCTCCACAGGGCGGGGATACGGGCCACCAGGTGTTGCTTGGCTGAGCGGGCCGCCACTTCTCCGGCGAGTTTACTCCGGCCATAAACATTTAATGGCCGGGTGGGGTTGTCTTCTGGGTAGGGGGGGAGGTCGCCAGGAAAAATGTAGTCGGTGGAGAAGTACACCAGTTTAACCTGGTTTTCCTCCGCCAGGACCGCCATTTTTTCCACCAGGGCGGCGTTTACCCGGTAGGCCTGGTCAGGGTCCTCGCGGCAGTCCTCGGGACTACGGATAGCGGCTGGATGCACCAGGTGAGTGAATCCGCCTCCGGCCAGGGTGCTGGCTAAGGGGGAAAGGTCGTGGTCGGAAAAGACGGTGGTGGACACTCCGTCCCAGCCGCTACGCCCGGCCGGAGCCGGGTTTTTGTGGATGCCCGCCACCACTACTGCACCACGACGGACAAACTCCCCTACTAACCTGGCGCCAAGAAGTCCGGCAGCGCCGGTAACCAAGACTTTCATTGACATGCGCGTCTCCATAAACCTCGGGGAAAGTCGGTTTCGGTGGAATTTGGGCCCTTGAAGCCAGCCTCGTCCAGGAGGCGGGCTAGCGCCTCCCCGCCGCCCTCGAGTTCAATTTCGATTTGCTGGCAACCTAGCCTGGCCGCCTCGCCCGCCAGTTCCCCTAGCATCCAGGCGGCCAGGCCGTGGCGCCGCCAGCCACGGGCCAGGAGTAGGGCTGGGACGTGGGCGGTAGCCTGGGCGGCTGAGACCTCTAGCCAGGCCGCCCCGGAGAGGGCGCCGACAAGATAAAGTCCACGGCAGGAGTCGGTGGAGAGGCTGGTAATGCGGCCAAGGCCAAAGCTCTCGCTCGCCGCATCCTCCGGGTTTTCCGCCCCAGCCAGGGAGAGGACCAGTTCCAGGTCGCCGGGGGGGAGTTTTTGAAAAGTCAGTGGCGCCTCTTGCGGCATACTTTACCTCTGGAATCGGGAATGGTATTGTTTTATACTGCCCAGCCGGGGCGAGTCGGTTTTTTTCGCCGCCTACTTCCCATGTTAGTCTTTGGCAGGTGGTTTTTCAAAGGTTTTCACGGCAAAAGGATGGTTCCATGCTCGAGGTGCGCGTCTATTCTCCCCAGGACCCCCTGTTCCGGCGGATCCTGGCCCGGGGCGGCGAGATCGCCGCCGAAGTCGGCCCAGCGGTGGCGGACATAGTGGCGGCGGTGCGGGATGGCGGCGGTGCCGCCCTCCAGGAGTATATCACCCGCTTTGACAGTGACCAGGTCGACCTGGAACACCTGGTGGTGACGGAGGAGGAGCTGGCGTTAGCCCGGCGCTCGGTGTCTGACTCTTTCCTGGCCGCCCTGACTCTGGCCCGGGTAAACATTCGTAAATTCCACGAATACCAGCGCCGCCAAGGTTATCTCCACGATGATGGAGACGGAGTGCGGTTAGCCAAGCGCGTCCTCCCCCTGGCCCGGGTGGGCGTTTACGCGCCAGCTGGCACCGCGCCTCTTTTTTCCTCCCTCCTCATGAACGTGGTCCCGGCCCAGATCGCCGGGGTGAAAAAGATAGTGGCTGCCACCCCGCCCCGGCGGGATGGCACAGTCGACCCGCATCTCCTGGCCACCGCCAGCCTCCTAGGGCTGGACGCTGTCTACCGCATGGGCGGGGCGCACGCTGTGGCCGCCCTGGCCTACGGAGCGGGACCGGTGGAGGCGGTGGACAAAATTGTCGGGCCGGGTAACGCCTATGTGGCGGCGGCTAAGCGCCTGGTGTACGGCACCGTCGGTATCGACGCGCCGGCTGGTCCTTCGGAAATCGTGATTATCGCTGACCACACCGCTAACGCCCGCTTTATCGCCGCTGACCTGCTTTCCCAGACCGAACATGGCTCGGGTTACGAGGCGGGGGTGGTGCTTACCACTGACCGGCTGCTGGCCGAGGCGGTGCGTATCGAGGTGGGGCGGATGCTTCCCGGCCTAAGCCGCGCCGCCGCTATTGAAATCGCCCTTAGCCGTTTCGGGGCGATATATGTCTGTCGCGACCTGGCCGAGGCGGTGGCGGCGGCTAACGCCATCGCCCCCGAGCACCTCGAACTAATGACTCGCACTAACGAGGCGGTGCTGGGAGAGGTGGAAAACGCCGGGGCGGTCTTCCTCGGGCATTGGTCAGGAGAGCCGGTGGGGGATTATTTCGCCGGCACTAACCATATCCTTCCCACTGGCGGCGCCGCCCGTTTCGCCTCGAGTCTGGGAGTGGCGGATTTTGTCAAAGACATCTCGGTTATCGAGTATACCGAGGAGCGGCTGCGTAAAACCGGGCGCCATATAATTCACCTGGCGGAAACCGAGGGCCTGTCAGCCCACGCCAACGCCATTCGGGTACGTCTGGAAAACCTGGGGCCTCCGGATAACGGGAGATGGGACAATGCCTAGCGTGGCTGACAATTTGCGGCAGATCCAGGCGGGGGTGGCGGCGGCGGCAAGCCGCGCTGGCCGCTCCCCAGCGGGTGTTACCCTGCTAGCGGCTAGTAAAACCGCTACTCCGGCGGCGCTACAGGAGCTTTTCCGCCTGGGGGTGCGGGATTTCGGGGAAAACCGGGTGGCGGAGGCGGGTGAGCGTCTGACTGCCTTAGGAACGGCGGGGGTGAACTGGCATTTTATTGGCCACCTCCAGCGTAACAAGGCCGCCGCCGCCCTGGCGGCGGGATTTCTAACTATCCACAGCCTGGAGTCAGTTCGCTTGGTGGAGGTACTGGGGCGGGAGTGCCAGCGGTTCGGGCTCAAGGCCACGGTCTTCTTGGAGGTCAATGTGAGTGGGGAGGTAAGTAAATACGGGGTGACGCCAGAGGCGACCGAGCCCCTGGCGGAACAAGTCCTGGCCACGCCAACCCTACGGCTGGCAGGCCTAATGACCATGGCGCCCTACAGTTCCGACCCAGAGACGGCGCGGCCGATTTTCCGGGGTTTACGGCAATGCCGGGACCGGCTGGAAGCGCGGCTTGGGGTGGAACTACCCCAGCTTTCCATGGGGATGAGTGGCGACTACCAGGTGGCGGTGGAGGAAGGGTCGACCCTGGTGCGGATCGGGACCGCCCTTTTCCAGACTGACGCGCCCCTGGCTTAGTAAGGGTAGAGGCCGGAGCGACGCAGGATAAAGCGGTAGGCGTTTAGGGCGGCATCGCGGGGAGGCACTGACTCGCCACTGACGTCGACAGTGATCCAGCCATCGTACTTTATGTCCAAAAGCGTCTTGGTCACTGCCTCGAATTTCACCGCCCCCCGCCCGAACTGCGGGGTGCTGCCCGGCCGGGAACTGGTGGCGTCGGCCCGTTTCTTGGAGGCGGAGGCGTCCCGGAAGCGGATCGATTTTAGGCGGCTGGCGTAGGTCTTTATCAATTTACTTGGATCCAGGCCAGCCAGGGTGATTTCGGCAGTGTCAAGCCCCAGGGAAACGTTGTCGGGGTTAGTGATTTCCATCAGGCGCTTCAGATCCCGCTCGCTGTCGACCAGGTGGCGCGTACGGGGGAGGAAGCAGAGGTTAATGCCAAAGTCGCGGCAGCGGCAACCTATCTCCTCCAGAATCGCCCCCACGGTCAGCCAATCGTCTTCGCTCGGGGGGCTGTCCATCAACACCCCGTGCGAGACCATCAGGTTCCCGTGCCCGGTGGCGCCAGCGAAGCGGGCGGAGTTAGCGGCCCGTTCGACCTGCTCATCCGCCTTTTCCTTGTTTACCAGGTTAAGGCTTTGGTAGAGGCTGGAAAGACGCAGGCCCGCCGTGTCCAGGATCTCCTCAAACACGTGCAGGCGGTCTTCAAAGCGGCGTACCACCTCGGCGGGAAACTCCACCCCGCCGAAACCGCACTCGCCCATCTCGGTGACCGCCTTGATGGCGCCTTCGCTGCCCCAAGGAGCGGCGTAGCACGACAAATTGACGTCTCCCACGGTATTCCTTTGCAGGTGAGGGCCGGGTGGGTCCCGGCCGGGGAAAAGCTAGCTGAAATTTCCGGAATGCGCCCGGCACCAGTTGGTCTGTTCCATGTCGCCAGGACAGGCGTTGCCAAACAGCGGACAACTGGCAGGCACTTCTGGCGACAGTATGGGACAGTTCCGAATACAATGGGCGTAACGGCAGCAAAAGCCGCTTTCCGCGTATTTCGGATTGGGCTGGCGGTCGAAGGACCATCCTTGCCGCGAGAGGAAATCCTCGATGTCCTCCCGGGTGACTATGGGGTCGCCGAACTCGTTACAGGGAGTCTCGGCGGCGAGGACGCTGCAGGCGTTAAGAAGGTCCAGAGTGTCGGAAAACTCCGCCCGGCCGTGGGAGCGCTTAAGGTCTTCCACCGCCTCGGCGTACTGGCCAGCCGCCGCGAACAGCCACCCCCGGATAAAAAGCGCCTGCGGCTGGTCAGACTCAAGGTCAAGGGCAGCCACCACCTGCTCCAGGGTCTCAGCCGGGCTTTGCCGAAAGCGGCAGATGTCAGCGAGCATGGCGAAACCCAGAGCGTCACTAGGGTCAAGACGGACCACGGTTTCCAGGTCCCGCTTCGCCTCCGCGGTCATGCCTAGCCAGTGGTAAGAAAGCCCCCGGTAACGGTAGCTGGCGCTGTTGTCCGGCGCCAGTTGCAACACTTCCGCAAACAGCGAAACCGCCTCGTAGTAGCGCCCCTTCTCGAACATCTTGAGGCCGTACTGGTAGCTCGGATTCTCGCTTATGTCCATGCCGCCCAAAACCTTTGTTGGCCAGGGCCGGGGACAAACTGCCGCCAGCCACCCGGGAAGGGATAGTATTATCCCACCTCCGCCCCGGATTGTCAACCCGTGGCGGCTGTCTTTACTGGCGAATTCTCCCCCCGGGGAAACCGGCCTAACCCGCCGCCCCGGCAGTAAAAACCCCTTCCCGGTATGAACCTGGGAAGGGGTCTACGCTTTTTTTGGCGGCGGTTTTCACCTGCCTTTCAGGCGGCGGTTAAGGAGCTGCTGCACGCTAATAAACAGGAAGAGCAGGGTGCCGATGAAAATTTTCGCCCACCAGTTGTTTAGGCTACCCTGGAAGGTTATCAGGGACTGGATGCTACCGAGGATCAATACTCCCATCAGGGTGCCAGCTACCCAACCCACCCCGCCGGTTAGGAGGGTGCCGCCGATGACCGCCGCCGCGATAGCGTCCATTTCCAGGCCAACAAAGGAGGAGGAGTTTCCTGACTGCATGTAGAAAGTCACTACGCAGCCAGCGGCGGTGGCGCAAAAACCTGACAGGGCGTAGACCCAAATTTTAATCTGGTCTACCGGCACTCCCATGAGCCGGGCCGAGGTCTCGTTAGAGCCAATGGCGTAGACGTTACGGCCAAAACGGGAGTAGGCGGCTAGTAGCGTCCCGCCCAGAATAAAGAAAATCAGGCACTGGGCGGTGAAGGGGATACGCACCACCGCCCGCCCCACCTGGGCCACCGGGATAGCGAGGCCGCGGATGGTTTCGGAATAGAAGGGGTGCTTGATCGCCACCGAGATGTCGTTAATGATAAAACCCACCCCGCGGGCGAAAAACATTCCGGCCAGGGTGACCAGGAAAGGCGGGAGGTTGAAATAGGAGATAAACCAGCCCTGGATAGCGCCAAACAGCAAGCCTAGAATCAGGACCAGGGCCATGGAGACCAGGGGATGCATACCGTTGTTAACGGTCTGGGCGATGAAAATGGTGGTGAAGGCGATTACCGAGGCGACAGAAAGGTCGATACCGCCGGAAATGATGACAAAAGTCATTCCCACCGCTGTCACGCCGACAAAGGCGTTGTCACCAAAGAGGTTGATAATCACCCGGAAGGAGATGAAGTTGGTGAAGAAGAATCCGCCCGCCCCCAGGAGCAGGGCCAGGACAAAGGCGGTGATGACCAAGGGTAGATAACGGCTGTTCATGCGGCATCCCTCCGGCTGGCCAGGAAACGTCGCACCCGTTCCGACTGGAGCAGGCACACGGCCAGAATCACCAGGGCCTTGGGGACGGGCGCCACCACCGGCGACACGTCCTTGGCGTACATGGTGGTGGTCAGGGCCTGGATAAGGAGCGCCCCCACCACCGAACTCGCCAGGTAGAAGCGCCCGCCGGTCATGGCGGTGCCACCGATAACCACTGACATGATGGCGTCTAGTTCCAGGCGTAGGCCAATATTGTTGGCGTCAGCGGAACGGATGTTCGAGGTCTGCACCAGCCCGGCTATAGCGGCGCAGAAACCGCAGAAGACATAGACCAGGAACTTTATGCTTTGGCTAGAGACGCCGGCGCGGTGCGTCGCCACCTCGTTGTCACCTACCGCCTCGATCAGGAACCCTACCGCCGTGACCCGGGTGGCCAGCCAGGTGACTATTAGAAGCACTAACATCAGCAGGAACGGCACTGGCACCAGTAGGAAGGCGTTCCCGATTGAGGTGAGGATGGGGTTGTTGAAAATAATGATTTGTCCGTCGGTGATAAGTTGGGCAACCCCGCGCCCCGCCACCATCAGGATAAGGGTGGCGACCATCGGGGGTATGCCCATCACCGCCACCAGGAAGCCGTTCCACATCCCCGCTATTATCCCCGCCCCCAGGGCGGCCAGGATGCAGACCGCGGGCGACAACTCAAGCTGCACTGACAGGGTGGCCATCATGGCGCCAGCGATGGCCATGACCGCCCCCACCGAGAGGTCGATGCCTCCCACCGCTATGACCAGGGTCATCCCCACCGCCAGGATCCCCACCTTGGAGGCGTGGTTAAGGACGTCAATGGGGACGCCATAGAGTTGGGCCACTGGCAGACCAAAGAACGACCCCTCGCGAAGCTCCAGGCGGAAAAACTGCGGGGTGAAGAAAAGGTTGAAAACGAGGAGGCAGGCGAGGGCGAGGAGGGGCCAGAACACCACGTTTCGGCTACGCCGGGTCCAGTAGAGGAAAGCCAGTGCCACCAGCCAGAAGACAATTATGCCGGCTATTCGCATTTAAGCGTCTCCTTCGTCGCGTCATCCTTCGCCTGGGAGGCGATCACCTCTAGTATGGAGCGTTCGGTAAGGTTATCCCCGGAGAGTTCAGTGATCTTTGTCCGGTCGCGTAGGACTATAACCCGCGAACTGTTACGGACCACTTCTTCCAGTTCGGAACTGATGAGAAGCAGGGACATCCCTTCCTCCCGCAGTTTCTGTATCAGTCCCTCGATTTCGGCCTTGGCTCCCACGTCGATGCCGCGGGTAGGTTCGTCGAGGATAAGAAGCCGGGGGTGCACTGCCAGCCAGCGGGCGATAATTACTTTCTGCTGGTTGCCACCGGAGAGGTTTTTGATCTGCTGTTCCCGCGAGGGCGTCTTGATGTCCAGGGCCTTGATAAACTGGTCGGCGATTTCATTGGCGCGCCGGCTAGGAATTTTCCGCCAGGGCCCAAGCTTCGCCTGCATGGCGAGAATGATGTTCTCGCGGACCGAGAGGTTAGGGACAATGCCGGAAAACTTGCGGTCCTCAGTAAGCATGCCAAACCCGTAGCGCATGGCCCGGGCCGGGGAGTCAGGGCGGATACGCCGGCCGTCGATCTCCAGTTCGCCGCTGTCGGCCGGGTCGACGCCAAAGAGGAGGTTGGCCGTTTCTGAACGGCCGGAACCTAGTAGCCCAGCCAGTCCTACCACCTCGCCCTCGTTAAGCGTGAAGTCTATAGGGTTAATGGCGCCCTTGCGGCCAAGCCGGCGGGCGCTTACCACGGTTTTTCTGCCGCTGACACTGGTGAAGGTGACGCGTTTTTCCAGTTTTTTCACTTCCTCGACGTTTTTTCCCACCATCTTCGACACCAGTTCCAGGCGCGGCAGCTCCACCGCCGTGAACTCTCCCACCAACTCGCCGTTGCGTAAAACAGTGATATGGTCGGAGACGCGGTAGACTTGGTCCAGGAAGTGGGTGACAAAGACAATCCCCATCCCTTGCTCGCGCAGGGTGCGCATAATGCGGAAAAGCTCTTCCGCCTCCGCATCGTCCAGGCTGGAGGTGGGTTCGTCCAGGATAAGGAGTTTGGCGTCGATGTCGAGGGCGCGGGCGATCGCCACCATCTGCTGGATAGCGATGGAGCAGTCGGAGAGTTGGGCGTCTAGGTTGATGTCGAACTTGAGGTCGAGGCGTTTGATTGCCGCCGCCGCCCGTTTCCACACCCGCCGCCAACGGATAACGCCAGCCAGGCGGTCTTCGCGACCCAGGCAAATGTTTTCCGCCACCGTGAGGTGAGGGATAAGGTTCACCTCCTGGTAGACCGTGGATATGCCCTTGGTTTCGGCGTTACGGGGGCTGGTGGGGACGATGGTCTGGCCATCCAGGCCAATTTTACCACCATCGCCGGGGTAGACACCGGTGAGAACCTTGATCAGGGTCGATTTTCCCGCCCCGTTTTCACCGCAGAGAGCGTGCACTTCCCCGCGTTTTGCAGAAAAACTGACCTTATCCAGTGCCAAAACACCGGGAAAAGCCTTGGTAATACCCTTTAATTCAAGGAACGTATCGTTTTCCATAGGTATAGTATCTCACAGTTTTTTGCGCATGTCAAGAAAAATTTCTATTATTTTTGACTTTATTTTACGCAAATTTACGCAAAAAATAATCATTTTTTCCTTGCATTTTTGTACAAAATTCTCTAATATTTAACATAATGAAATCGGCGCAGGCAAAAAATCTTACTATGGAAGATGTGGCTCAAAAAGCGGGGGTATCCATCTCCACCGTGTCTCATGTGATCAACAAAACAAGGCATGTAAACAAAGAAACCAAAGACGCGGTTTTACAGGCAATAAAAGAGCTGAATTACCAGTCGTCAAAACTGCAAAAGAACAACAAAGGTATTTACATCGGGGCCATTCT
>JAITQC010000085.1 GCA_031289115.1 Planctomycetota bacterium
AGCTATTAACGCCCACAGCCCCCGTCCCGACGCTGCCTGGCTCTTTATCCAGTACTTCACCTCCCGCGACTACCAGCTCCGCTCAGTCAAGGGCGGCAAGTGTTTAAACCCACCCCGCCGCTCCGTGTTTGAGGACCAGGTTTTCCAAGAGCGGCTACGTTTCATGGATGGCTACGCCCAGGTTTTCCAGGCTCTGATGGAGAACAGCCGGATATTTTTCACCCCTACCCCGTATTTTTTCGCCATTGTCAGTCGCTGGGCTGACACCCTGCATGGCATTGCGGACAAACGCTTCCCCTCGGTCCAGGCGGGTCTTGACGACCTGAAAGCCTGGATGGACCAGCGCCTGGCCGACCTGGTGGTGGAATAGCTGGTTCACCCCGGCGCCTAACCGGTTTACTCCGACCTGGGTGGAAACCGTGGTTCTTGGTGTTTGTCCCATTTCTCTGGCGGTTTAATCCCTCCACCGTGTGAATATCCTCACCACCTTAAGCGTCGGAGTAACGGGTTTACCCTATAACCCGGCTTATTCCGGTTTATGGCGCCTCCGGCTGCCCTGGAGCGCCAGCGTTTCGGATTTTTCCTGGGTCAGGGGGAGGGTCTAACGCTTGGCGGGAAAGGGGAAAAAGTGGCTTTAGGGGGGTGGCGAATAACCACGCTTCGTCAGGGGGTTAGCCAGGCGTAAGGGGAGGTTTCCCAGTTTAGGGGCGAGGCCGGCCCCCGGCTAGGTAAGGCGTCTGGGGGGAGGTTAGTCCGTTTTTTCTTCCAGGTCAGCCAGCCACAACTTTCCTTCAACATCGCTGGGGCAGCGCCAGTCACCCCGGGGCGACAGGGAAATGCTGCCGACCTTGGGGCCGTCGGGAAGACAGGACCGCTTGAACTGCTGGGAAAAGAAGCGCTGGTAGAAAACCCGTAGCCAGGTGAGAATTTCCTTGGGAGAGCGTTGGCCAGCGAAGGCGAGTTCGGCCAAACGGCGTATTTTCCTAGGCCGAAAGCCGAAGCGGACAGCGTAGTAGAGGAAAAAATCGTGCAGCTCGTAGGGGCCCACCAACTCCTCTGTCTTCTGGGATATTTCCCCGCCGGAAGGAGGGAGGAGTTCCGGGCTTACCGGAGTGGCCAGGATGTCTTCCAGAAGGAGGCGACCACTCTCCCCGGGCAACCGGGCGGCCTGGGTGGCGATAAGGTGGCGAACCAGGGTTTTCGGTATGGAGCAGTTGACGCCGTACATTGACATGTGGTCGCCATTGTAAGTGGCCCACCCCAGGGCGAGTTCGGAAAGGTCGCCAGTGCCTACGACAATGCCGCCGGTTTGGTTGGCGATATACATGAGGATCTGGGTGCGTTCCCGGGCTTGGCTGTTTTCATAAGTGACGTCGCGGTTTTCCGGGTTTTGCCCGATGTCTTGGAAATGCAACTCCACCGCCGGGGTTATTGGAATGGTCCGGAGCGTCGCACCGAAGCTCGCTGCCAGCTGGCTGGCGTTAGCGAGGGTGCGCGGAGTGGTGCCGGGTCCTGGCATGGTGACGCCAAGGATTCTGGACTTGTCCCACCCCAGTGCCTCCACCGCCCGCACGGACGCCAGGAGGGCAAGGGTAGAGTCGAGGCCTCCAGACAGGCCAATGACCAGGGTTTTGGCCTGGGTGTGGCGTAGACGCTGGCTTAATCCCGCTACCTGGATGGCAAAAACCTCGTCGCAACGCTCCTCGCGGTTACCCTGGTCGGCCGGGACAAAGGGCAGGGGACTTAGGGGTCGTTCCAGCCGGGGGTAGCTCGCCGCCTCCAGGGGGAAGGAGTTAATCTGCCAGTCGTCTGGGTTGACCCGGGCCAGGCAGGCGTTTTTAAAGGTAAGCACCCGGCGGCGTTCCGCCGCCAGGCGTTCCAGGTCGACATCGGCCAGGACGCTAGCGCTAGCGAAGGGCGGAGCTTCCGCCAGAACCACCCCGTTTTCCGCTATCAACTGGTGTCCGGCGAAAACCAGGTCAGTGCTTGACTCCCCCCGGCCGGCATCGGCGTAGACATAGGCGGCGATGAGTTTTCCCGAGGCCAGGCTCACTAGCTGGCGGCGGTAAGCCGCCTTGCCGACTATCTCATTACTGGCGGAAAGGTTGGCGATCAGGGTGGCGCCGGCCTGGGCAAGGAGGATCGAGGGGGATTGCGGGGTCCACAGGTCTTCGCAAATCTCCACCCCCAAGACAAAATTGTCCTGGCCAGGCAAGATGCCGTGGAACAACTGGCGCCAGCCGAGGGTAACTGTCTCCCCGTCCAGGGTCAGTTTTTCTCGTTCCGGGCCAGGCGTGAAGTGGCGGGCCTCGTAAAACTCGGTGTAGTTGGGAGGGGAAAGTTTCGGCACCAGGCCCAGAATATGACCGCGGTGGACAACCGCCGCCAGGTTGAAAAGGGCGGAACCCCGCCGGAAGGGGAGGCCAAACACCAGGACGCTGGCGATGTCCCGGCTCGCCTTTTTCACCGTGAGGAGAGCGTCTTCCGCCGCCGTCAGGAGCGTCTCCTGAAGGAAAAGGTCGCCGCAGGTGTAACCCGTGAGGGAGAGTTCGGGAAAGACGGTGAGAACCGCCCCTAGCTTCGCCATCTTTTCTGCCGCGCTCACTATCGCCGTGGCGTTGTGGCGGCAATCAGCTAGCCGTAGGTCAGGGGCGAGGGCGGCGACGCGGAAAAACCCGTCTTGCATGGTGGTCCTTCCCGGAGAAACAAAAGCGATGCGCCAACCCGAGTCGGCGCATCGCGGAAACAAACCGGTTGACGCTATGGGCGTCTGTTTATCTTACTCGCTATACTGCAAGGCGTCAAACCCTTCCTCGCCGGTACGGACCTTTACCGCGTTTTCCACATCGGAAAGGAATATTTTGCCATCGCCGATATGGCCGGTGTAAAGGATCTTCTTGGCGGTTTCGATCACGTCACGAACCGGAACCTTGGAGACCACGATCGAGATGGAGAGTTTCGGCAGCATGTTGCTGGCGACCTCGACACCCCGGTAGTAGTCGGAGTTACCCTGCTGCACTCCGCAACCCATCACCTTGGTGACTGTCATGCCCTGGATGCCGATACTGTGCATAGCCTCCTTGAGAATGGCGAACTTCTCCGGGCGGGTGATGATGTCAACCCGGGTGATCTTGTGGCCCTTGCCGTCAGCGGGCTTGGCAGCACTGGCCTTGGCGGCCGGAGCCGGAGCGGTGGCGCCGGTCTTGACCACCGGGACGTTTCCGGTCTTTACCGAGGTGTAACGGCCTGACATGTAACCGGGGTAGCTGTCAACTATGCCGTGTTCCTCAATGTCAAGACCAGCGATTTCCTCGGCCGGGCTAACCCGGAGTCCAATAGTGGCGTTAACCAGGGAGTAGATTATGCCCATGGTAACCACCACCCAGAGGGCGACAGACACTACGCCAAGGGTCTGGATGCCAAACAGGGTCCAACCCCCACCGTAAAAGACGCCGCCATCGACGGCCAAGAGGCCGACCAGAATGGTGCCGACAGCGCCGCAGATTCCGTGTACTCCGAAGGCTCCGACCGGGTCGTCAATCTTAAGCTTCTGGTCGACAAACTCGATACTGTAAGTAAGGACAACCGCCGACACTATACCGATCAATACCGCTCCACCGGGGGTGACAGCGTCGCAACCGGCGGTGATACCCACTAGGCCACCCAGGGCGCCGTTCAGGGTCATCGACACGTCAGGCTTGCCGTAGCGTAGCCAAGAGATGAGCATGGTGAAGAGGGCGGCGGAAGCGGCGGCCAGGTTGGTGGTGACAAAGATGCTGGACATGGAAAGAATCGTGTCGTCGCCACTGGCGCTTACTGTCGAGCAACCGTTAAAGCCAAACCAGGCGAACCAGAGAATGAAGACACCCAGGGACCCCAGGGCCAGGCTCTGCCCAGGAATGGCGTTGGCTTTGCCATGCGAGTCATACTTGCCAATCCGGGGACCAAGTATCCAGGCCCCGACCAGGGCGGCAACGCCACCCACCATGTGAACAGCGGTGGAACCGGCGAAATCGTGGAAACCGAGTTCAGCCAGCCAACCCCCGCCCCAGATCCAGTGTCCGGAAATCGGGTAGATGAGAAGACTCATCATCAAGCTATAAATACAGTAAGCGGAAAATTTGGTGCGCTCCGCCATGCCACCGGAAATGATGGTGGTGGCGGTGCCGCAAAACACGGTCTGGAAAATCAGGAAGGTGAGGCCGGGGAAATTGCCAAACACCCCATCGTAGTTTTGCGAGACAAATAAATCTACGCTGCCAATGAAACCGGTACCTTCCCCGAACATCAGGCCAAAGCCCACCACCCAGAAGGCCATGGAGGCGATGCAGAAATCCATGACGTTTTTCATTACCATGTTGCCGGTGTTTTTGTTGCGGGTGAAGCCAATCTCCACCATGGTGAAACCGGCCTGCATGAAAAACACCAGAGCCGCGCCTAAAAGCACCCAGATGGTGTCTGGGGCGGAGAATTTGGCCGTCCCCTCCGTTACTGCGGCAACCAAAGCGGTTGTCTCCATAACTCCTCTCCTTAAAAACGTGAAAGTGACACACTTAGGGAAAAACCAGACAACTGGAAATTTACCCGTCCCCCGCCACCTATCCGTAGCCAGAAATGGGCGTGCTACCAGTCGCGGTTATCAGTTGAGCTAATATGCAAACATGGTGCCAAACATCGAAAAAAGTGGAAGGGTTTGCTGGCAATCTCTAATTGCTTAATAACTGGATGGTTAAATCAGTAGAGGTTTAGCGTTAAATCCTAGGGAAATGCTGGAAAACCGGGAAGAAAAGCGACAAATTTGTGATGGGTGTGACATAAATGTCATGATTTACAGAAAAGCTGTTAGCTAGGTTTAGACAAGAGAGGGGGGGCGGTCAGTTCGGGCTAAGCCGGGTTGGAGTGGTTGGGAGGTTTTCCCGCTGGCTGGTCCGGAAAGGGTAGGCGGGTAACGCCAGGCCGGAGATTTTACCTGGCCGCCTAGCCGCCCAGACCAGCTGGTGTCAGGATAACAACCGTGGTTGGGTAGCGAGTTGGCTGAAGCGGGTTAGGGAATGACTTTGGCCTAAGCCTCGTCGACTGACGGCGGTTTGCTATATCTCCGGTATCACTCGGTAACGCCTGCCCGGAGGAGTCAATTCCTCGGGCAGGCGTTACCGGCGCCGGGGGATCGGGGCAGCCACCGCCTTTCCTGTAGCGTCCTCCGGTGGCAAGGCGTATTGGTGACTGGCCGAACCGTGTCTCTCTATTAACTCCTTGCCGCAAATTCACCGGAATGACGGAGGGAAACGCCTAATTGGTTTACTGGTAAACTAAAAT
>JAITQC010000099.1 GCA_031289115.1 Planctomycetota bacterium
TAGGTTAAGCATCGGGAGTGAGGAGAAAAGCCATGTCGGGAAATCCTGGTATCTTGAAAGTTGATTCGCGTCTCGCCACTTCCCCGCAGGCACGCCGCGAGAGCGCCAGTGGCACCGAATTCAAACAGTTTCTCCTCGATAACCTCAACAAGCTTAATTCGATGCAGGAAGACGCCGGGAAAATGGTGAGCGACCTGGTGACTGGTAATGAGCAGGACATTGGCAAAGTGGTGACTGCGGTGGAAAAGGCGAGCGTCGCTTTTGACACCCTCCTGGCGGTACGGAATAAACTGGTTGATTCTTATCAGGATATACTACGCCTTCGGCTGTAGCGAGGGTTGAGTGATTATTTAATGGCGTAAGGCAAGGGATGTCCTCGGACATCCCTTGCTTCTATTTTGGGAGGGGTGCCGGGGGGGTGGGTGGATTGGCTATTCGGGTAACCCGGGTCGAACTTGCAATTTTTTTCAGAAAAACCTTGAAATGCCGGTGCTGTTTTTGAATACTAGCATATTGGGATGATTGTCGTTACAGGACACGCCCCAACCGGTCGATAATATACTAGGGTCTTTTTCACCGGGGTTTTTTTCTACCCGTAACGCGGCCGTCTTGGACACAGGAAGATACTATGCCTATTGATCCTGTCACTGGAAAACTGGAATCAATCACCGGCTCCAGCCGGGGGCCGCAGCATACCGATCCCGCCACCGGCATGGAGTTCAAGAAATTCCTCCTGGACAACCTCAATAAAGTTAACACCATGCAGCAGGACGCGGGAAAAATGGTGACCGACATGGTTCAGGGCAATGAACAGGATATAACCAAGGTCATGACCGCTATGGAAAAAGCCAGTGTCGCCTTTGACACCCTGATGGCGGTCAGGAACAAGCTGGTCGAGTCCTACCAGGAAATTCTCCGGATGCGGATATAGTTACCCGCAAGCGGGAAAGCGCCAGGAAAAAAAAGGGACGCCAAGCCCCCTTTTTTTTATCCCAGCCAAAATATTAGCGGACATGGAAATATTATTAGCGGACATGGAAGGAAACAAATGCTGGTGACAGCGACCGCTGGCGCTGGGGGTGTTCCCCCCGGGCCACGCTTCGCTTAATTAAAAAAACCGAATCACAATAGGGGTGAGGAAGGCTGGAGGGGAGGTTGGCGCGGGGGCGTCAATGACCGGCTTTTCGAACGGGGGGGACCTAGGCAAATGAAGATTCTGCAACAACTCTGGCGTGATACCCAGAATATTCTCCGGGACATGTCGACAACCCAGCGGGTAGCGGTGACGTTTCTTATTATCACCGCGGCTGGCTGGTTTACCCTGGCGGCCTGGATGGGGTCGACCTCCACCGAGGTTTCCCGGCGTCCCCTTCCCATTCTGGTCGATCCTGGCGACGTAAACGACATGTTGGCCCGCCTTAATGAAAAAGGGGTTAAGTCCGCCGAGTATGACTTCGAATCCCGCCGCATCCTGGTGATGCAGGACGAGGAGAAGATAGCCATTATCGCCCTGGCCGAGGAAAACCTCCTTAAAGACGCCCACGAGTTCGGTTTCGGCCAGATGCTAGACAAATGGGCTTTTTCCGATACCCGCCTGAAGTCGGAAGAATCAATGCGCCTAGCCCGGGCGAACGAGGTTTCCCGCCTGGTTGAGGCAATCGACAGCATAGCCGAGGCCCAGGTTATTTACTCCGACGATGCCCGTACCTCCCTCTTTGGCATTGCCCACAAAAAAACCGCTTCCGTCCGGGTGAAGACTAAGCTGAAAAAACCCCTCGAGGAAGGCACCGCCAACACCATTATCGCCCTTGTTTCTGCCGCCAAAGCGGGTCTGGATGAACGTGACATTGTGGTGGCTGACCAGAGCGGCAACAAGTTTCACGCCAGTTCGAAAAACTCCCTTTCCAACGTGGCCAAGGATAAATGGGAGACTGAATACCACCTGAACGAGGATCTCCGGCGAAAACTGGAGAACCTCATGCGCCAATACATACCCAACATCCAGTACGAGGGAGACGTCAACGCCTTTCCCACCCACGAGGTGGATTTTGACTACACCGAAATCATGTTCAAGGAAGTGCTACCCGGACAACCAGCTAGCACCTCCGCCAGTACCGCCACTTCCCGCTCCACCCAGCGACCCTATGAGGAGCCGGGGGTAAACCCGAATGTGCGCCGGGCCGCCAACCTGCAGAATATGGGCGGCCTGATGGTTAGTGAATCCTCCGACAGCCGTAAGACCAGCGACCGGACCAACCAGAACTCGATAAAGGAAACTGCCACCAAGGTGGCGCCCAAGGTCACCAACCTTACTATCTCCGCCATTATCCACCTTCCCTACCGCTTAAGGCGGGACGCGGACGGTAATCCTCTCCAGGCGATGAGCGAGTTTGGCGAGGTGATGCTTGACCCGGAAACACGGCTTCCGCTTTGGGATCGCGAGTCGGTTGATCCCTTGCCCGCGGCCAGCCTCGATGAATTGAAACGCCAGATCGCCCAGGCGGCCGGCATTCCCCTGGCTGATGTTCCTGACAAGATTGAATTAAGCCAGATTCCCTGGATGGCGCCGGTGCATTCGCCAAAGATGGCGGAAAGCATGGTTGCCCTGGCCTACAAGTGGTTTTTCGACAACAAGGCGAATCTCATAACCTTCGCCTTCTTCTGCCTGGCGGTGGTCATAGTCTACCGCTACGCCGTACGGCCCATACCGACCGAAATGGATGACGCGCTGGAGCAGGACAACCTCACCCTCGCTCTTGACGCCCAGGCGGTGGAGGAAGAAGATTTCACTGATGAAGAATGGGAAAACCTCCGTGCCAAAGTATCGCAAATAGTCCAGGACGAGCCCAAGCGTGCGGCCAACCTCTTGAAGCGTTGGATGCGGAAGGAATAGCAAATGGCAAAGCTTGCCAAAGCCGAGGGTTTGACGGGAATTCGCAAAGCCGCGGTTTTGATGATTTCCCTGGATATGGAGTCAAGCTCCCGGATTCTGGCCAACCTGGAAACGGACGAGATCGAACGCCTGTCCATGGAGATAGCCAGGGTTGACGATGAGATTGCTCCTGATATACGCGATGCGGTGGTGCGCGAGTTTTACCAAACCCATCTCGCCTCCAAGTATATGGAACAGGGTGGCATGGAATTCGCCCGCCAACTGCTGGAGAAGAGCCTTTCGCCAGAGGAAGCCGGCAAAATCCTGGCCGCTTTGGAAAACACCATCCAAAAGGCGCCTTTCCATTTCCTCAAGGACGCCGATACCGAACACCTCCTGATGTACATCCAGGAAGAGCACCCGCAGACTATCGGCCTGATTATGGCCCACCTGTCGCCTAAACAAGCGGCCGAGATCTTGAATGGCTTGCCACCCAAGAAGCAGATGGAGGTGGTGAAGCGTATCGCTCGCATGGACCAGACTACTCCCGAGGCTATTCGCATGGTGGAGCAGGGCCTGGAGTCGCGGCTGGCGTCTATCGTTACCCAGGACCTGGAGTCGGCGGGTGGTGTGGAATCGGTGGCGGAAATCCTCAACCTCTGCGACCGCAGCACCGAGAAAAGCATTCTGGAAAACCTGGAAGAAGCCGATCCCGACATGGTCGAGCAGATCCGCAAGCTTATGTTTGTCTTCGAGGATGTCATTCTGGTCAACGACAAGGGTATCCAGTCGGTTCTACGCGAAATCGAGAACGACGAGCTCGCCACCGCCCTCAAGACCGCCTCGGAAGCCCTGCAGGAGAAAATATTCAAGAACATGTCTACCCGCGCCGCCGATATGATCCGGGAAAACATGGAGTTTATGGGTCCGGTGCGTCTGGCTGACGTGGAACAGGCTCAGCAGCACATTGTCGACGTGGTCCGGCGTCTGGAAGAAACGGGGGAGGTTATCATTTCCGGTCGCGGTGGCGAGGACAATGTGGTGGTATGATGCCCTATGCCTGATTCTCCCATCATCAATGATTCGGAAGATTTTATCCCGATGATGCCGGTACCTGACAGCATCATCAAACAGGACTCGGCCGATGACTCAGGCCTTAGTCCCATACCTTTCCAATTCTCCGACATACAGGCCATGGCGGCCCAGATCTTGAAGAAGGCGCAGGTCAGGGCGGATCAGATGCTGTCTAACGCCCGTTCCCAGGTGGCGGCGATGGAGAAGCAGGCCCAGGACAGGGCCTACAAGGACGGCTTCCCCAAGGGCGAGAAGGCCGGCTTCGCCAAGGGTGAGACCGAAGGCCGGGCCTTGGCCAAGGGCGAGGTGGCGAAAGCGGTGGAAGAGGAGCGGGCTGTTTTTCGCAAAAACTCCGAGCCAGCCATCAAGGCTTTGGATGAGGTATTGAAGGCGGTGCGGGAGGTGCGCGCACGCCTGAGTTCCCAGGCGGAAGCGGATCTACTCCTGCTTTCCATGGACGTGGCTAAACGCCTGGTTGCCCACGAACTTAGTTTTGATCGTAAGTCCATTCTTCCCTTGACCCTGGAGGCGATTGGCCTGGCGGTTGACCGCTCCAGCCTGGTGATCCGGATAAACCCGGAAGACATGGCGGTGCTGGAGGCGGAAAAGCCGGAGTTGGCGGCGGTATTTCCTGACCTTGGCCCCATTCGCCTGGAGGCCAACCCAGAAGTAGCCAGGGGTGGCGTGGTGGTTTATAACCGCACCATGGAGGTCGATATGCGCCTGGCGGTCCGCCTGGCCGCCCTGGAAGACGCAATCCTCGGGGTGTCTGGAGACGATGCCGAGGCGCCCTGGAGCCGGGTGTCTGGGGAAGCTGGTCCGCTTCCTCCCCCGCAGCGGGAAGAGATGCTGGGAGATAACGGGTCTAAAGTGGAGCCAGAGCCGGATATTCCGGCTCCCTCTGATGAACCCCCACCCGAAGCAGATACGCCGGCACCCGATGCTCCACCCCCACCCGAGGCAGATACGCCGGCACCTGATGAAATCCCATCCCCTTCAATGCCGGCGGAGAACCATCCTCCGACCGAATCAGCTATCCCGGTTACCGAGGTACTCACCCCGAGTTGATTTTAAACTGACTACGCCATATTGACCCCTTGCTAAACGAGAAAGCCGCTTCCATGCCGTCTATTACCCGACATGTGGATTTTTCTTTCCGCCTCCGCGAATGGTTTATGCTGCTGGTTACTGCCCTGGCGCTGTTTTTACCCGGAACCGGCCTTATTCCCGGCACTCCGACCTGGGTGGGGACGACTGGCCTAGGAGTTCTAGACTATATCCAGATAGCGCTAATGGGGGTGGGGTTTGTCAGCGCCTTACTCGCCTATGTTTTCCCGTTTCACAGCAAGGAATGGCAATCTTTCTGGGGTTGGAGTCTCTGGTGCTGGGTCATCGTTTTTGGCCGCACCGTCAACTGGGGGCGCATTCTGGTTGACAACGATCTTCCCCATTTCTGGTTCAACTGTATCGCCATTATCCTGTTACTGCTGGCGGCGGTGGGTTTTTTCCGCCGGGGCTGCTGGCGCCAGAGTTGGGAACTTCTAATCCGTTCCCGCTTTCCCTTCTGGATCCTGGTCATCGGTCTCCTGCTTTTTGCCGGGTCGGAAATAGTCGAACACCAACGCCTGGGTGTGGTTGTTCCCGCGGATTTGGCGGATGTTTACGAGGAGGCGATGGAAATACCCGTTTTCCTGTCTGTGTTATTTGTCACCTGGAGTCTTCTTAGCCAAAGTCGGGGTTTTTCCCGGGGGGGTGACAAATCGGATCCGACATGAACATCTCCATGTTTGAGTCGAAACGGCGACGGATCACCCGTATCCTTCCGGCCCGGGTGTCCGGACGGGTCAGGCGGGTGACAGGCCTTATTGTCGAGACCAGTCAGCTTCCCTTACCGGTAGGTAGCCTGTGCCAGGTTTTTTCCCGGCTTTCCCGGGAAACAGTGGAGGCGGAGGTGGTGGGATTTCGCGAGAACGCCACCCTCCTGATGCCTTTGGGAGAGATGCGGGGAATCGGACCTGGCGACCGGGTGGAGTCACTCGCCACCGAACAGGTGGTGGCGGTGGGACCGCATTTACTCGGGCGCGTTCTGGACGGCAGGGGACAGCCGATGGATGGCAAGGGGCCGATACTGGCCACTTCCACCTATCCGATTTACGCCGATCCCCCCGATCCGGTACGGCGTCCACGTATAGGGGAAGTTCTTTCCACCGGAATCCGTTCCATTGACGCTTTTATGACGGTGGGAAAGGGACAGCGGATTGGCATCATGGCAGGCACCGGGGTGGGAAAATCTGTTCTCCTTGGCATGCTTGCCCGTTATACCAGCACCCAAGTGTCGGTAATATCGCTGGTGGGAGAACGCGGACGCGAAGTGCGCGACTTTATTGACCGGGATCTGGGTCCGGAGGGAATGGCCCGCTCAGTGGTGGTTATCGCCACTTCCGATCAACCCGCCCCGGTTCGGGTCAAAGCCCCTTTCGTGGCCACCGCGGTGGCCGAGTATTTCCGTGACCAGGGGGCGGATGTCACCCTCCTGATGGACACGGTTACCCGTATGGCCATGGCCCAGCGGGATATTGGCGGGTCAATCGGGGAAGTGGCGGCGTCCAAGGGTTACACCCCCTCCACTTTCGCCCTACTACCGCGCCTGATGGAACGGGCTGGCCGCAGTCCCAGTGGTTCGATCACCGGCTTTTACACAGTGCTGGTGGAGGGTGACGATATGAACGAGCCGATTGCCGACGCTACCCGCGGTATTCTGGACGGTCATATCGTCCTTTCCCGCCGCCTGGCTCAACGCAACCAGTATCCGGCTATCGACATCTTGGAGTCGATATCCCGCGTGCAGTCGGAGATTGTCCCCCGCGAGGAACTCCAAGCCTCGCGGCGTCTAAGGCAAATTCTCGCCACTTTCAAGGATGCGGAGGAAATGATAAACATCGGGGCCTATGTTCCCGGAGCCAACCCTGAGATCGACAAGTCTCGCAACACCATGCCGAAGTTAATGCAGTTGATTTGCCAGGACATGAACGAAGCCACTCCTTATGGGGAAACCATGCAACTAGTCTTGGAACTGGCCAAACTAAGTCAGCAGGACGTGCAAGTGCGGCGAGCGGCTCCCGTGCCGGGTCAGGGGCGATAACTGGTGATGGTGTGTTGGTTATAAGCGCCTTGTTTGTAGTAAATATTGTCCGTTGCGCCTGGGTGTTAAAGTTAAAAACAGGGATGCTGAACTTTTCTGGAGCTCTCCAGGATTAACAGCGCTGTCTGGAAATATGCCTTTCCAGAGGTTATTTAACCCGCTTTCACGGCACCAGGGAAATAATTTGACCGAGTGAAAAAATATTGGCCCCAAATTATCCCGGACAGCAAATGCTTATTTGCTGTCCGGGTTTTTTACAATTTCAAAATAACTTTTCCTTCAGACCGCGTGGTATCGTCTTCCAACACTGCCGCCAAATCCTGGAAACCGATATGCGCCCCGACAATATCACTGAGATTAACTCTGCCTGATTCAACTATCTCCACTGTCCGGGTGAAGGTGTAGGGATTGATGAAGGAGGAATAAACCGGTACTTGCCGGTTGAAAAGCGTGTAAGGTTTTACCTCCAATATGTCCTTGGCGCCCCCCAAACCGAAAAACATGACCCGGGAACCACGCCCCGCCGCTTCCAGACTGTAGCTTTGGGTCAGGGGAAGACCAACACAGTCGATCACCATGTCAAACTGCTTGATCCCGTGGTGTCTCGCTGCCATCGACGCCGGTACACCGCGTGAATCAAAGGCGACATCGGCTCCCAGTCGCAAGCATTTTTCCCGTTTGGCCGCTACCAGTTCCGCTACGGCCAGAAATCTAGCCCCGGCCAGACGGGCCAGCTGAAGCATCATCATGCCAATTGGCCCACCCCCGACAATAAGATAGCTGTCACCAAGACTGTGTGGCATTGTCTCGAACACGTTAAGGCAACAGGACAGGGGTTCGATCATGGCGGCGGTGTCAAAGTCGGATTTGACAAAGGTGTGGACCGCCAGCTTGGGGACGGTTATTTTTTCCGCGAAACCGCCTGGGCGGTTGACACCCACGGCGATATGGTTTTCGCAAAAAGCGTTGTGGCCGGAACGGCAGGGATTGCAGTAACCACACATGATGTTTGGGTTGACGATGGCTTTGTCGCCAGGGAGGATATCCTTGACTTTGCTACCAACCACTGAAACCACCCCGGAGAATTCATGGCCCATGATTAGGGGGAATACCGCGTCGGTTGACCCTTCCGCCCCCCGGTAGATATGGACATCCGTGCCGCATACTCCCGAAGAACGAACCTCGATAGTTACCTCGTCTTCCCCTGGAGTAGCCGGGAGAACATCCTGTATCTCCAGGTGTTCTTTTCCCACCAATACAGCTGCCTGCATAGTTGGCCTTTCAGCATAGGGATAATGAATCTGGTTCTCTCTTGCCACCCAAGGCGGGAGAGTGCATCAAGTCAGGCTTTTTTGTATCGCCTTAACCGCCTCTTTGCTGCTTTGTCGGGGAAACAATTCAAACCCAACCAGTCTTGAATAACGGAGCTTCTTAAGGGTTGAAAAGATAAAAGGGTAATTGATTTCACCAGTTCCGGGTTCATGCCGACCCGGGACATCGGCCACATGAATATGGCCAATTTGGTCGATATTGGCGACAAGGTTGTTAACGAGGTTGCCCTCGTTCAACTGCATGTGGTAAACATCGTAAAGAATTTTCAGATTGGGCGAGGCTATTTTACGGGTTAAATCCGCGGCCAACTGGGTTGAACTCAGGTAATTGCCAACATGGTCAGTGATAATGTTAAGCGCTTCCAAGTTAAGAGTGATTTTAGCCTTTTCAGCGAGGGTGGTACACTTTTTTAGGGTGGCCTTCATGGTAGCGAGCTTAACGGCGTCGGGTATGTTGTTATAACGATTGCGAACCTTGCCCTTGGAATCAAGGGCGTTGGAATGGATAGTTAACGATTTTGACCGAAGCTTAAGCGCCATACTGATTGATTCTTTTATAAAGTCCAGGTAGTCGGTTTTATGATCCGGGTCGATGAGGGAAAACTCGTCGTCACCATTGAA